>DASSEQ010000085.1:0-13576 GCA_035695245.1 Mycobacteriales bacterium | reverse complement strand
GGTCCTGCAGCTGCCGGAGAAGGGCCGCGGCCGCGCGCTGCGGGCGGCATGGGCGTCGAGTGACGCACGCGTCGTCGCCTACATGGACGTCGACCTGTCGACCGATCTCGCTGCCCTCGCGCCGCTCGTCGCGCCGCTGCTCTCCGGCCACAGCGACATCGCCATCGGCACGAGGTTGACGCGCGGTGCTCACGTCGTACGCGGCCCGAAGCGCGAACTGATCTCGCGCACCTACAACCTTATCCTGCACACCGTGCTGCGCACCCGGTTCTCGGATGCGCAGTGCGGCTTCAAGGCGATCCGGACCGACCGCGCTCGTGAGCTGCTGCCGCTGGTGGTCGACGAGAAGTGGTTCTTCGACACCGAGCTGTTGGTGCTGGCCGAACGCCGCGGCCTGCGCATCCACGAGGTGCCGGTCGACTGGACCGATGACCCGGACAGCCGTGTCGACATCGTGTCCACCGCAGTCGACGACCTGCGCGGCGTCGCTCGAATGTTTCGCTCGCAGTTCCTTCGCTTCGGTGCGATCGGTGTGGTGAGCACGCTCAGCTATCTGCTGCTCTACCTCGCCCTCCGTACGACGCTGCCGGCGCAGCTCGCCAACGCGGTCGCGCTGCTCGTCACGGCGATCGCCAACACTGCTGCTAATCGCCGGCTGACCTTCGGAGTGCGCGGACGCGGCAGCCTGCTGCGTCATCACCTGCAAGGCCTCGGCGTTTTCGTCGCTGCACTTGCGGTGACGTCACTGTCGCTGGCCGCGCTTCACGCTGTTGCTGTGACACCGTCACGGACAACCGAGCTTGGCGTTCTCGTCGTGGCCAACCTCGCGGCAACTGTCTTGCGATTCGTCGCTCTGCGCGGATGGGTCTTCCGTCCCGCCACTGCCGGAGGTGCCCGATGACCGTCGTGCTCGAGCGGCCGATTGACGGCACCCCCGCAGCACCACCACCACCGACTGCACGTCGTGACCCGCGATGGGTGCGGCCGTCCCTGATCGCACTGCTGATCGGCACCGCCGTGCTCTATCTGTGGGGGCTCGGCGCCTCTGGTTACGCGAACGGTTTCTACTCCGCGGCCGTCGAAGCCGGCAGCAAGAGCTGGAAGGCGTTGTTCTTCGGCTCGTTCGACTCATCGAGCTTCATCACGGTCGACAAGCCACCGGCGTCGCTTTGGGTGATGGATCTGTCCGCGCGGCTGTTCGGCGTCAACGCCTGGAGCATCCTCGTGCCGCAAGCCCTCGAAGGCGTTGCCACGGTGGCGTTGCTCTACGCGACTGTGCGCCGCCGCTTCTCCCCGGCCGCCGGCTTGCTGGCCGGAGCCGCGATGGCGGTCACACCGGTCGCGGCACTGATGTTCCGGTTCAACAACCCGGACGCCTTGTTGGTGCTGTTGCTGGTGGCGTCGGCCTACGCGATGGTGCGGGCATTAGAGGCCGGCTCGACGAAGTGGATCGTTCTCGCCGGCACGTTCGTCGGCTTCGGCTTCCTCACCAAGATGCTGCAGGCCTTCCTGGTGTTGCCTGGGTTCGCCGCGGTCTACCTCTACGCCGCACCGACGCCGTTGCTCCGACGCGTGCGGCAGGTGCTCATCGGCGGTGTCGCGACTCTCGTCTCGGCCGGCTGGTGGGTCGCGATCGTGGCCCTCACGCCGGCATCGGATCGGCCTTACATCGGCGGATCACAGCACAACAGCATCCTCGAGTTGATCCTCGGCTACAACGGCATTGGTCGCTTGACCGGCCAGGAGACCGGGAGTGTCGGTGGCGCGACCAACGGCGCGGGCCGCTGGGGTGCGACCGGCATCGGCCGCATGTTCAACAGCGAGTTCGGCGGTCAGGTCTCCTGGCTGATCCCGGCGGCGTTGGTGCTCCTCGCCGGCATGCTCTGGCTCGGCCGGCTGGCGCCGCGCACCAACGGTCAGCGCGCCCAGGTGCTGCTCTGGGGCAGCTGGCTCGTGGTCACCGGCCTCACCTTCAGCCTGGCGGCCGGGATCATCCACCCTTACTACTCCGTGGCACTGGCTCCGGCCGTGGCCGCCCTGGTGGGCATCGGCGCCGTGGGTCTGTGGCGCCATCGCGGCCGGACGCCGGCGCGGCTGGTGCTTGCCAGCGCGCTGCTGGTCACCGTGCTCTGGTCGTCGGCACTTCTCGACCTCACGCCGAGCTGGCACCCGTCGCTGCGGGTTGCAATCCTGGTCGTCGGGTTGGCCGCGACCGCCGCGATCGCGGGCGGATCGCAGTTGCAGGGCCGGATAGCGGCCGTCGTGGTCGCTGCTGCGCTGCTGGCCGGGCTCGCCGGGCCGGCGGCGTACGCCGTCTCCACCGTCGCGTCGTCCCACAACGGCGCGATTCCCTCCGCGGGACCATCGGGGCAGGGCTTCGCCGGACCAGGCGGACCCGGTGGCGGGCCCGGTGGCCGCGTGGGACCGGGCGGACCGGGAGGACTGGGCGGCCTGCTCGACTCCTCGACGCCGAGCACCGCGCTGACCCAGCTGCTGGAGGTGAACGCGTCGTCCTACACCTGGGTCGCCGCGGCCGTCGGCAGCAACAGTGCCGCCGGCGTGCAGCTCGCCACCGGGCTGCCGGTGATGGCGATCGGCGGCTTCAACGGCACCGACCCGACGCCGACGCTCGCGGAGTTCGAGACCATGGTGAAGGCCGGCAAGATCCACTACTTCCTGGCCGGCGGAGGTGGCGGGTTCGGTCCCGGCGGGGGCAGCCAGACGTCAAGCGCCATCACCGCGTGGGTCGAGTCGACCTATGCCGCGACCACGGTCGGCGGGGTGACCGTCTACGACTTGTCCGGCTGAGCCTTTCAGGCAACATCCGGGGATCTCACAGGAAACATCCAGGCACGACGGGCAGTCTGGTCTCATGGCATCAGCCCCTCACAACGGCGCGACGCCCGAGGCCAGACTGCTCGTCGTCGACGACGAACCCAACATCGTCGACCTGCTCGCGACGAGCTTGCGTTTCGCCGGCTTCGAGGTCGCCACGGCCCGCAATGGCACGGAGGCACTGCGAGTGGCGGAGCAGTTCCGGCCCGACCTGCTCGTGCTCGACGTGATGATGCCGGGCATCGACGGCTTCACCGTCGTACGTCGGTTGCGGCAGGAAGGGCAGTCGATCCCGGTCGTCTTCCTCACCGCCAAGGACGCGACCGAGGACAAGGTCACCGGATTGACTCTGGGTGGCGACGACTACGTCACCAAACCGTTCTCGCTCGAGGAGGTCGTCGCCCGCATCCGCAGCGTGCTGCGTCGCTTCCATGCCGCCGAACCCGATCGCGCCTCGCGGCTCGCCTTCGCTGACATCGAGATGGACGAGGACACCCACGAGGTGTGGAAGAACGGCCACCTGGTGCCGCTCTCCCCGACCGAGTTCAAGCTGCTGCGCTACTTCATGCAGAACTCCGGCCGGGTGCTGTCGAAGGCTCAGATTCTCGACCATGTCTGGCACTACGACTTCAACGGCGAAGCCAACGTCGTGGAGTCCTACGTCTCCTATCTCCGCCGCAAGGTGGACACCACCGAACCGCGACTGCTGCACACGCTGCGCGGCGTCGGCTACGTGCTGCGCCAGCCACGAGGATGAGGCGCATGTTGCGCGGCGTGCCGCTGCGCATCCGTCTCGTCGCCGCCGTCGTCGTGCTCGTCGCCGGTGGGCTCGCAGTGAGCGGCGCCGTCGCCACCGCAGCATTGCACTCCTACCTGCTCCAACGACTCGACACGCAACTCGCGACCGCGCCGAGACCGGATTGCGACCGCTTCGGCGGCGGCGGCCCGTTCGGCGGTGGGCACGGACCGGGCAACTTTCCCACGCAGTTCCTCGTCATCCACTACGACGAGTCCGGTGCCGTTCGGTGCACACAGCAGCCGAGCACGACCAGCGCCAGCCCTGACATCGGCACGATGACGGCCGACCGTGCTGACGCGCTGTCGCGGCATGCGTTCACGGTGCCATCGAGCACCGGAGGCGCGTCGTGGCGTGTGGTGGTCAACGTCGACCCCAACGGCATCGATCTCGTCGCAACGTCGCTCAGCGACACCGACCACACGGTCAACCGGCTGGTGCTGTTGGAGATCGGCGTCGGTCTCGTCGTGCTGGTCCTGTTGGCCGGCGCCGGCTACTACGTGATCGAACGCTCGCTCAAGCCGCTCGTCGATGTCGAGCGCACTGCGGCCGCGATCGCCGCCGGCGACCTGTCTCGTCGTGTTCCCGACCAGGATCCGCGCACCGAAGTGGGGCGGCTCACAGTCGCGCTCAACAGCATGCTGGCGCAGATCGAGCACGCCTTTGCGCGTCAAAGGGAGTCGGAGCAAGCAGCGCGAACCTCCGAGGACCGGATGCGACGCTTCGTCGCGGACGCAAGTCATGAGCTGCGCACACCACTCACGTCGATCCGCGGCTTCGCCGAGCTCTACCGGCAAGGTGCGGTCAAGGACCGGCGCGAGGTCACCCGCGTCATGCGCCGCGTCGAGGACGAGGCCCAACGCATGGGTCTCCTTGTCGACGACTTGTTGCTGCTGGCGCGTCTTGACCAGGAGCGGCCGCTCACCTTCGCGCCGGTCGACTTGCTCACGGTCGCCGCCGATGTGGTGCACGATGCGCAAGCGGTCGCGCCCGACCGGCAGGTCGACCTCGATGTCGCAGGGCCGCCGCCCGTGGTGTCCGGCGACGAGTCGCGCTTGCGTCAGGTCGTGCACAACCTCGTGACGAATGCGCTCGGGCACACGCCGGACGGCTCGCCGGTGAGCGTGCGGCTGTCGTCGGACGATGACAAGGCCGTCATCGAAGTCGTCGATCACGGACCGGGTCTGTCGGCGGATGTGCGCGAGCGGGTGTTCGAACGCTTCTACCGGACCGATGAGTCCCGCACTCGCGCGCACGGAGGTAGTGGCCTCGGCCTCTCGATCGTGGCGGCGCTGGTCGCGGCCCACAGCGGCACGGTTCGCGTCGACGACACCCCCGGCGGCGGGGCGACGTTCCGGGTCGAGCTGCCCGCGACGCACAGCGGCCTCCCAGGTGACAGTCAGCGCCCACCCAGCAGCGACGGCGAATCTCTTGGCATCGACACGAATGGAGCCACCCGATGACCGAGATTCCCGGCGACGACTTTCTCGACGGCGATGCCTATGCCACACCTGACGAAGGCGCAGGCACCGCGCCGGCGCCCCGACGCACCATCCCGGCCGGGCTCAAGACGGCAGGCTGGCTCGTGGCCGGCCTTGCCATCGGCGCCCTGTCGGTCGGCGTCATCCACTCCTCGCACTCGAACACCAACAACGCGCTCGCCGGCGCGCCGGCGGGATTCAACGGGCCGGCGCAAGGCGGTCAACCGCCCGGCGGATTCGCCGGCGGCTTTGGCGGTGGCTTCTCCGGCGAGCAGCACGTGGACGGCACCATCGCGTCGATCAGCGGCTCGACGATCACCGTGACGACGGCGAGCGGCACCAAGTCCTACACGATCGACTCGTCGACCCAGCTCGTGAAAGACGGCCAGCAGGTGACCTCGCTCGACGCGATGCAGAGCGGGGACATGGTGATGCTGCACGTCTATCCGCTGAACGGCAGCACGCACGTCGAGCGGGTCATCGACGGAGCGCCCGCCGGCGGTCAGACGACCACCACGACCTGACGTCATTCGCGGCGCTCGAAGCGCGTCCGGCATGATGCCTGGGTGGATGTGACCGCCCAGCCGGAAGACTGGACCGCTCCAGGCACCTACGAGGTCGCGCCGGACGTCTTCCGGGTGCCGTTGCCGCTGCCCAACGACGGGCTACGCGCCGTCAACGTCTACGTCCTGCGCGACAAAGAGGGACGCCTGACGCTCATCGACTCCGGGTGGAACATCCCGGAGGCTCGCGACCTGCTGCTGACGTCGCTGGACAAGCTCGGTCACGGACCGCCGGACATCGACCGCTTCCTGGTCACCCACATCCACCGCGACCACTACACGCTCGGTGTGGCGTTGCGGTCCGAGTTCGGCACCAAGGTCGCGCTCGGCGCCGACGAGAAACCCTCGTTCGAGGCGATCCTCGCCCCGCAGCACCGACCGTTCGGACAAGAGCTCACCCGGATGCGGCTCCTCGGCGCGCTCGAGATCTCCGAACGCATGCGGGCGGCACACGGCGGGCACCCGCCGGAGCAAAGCCCGTGGGAGCTGCCCGACGAGTGGCTGGAGCCCGGCCAGGTCGACGCTTCCGGGCGGCGGCTCGACGTCGTACCGACTCCAGGCCACACCCGCGGCCACGTCGTGTTCCACGACCTCGCCGCCTCGTTGCTCTTCGCCGGCGACCACGTGCTGCCGACGATCACACCGTCGATCGGACTGCAGCCGGCGATCGCCCCGAACCCGCTCGGCGACTTCCTCAACTCGCTCGCGCTGGTCCGCTCGCGACCCGACGCGCTGCTGCTGCCGGCGCACGGCGGCATAGCGCCGAGTGTGCACAAGAGGGTCGACGAGCTCGTCGCCCACCATGGGCAGCGGCTCGACGAGACCGTTGCCGCCGTGCGTTCCGGGGCGACCACGGCGTACGACGTCGCCGGTGTGCTGCGGTGGACAAAACGCGGACGTCACTTCGACGAGCTCGACTTGTTCAACCAGATGCTCGCCGTTGGGGAGACCGGTGCTCACCTGGAGCTGCTGGTCTTGCAAGACCGCGTCTCCATGAACGATGTCGACGGAGTGCGTCACTACAGCGTCGACTAGCTCAGGTGCTCTTGAGCTGCGGCCAGATAGTCGACCAGCTCTCGCGCAGCCGGCATAGCCACAGTGGACGATGTTGCTCGGCGTTGTTGAAGTCGTGATGGTTGTCCAGTCGACCCACTTGCAACGCGTCGTTGCAGTAGCGAGTGACCTCACTGTGGTCGAAGCCGACGGCGAGCACTGACGTCGCTGATGCCGGGGGTGGCCCCCAATACCAGTAGCCGGTCTGCCCGCTGTAGGCGTGCGGGAGACCGTAAGCGCGGCCGTAGTGATCGATCGCGCCCGCCTCGCCGTAGTTGCTCGTCACGATCGCGGCGGGTGAGCCCGCGTCCCGGTAGGCCGCAGCGACCTCCCGCACGTATGCCTGCCAGCCGATCTGCTCGCCGAGGTCCCAGTTGAGCCCGACCAGACCGGAGCTCATGAAGGCTCTCTGCGGCAGCATCGGCAGCGCGATCGCCACCACCGGCAACGAGAAGACGACGAACGAGGCAACCGCGACCCGAGGTCTCGCTCGCCGCCGCAGCCACGCCAACGCGGGCTCCGCCCCGGCGCCGACGAGCAACGGGTAGAAGCCGCCGAGGTAGTAGCCCTTGCCGCCGGTCACCACGACGAGCGCGGCGACAGCCAAGTAGGCGACACCGAGGCTCCGCGCCCAACGCAAATCGGGACTGCGCAGCAGCCGGACGAGTCCGGCGATCCAGACCGGCGCCGTGGCCGGGCCCACCAACAGCACCTGGAACGGCAGCACCAGCCAGCGCGGCTGCGACGTGCCGGATCGACCGGCGGCGATGGCCCGGCTCTCGGCGAGCTGCGGCCAGCCATGCTCCGCCTGCCAGACGAGATAGGGCAGCCAGAGTGCAGCAGCCACGACCACCCCGGCCCACAGCCAGCCGGAGCTGAAATGACGTCGCGGCCCGACGGCGACCAGACCAACCGCGAGGCCGAAGGCCAGGAAGGCGACGAGCGTGTTGTCCAGCAGCCCGATCCCGGCGACCAGACCGATCGGCAACCACAGGCGCGCATCGTCGGTGCGCAGCAGGCGGATGACCAGCCAGAGCAGCACCGCCCACGCGAGCAGGTTGAAGGCGGTAGTCCCCATGAGGTGGCCGCCGGCGAGAGCGATGGCGGCGAGCGCCATCACCGCGGTCGCCAAGACCTGCGCGGGCCTCGACGCGCCGAGCTCGCGGGCAATGGGTGCTGTCATCGCCACGATGCCGGCGCCGGCGAGTGACGCCGGCAGCCGCAGCACGACGACCGAGTGGGCGTCGATCGCCGACATCAGCCGCGCGAGCACCGGCACGAACGGCGGCTGGTCCGGGTAGCCCCACGCCAGGTGTCTGCCGGCGGTCAGGAAATAGAACTCGTCGCGGTGGTAGCCGTAGCGGCCGGAGAGCGCGATCAGCAGCAGCGCGACTGCGGCAGCGATGACCAGCGACAGCCGCGTCGCCGGGGGCCGCGCGTCAGCGTCGTACGGCGGATTCGACAACGGCGGCCGTCGCGAGCAGCAGTGCCTCGGCGCCCCGTGGCCCGACCAGCTCCAGGCTCGCCGGCAGTGACGAGCCGGCCATCGGCACCGGCTGGGCAGTCGCGGGGACGCCGGCGGCGTTGAACGGTGACACGTGCCGGGTCAGCTCGATGACGAGCTCGGTGGGGTCGGCCGGGATGTCGTCGATCCGCGGCGGCCGCACCGGCAGCGTCGGCAAGGCGAGCAGCTGCACATCGTCGAACAGCCGGTCCAGCGAGGCCTGCCACGCGGGCACCTGTGACCGGGCCTCCTCGAGTGCTGGAGCGAGGAACTCCGCAGTCGCGATCATCCCGGTGATGTCTTCTCCGACGTCGTCGGGGTTGTCACGGACGAGCTGGAGGTCGACCTCGAGCACCTCCTTGGCGTAGATGCTGAGGAAGCTGTTGCTGCCGAGCTCCCAGTCGACCTCGACCGGCACCACCTCGAAACCGGCGGCTCGAAGCGCCTCGTCGACCGCGTTGTCGATGTCGGGATCCGCCGGCGACCGCACCCGCCCGATCCGCACCGCGGCGTCCGCGTCGACGGTGAACCCGGGCTCGAGCAGCTGCATGCCGGTGACCAGCCCGGCGACGTCGCGGGCCAAGGGTCCGATCGTGTCGAGCGACGGCGCCAGCGGGCAGACGCCTTCGATGGAGATGCGGCCATGTGTCGTCTTGAGTCCGGCGACGCCGCAGCAAGCGGCCGGGATCCGCACCGATCCGCCGGTGTCGGAGCCGTAGGCGATGTCGGCCTCGTCGGTGGCCACTGCAACGGCCGATCCGCTAGATGAGCCGCCCGGGATCAGGGCGGCATCGAACGGGTTCTGCGGCGTCCCGAACCAAGGGTTGGTGCCGAGCGGGAGCATCGCCAACTCGTGCAAGTTGACCTTGCCGACGATCCTGGCGTCCGCCGCGCGGGCACCGGCCATGCACGGTGCGTCCCGTTCGGCCGGCTTCGCTCTGCGCTCGAGTGCCCTCGACCCGGCCGTGGTCGGCAACCCGGCCAGGTCGATCAGGTCTTTCACCGCCAGGCGCGGTCCGCTTCCGGCACCGTCGAGGCGCAGGATGAAGGTGCTCACGCGGCGAAACGTACACGCATGACGGGTTTTCGGCTCCGGGTTGTCGCAGTGGCGTTGGCAACACTCGCACCGATCGCTGCGCTGGCGGTGTCCGCGCGCGCGGCCGTGTCGCCTTCCTCGGTCACCGTCGGGGTGCGTAACGCCGCGCCGTCGTCGGTGAAGTTCCACGGTGGTCCGATCACCGGCACCGCCGACGGCAGTGGCCAGGTCGCCCCGGTGAGCTGCGCACCACCCACCTGCGAGCAACTGCCGATCAAGCTGGAGGCGCCGTCGAGCCTGCCCGCGAAGCGGATCTCGATGGCGGTGACGGTGACGTTCACCGCGCCTGCCGGCAACCCCTCCGGCCTGACCGGCCTCGACCTGTGGTTGCTCGACAGCACGGGCAACGTCATGAGCCAGGCCACTCTCGGCAGCTCGCCCGCGTCGGTCGCCGGCACCGGCCTCAACCCCGGCAGCTACACCCTGCAGATCAGCGGCGAGGCGGGCGCCAACAACGAGACCTACACCGGGGACGTGACGGCAAGCCTGCCGACCCCGACGCCCCCGGCGGCAGTCGGCCACGAGTTCACCACCGGCATCCTGCCGCCGGCCCCGGACAGCGGCCTCACCGGGCGCAACGAAGACGCCGAACCGGGGATCGGTGTCGACGGCAACGGCACGTTCTGGATCGCGTCCGACATCGAGCCCTACGCAGCAGCGGACAAGCGCGCGCTCGAGGCCCTCTCCGGCACCGACGTCTGGAAGTCGACCGACGGCGGCAAGCACTGGAAATGGGTCGCGGCGCCGTTCAACGATGCATCGACATCGCAGCCCGGCCTCGGTGGTGAGGACACCGACATCGCGGTCGCCTCGCAGAAGAACTCCAACGGCTTCTACAACATCTACGTCGCAAGCCTGTGGGTCGGCTCGACGAACATCGCCGTCTCGCAGGACGGCGGCAAGACGTGGAACGTCACTCAGGTCAACGGTGAGCCGGTGCAGGACCGGCCTTGGCTAGCCGCCGACGGTCCGTGCGTGTTCTACCTGAGCTATCACGCGATCGTTCCCTACGACACCGTCGTCGACAAGTACGACGCATGCAACGCGGCGGGCCAGTCCATCGGCAGCGCGGTCGACCCGACCGAGACGTCGTTGTTCGTCGGCAACATCCTTCCCAACGGCAGCAACCGCTTCGGCAAGCAGGTCGTCGACAACTCTGCGCACTCGCCCTATCGGCACCGCATCTACGTGCCGATGGAGGGCTGCTCTGCACCGAGCGTCGCCGGCGTACCGGAAATCGGAGCGGCCTGTGCGGACAAGGCGCACGTCTTCGTCGGCTACAGCGACGACGGCACGACCTACCGCGACGTGCAAGTCGCTGCTGTGCCCACCAACAAGCTGTTCATCTGGCCGGACACAGTCGCGACCGACAGCGCCGGCAACGTCTACCTCGCCTGGTTCGACGGGCAGACCAGCTATCTGTCCGTGTCGCGCAACGGCGGCAAGACATGGGCGGCGCCGGTCCGCATCAACCAGCTGCCGGCACGATCGACTGCCTACCCGACCGTGACGGCGACATCGACGGGTCACGTAGAGGTTGCGTTCTATGGCAGCACGCGCGCAGGCGATGCCGACACGGCAAAGGTGATGGGGGCACCCAACACCTATGCCGCGGCGCACTGGCAGCTCTACGACACGCGGTCGACGAACTTCGGCCGCACCTGGCATCAGACCGTTGTGACGCCGACCATTCACACTGGCGCGCTTTGCTACAACGGCAGCGGATGCGGGCAGGCGCCGGGTGACCGCAACTTGCTGGACGACTTCGGCATCGTGACGAGCCCGACCACCGGCAACACCGTCATCACCTTCGACAACGACCAACCTGACGGTGTCAACGGCAAGACCCACACCGACTTCGCCATGCGGCTAGGCGCGCATTCGCGTAGCGGCGGCGGATCGGCATCTGCTGTCGGCGCGACCGGCACCGGGCGCAGTGGTGGCCTGGCCGCCACCGGGCTTGCGTCGTGGATCGCGCCGTTGGGCTTCGCGGCGATCGTGCTCGCGCTGCTGCTGCGGCTCAGCTCCAGGCGGCGGCGAGTCGCTCCGCTTCCTGACCGGCTTGCGCGAGGCCCACGTCGTACGCCGCTGGTGCCCTAGACGCGTCCATCAGGAAGAGCCCACCGCCGGTGAGCTCGTTGAACGCAGCATCCGGCTCGATGAGAGTGGCCTTTGCGCCGGAGTCGGCAAGCACGCCGAGCTCGGCTTCCCTGAGCTGGCGAATGCGCACCAGGAACGGCAGCGTCGAGTCGGCCGGCGGCGTCGCCGTGACGGCCACGACGAGCACGGACTCTGCGCCGGCCGCGAGGTCGGCATTGAGAGCGGAACGCATGCCGCCGTCCATGTAACGAACGCCGTTGATGGTGATCGGCGGAAAGATTCCCGGAACGCTGCAGCTGGACGCGACCGCGAGCTGCAACGGAACGCCGCTGCGATCGTCCCATACGACGAACTCGCCGGACTCGGTGTCGACGGCGGTGCACGCGAAGCCCTTCGGCCAGGCGGCTGCGTCGAGGTCGGCGAAGAAGGAGACGAACGACTCCTCGGGCGCCGTCTCCGCCTCGACCGCGAACTGGCCCATCTCGCGGAGCACGTCTTCGCGCGGGCCGTCATTCATCGCGGCCTTGGTCATGATGTCGCGCAGTCGCGCCATGCGCGGACCCATCGACGCGTCGTAGCTCTCGGAGGTTGCACGCGGCCCGTCCGCACGACTGCCGTAGGTGCGGGCAATCTCCGCTGCCAGGTCGCGACCAAGCCCGAGCCGGGCGCCGACGACGGACCCTGCTGAGGTGCCGATCACGCGGTCGGCCTCGTCGAGATGCATGCCTCGCTGCATCAGGCCGACAACAAGTCCGCTTTCCCATGCGATTCCGACCGGACCGCCACCACCGAGCACGATTGCACGCGACATGGCGCACACGGTACTTACTAGTACCGGCTGTGTCAGGCCCGGTTCATCGTCTCCGGGTCCGGCCCGACTCGCTGGGGCTCGGTCAGCGCCGACAACGTGTCCATCTCCGCGCCGGTCAGCTCGAAGTCGAACAGATCGAAGTTCTCGCGGATCCGCTCGGCGTGCGTCGACTTCGGGATCACGACGAGCCCCAGCTGCAGATGCCACCTGAGCACCACCTGCGCCGGAGTCTTTCGGTGTTGCTCGGCGATGCCGGCGACCGCGGCCTGCTCCAACAGGCCGTGACCGCGGCCGAGCGGACTCCACGACTCGGTGACGATGCCGTGCTTGGCATTGAGCGCGCGCAGCTCATCCTGCGGGAAACCTGGGTGAAGCTCGATCTGGTTGACCACCGGCACGACCGAGCTTTCGTCGAGGAGTCGCGTGAGATGCCGGGGCGGGAAGTTGGACACGCCGATGGCGCGCACGCGGTTGTCGGCGTACAAGCGTTCCAGCGCCCGCCACGTGTCGAGGTAGAGGTCGCGCTCCGGTGTGGGCCAATGAATGAGGTAGAGATCGACGACGTCGAGACCGAGCAGCTTCTGGCTGTTGTCGAAGGCTTTGAGCGTCTTGTCATAACCCTGATCGGAGTTCCATACCTTCGTTGTCACGAAGATCTCGTCCCGGTCGATGTCGCTCTCCCGGATCGCTCGCCCGACGCCTTCCTCGTTGCCGTAGAGCGTCGCCGTGTCGATCAGCCGATAGCCGACCTCCAGCGCCGTGCGCACCGGTTCGACGACTTCGTCCGGCGGCACGAGGAAAACACCGAAGCCGAGCTGCGGCATCTGCACACCGTTGTTGAGCGTGATCACCGGTACGTCAGTCACGCCTGCAGTCGATCACACGGTGTCGTGCAGGCGACGGCGGCGCCGGTCGTATGCGACGAAGCCGACTACGACGGCCGCGTTGACCACGACGAACGTCGCGACGACGATCGCGACGGCTCCCCAGCCGTGTGGCCCACCCGACGGCAAGTAGTCGCTGTAACGACTCGGCATCGGCGAGTAGGCGTACCACCCATAGATGTCGCGTCGGCTGAGCAAGTGCGCGCCGAATAGCGCGATGGCCGCGTTGAGTAGCCCCAACAATCCGCCGAGCAGCACCGTTCTCCGCACCGAGCGATTATGTGCGCTGGAGCGATTATGTGCGCTGGCTGCTAGGGCCCGTCGCGGTAGTTGAAGGGGTGGGTGGTGTAGCTGCGGCCGGTGCGTCGGCTGGTCCAGGTGATGGTGCGGTCGGGGTTGGCGATTATGTGCCAGTGCCGGAAGGTTTTGGCGCGGTGCCAGCCGCGGGTGGGG
>DASSEQ010000084.1:0-6068 GCA_035695245.1 Mycobacteriales bacterium | reverse complement strand
CCGCCCTCCTTCAGGGTCGGGGCAAGCCTACGCACCGCCGCCCGATTTGCGTGGGCCGCTTGCCGGTCACAATGGAAGGGTGAGCGAGGAATGGTGGGCTCCACCGCCCGAGCCGCCGCGCGCACCGCTCGAGTTGCACTGTCCCACGCTGGTGCTGCTCGTCGCGATCGTGGCGGTGCTGGCCGGCAGTGTCGCCGGCCTCGTCGTCCATCACGCCGACGACTCTTCGGCCCCGCACGTGACGCTGGGCGCGCCGGTTGCGGTCGGCAACTCCGCCGAGCGACCGCAGGGGTCGGTCGCGGCCGTCGCGGCGAAGATCCTGCCGAGCGTCGTCTCGATCGAGGTCGGCGGGCCCGGGGGAGGCGACACCGGGAGCGGCATCGTCATCAGCGGCCAGGGCTTCGTGCTCACCAACAACCACGTCATCGCCTCGGCGTCGGCCGGCAGCGTGACCGTCGTCCTGCCGGACGAGCAACGCGTCAACGGCCACGTCGTCGGTCGTGACCCCGTCAGCGACCTTGCGGTGGTGCGGGTGCGCAACGTCAGCGGTCTGCGGCCGGCGGTGCTGGGGAGCTCGGCCTCGCTCGCGGTGGGCGACCCGGTGGTTGCGGTCGGTTCGCCGCTCGGGCTTGCCGGCACGGTGACGACCGGCGTTGTCAGCGCACTGGATCGTCCAGTGGCTGCGGGCGACGGCTCGACGCAGAGCGCCGACGACCTGATCGACGCGATCCAGACGGACGCGGCGATCAACCCGGGCAACTCCGGCGGACCGCTGGTCGACGCGAGCGGAGCCGTGATCGGCGTCAACAGCGCGATCGCCACGCTCGGCGCTGATCCAACGGCCAACCAGCAGGGCGGCAGCATCGGGCTCGGCTTCGCTATCCCCATCGACCAGGCCAAGCGGATCGCCGCGGAGATCATCGCCCACGGCTATGCAACGCATGCCGTCATCGGGGTGCGCCTCAACGGCACCTACCCCGGAATCGGCGCGCAGATCGCCGATCCTGGTCACAACGACGCCGTCGTGCCTGGCGGTCCGGCGGCCAAGGCGGGGCTGCGTGCCGGCGACGTCATCATCTCCGCCGACGGTCACCCAGTGACCTCCGCCGACGAGCTCATCGTGGCGATTCGCAAGCACGCACCCGGCGAACACATGACACTGACATTCGTGCGTGACGGCAAGCACCGCACCGTGACGATCGTGCTCGGCTCGGCCCGGAGCGTCTGAGTGTTCTCCCACGTCGGTTGGGGCGAGCTGGCCGTGCTGGCGGTCGTCGGCCTCGTCATCTTCGGCCCGGACCGGCTGCCGTCGATCATCAAGGACGGAGCCCGGCTGCTCCGAGAGCTGCGGACGATGGCACGTGGCGCGGCGGCCGATCTGAAGGCGGAGCTGGGTCCGGAGATGGCCGAGCTGGACCTCGCCTCGCTGCATCCGCGCCGCATTGTCAGCTCGTTCCTCGACGATGAGCCCGACGTCGTGCCCGCCCCGTTGCCTGCGCCGGCGGAGCCGGCGCAGCTTGCGGTCGGCGAGACCCCGCCGTACGACCTCGACGCGACCTAGCCAGGGTCAATCCGGGGTGGCCGGCCGGCAAGGGATAGCCCGTGACCACGCCTGGGCATGGCCCATTTCGGCTGTTTGGTCGTGGCTGAACGGCGTAACCCGAACGCTGTGGTCGTGCCGATGCCTGCAGGGTGAGCGCATCCGCCCGCCCATCCGGTCCGACGAGCGCCGAGATAGGGCTCGTTGTGGCCGCTCGCTACGAGACAGATCTTCGGATCCGTTCCGTGCAGGCCCAGCGCCGGATGCACACGCTGGGCATCCTGGCAGGGATAGCCGCGCTGGTCCTCGGCTACGACGTGCTGGCCGTCATCCTCGCCCGCTGACGGCACGGGGAGCGGATCGGGTCAGCTGACCGGGGTCAAAGACAGCGGCTTGCCGACGAGCGACCGTGGGCGGCCGCCGAGCTCGGCCGCGATCTCGCGCAGTGCGACCGCGGCGGGTGACTGCGGGTCGTGCAGCACGATCGGTACGCCGGTGTCGCCGCCTTCGCGAAGTCGCGGGTCGATGGGCACCGAGCCGAGCAGCGGCACGCGAGCGCCGAGCAGCTGCGTCAAGGAGTCGGCAACCGCTTGACCACCGCCCGAGCCGAAGACCTCGACCAGCTCGCCACAATGCGGGCAAGGTAGCCCGGCCATGTTCTCGATCACGCCGGCCAGGCGCTGGCGGGTCTGCGCAGCGACGGCGCCGGCCCGTTCCGCGACCTCACGAGCGGCCAGCTGTGGCGTGGTGACGACAATCACCTCGCACCCCGGCAACAGCTGCGCAGACGAGATCGCGATGTCGCCCGTGCCCGGGGGCAGGTCGAGCAACAGCACATCGAGATCGCCCCAGTAGACGTCCGCGAGCAGCTGCTCCAGAGCACGGTGCAGCATCGGTCCGCGCCAGACAATCGGGCGGTTGCCCTCCACGAACATGCCGGCCGACACGACCTTCACCCCGTGCGCTTCGGGCGGCACGATCATGCCGTCGACGATCGCCGGCGGGTGCTCGACACCGAGCATGCGTGGCATCGAGTGGCCGTAGACGTCGGCGTCGACGACACCGACGGTCAACCCGTTGGCAGCCATCGCGACGGCAAGGTTGACCGTCGTCGACGACTTCCCCACCCCGCCTTTGCCGCTCGCAATCGCGTAGATGCGCGTCAGCGACCCGGGCTGCGCAAAGGAGATCTCACGCGCCGCGCGACCGCCCTGCAATGTCGATCGGAGCGACTGCCGCTGCTCGTCGCTCATGACGCCGAGTGCCACGTTGACGCTGGTGACGCCGGGCACCTTCTCGACCGCCGCCGTGACGTCACGGGTGATGCGGTCACGCAACGGACAGCCCTGCGTGGTCAGGAGCACGCCGACGTCAACGGTGCCGTCCGGCCGGATCTGCACCGACTCGACCATGCCGAGGTCGGTGATCGGCCGGTGGATCTCCGGGTCGGAAACGGTGGCGAGGGCGGTGCGGACGGCTTCTTCACTGGGAGTGCTCATGGCACTTCCACGATACGTCGCGTCAGTCGGAGGCGATGTGGGCGCTGCGGCGGACCAGCGCGAGCACGTGCTCTTCCAGCACATTGGGCTCCACCGGCTTCATGACGTAGTCGTCGGCGCCGGCGTTGCGGGCCTCTGCTTCGAGGTCGCCTCGCTCGCTTCCGGTGAGCATCAGCGCCGGCAGAGCAGCCGTGCGCGCCTCGCTGCGCAGGAGACGGATCAGCTCGACGCCGGTCATGTCCGGGAGCGTCTGGTCGACCAGCACGCCGTCGTACGTCGTGGTCATCGCAAGGTCAAGCGCGTCGCTGGCGCTCTCGACGACGTCGACAGCGGCAGTGCCGTCGAGCGCCATCTTGATGTAGTCGCGGGCAGACGGGTCGTCGTCGACGACAAGCAAGCGGGGGAGAGCATGCTCCTCGCCGTGGCCGTGCGTCCCGCCGTTGTGGCGTGATGCCGGCGTCTTGCACCAGGGGCAGACCTTCCACGCAGCTTCGAGCGGCCGGTCGCACTCCGAGCAGTGACCGCGATCGATCGGCGTCGCACACAGCGGGCAGATGACCATGTCGCTCGAGAGTGCTGCGGCACACGCGACGCAACGAAGTCCGGAGCTGCCCGAGTCGATCTGGGTCACGCGCAGCACTTCTTCGTACGTCGTGACACCCGCGTGCGCCTTGACCAGAGCGTTGGAGCGCAGCGTCTGCATGCCTCCGGCGCGAGCCGCCGCGGCGACAGCACCTTCGTTGGGGGTCGACATGAGCACGGCGCGCATCGCCGCAGTGACCGGCAACACCTCGAAGACGCCCAAGCGTCCGCGGTAACCGGTGTTGCCGCACTCGGCGCAACCGGTTCCGCGCATCGGTGCGGCACCCTCCAGGTCACGCGCCTCGATGCCCAGCAGGGCGAGAACGCGCGACGGAGGTGTGTATGGCGCAGCGCAGGCGGCGCAGACGCGACGCACGAGCCGCTGCGCGACGACGAGCGAGAGCGACGACGCAACCAGGAACGGCTCGACGCCCATGTCGACGAGTCGCGTGATGGCAGCCGGCGCCGAGTTGGTGTGCAGCGTGGTGAGCACGAGGTGACCGGTCAGCGACGCCTCGAGCGCAAGGTTGGCGGTCTCCTGGTCACGGACCTCACCGACGAGCACGACGTCGGGGTCTTGCCGCAGCACCGAACGCAGACCGCGGGCGAAGGTCAGGCCGGCGCGCTCATGCACCTGCACCTGCGTGATGCCCTGCACCTGCATCTCGACCGGGTCTTCGAGCGTCACGATGTTGCGGTCCGGCGTCTTGATCTGGTGGATCGCCGAATACAACGTGCTCGTCTTGCCCGAGCCGGTCGGGCCGGTGATGAGGATGAGTCCTTGCGGTGCGACGAGGGTGCCGAGCATCGCTTCGAGCTGCACCTCGTCGAAACCGATCTTCGTGATCGGTGGCACGGAGTCGGCCCGGGACAGCAGCCGGATGACGACCTTCTCGCCGTGGATGTTGGGCAGCGTGCTGACACGGGCGTCGAGAAGCGAGCCGTCGATCTGCAACCGGGTGCGGCCGTCCTGCGGCACGCGACGCTCGGCGATGTCGAGGTTGCTCATGACCTTGATGCGGCTGATCAGACCCGCGGCAGCGGCCTTCGGCACTGTCATGACGTCGCGCAGCAGGCCGTCCACGCGGTATCGGATGCGCAGCGCATTCGCCTGCGGCTCGACGTGGATGTCGCTCGCGCGGGCGCGGACGGCGTCGGCGAGGATCGTGTTGACCAGCCGGACGGTCGGCGCATCCGCTTCGGCGGCGTCGGAGTCGGAGTCGTCGTCGTACGTGTCCTCGAGGTCCTCGAGCAGGCCGGCGACGTCTGCGGAGTCCTCGGACAGCGACCAGACCCGGGCGAAGAGATCGCGCAGCTGGCTCTCCGGAGCCACGGCAAGCTGCAGCGACGCCACGCCCATGTGCACCTTGACGTCGTCCAACGCGATGACGTTGGTCGGGTCGGCGCAGGCCACCACGATCTGGCCGGCGTCGTTGCGACGGATCGGCAGCACCAGGTGGCGCTCGGCGACTCCGCGGGGAAGCATGCGTGCGACGCCTTGGTCGACGGGCATCGAGGTCAGGTCGACCACTTCGAGCGACAGCGCGCCGGCGAGGGCGGAAGCCACCTGCCGCTCGGTCGCGTAGCCGAGCTCCACGACCAGCGTGCCGAGGCGCACCCGGCGCCGGTCGCGCTGGGCGGCCTTCTGCGCCTCGAGCGCAGCCTCGAGTTGGTCGGGTGTGAGCGCGCCCTGCTCGACGAGAACTTCGCCGATGCGGCGGCGCACCGCAGTCGCGGGAGGTGGCGTCACGAGTAAGGCATCGGCACGAATTCGCCCAAGTCTGAGTAGTTACTTAGGACCGGTGGACGAGGCCGTCTGGGTGAATCAGGCCGCAGGGGGCTCTTCGTCCGACGCGGGGCGCGCGCTGAGCTCGTCCACCAAACGTTGCAATTCGCCTCGGATGTAGTCCCGAGTGGCTACCTCGCCGAGCGCGACGCGCATGGCGGCAACTTCCCTTGCGAGGTATTCCGCGTCCTCGACCGCCCGGACCGACAGCGCCCGGTCCTGATCGAACTGGACCCGGTCGCGGTCGGCCTGGCGGTTCTGTGCGAGCAGGATCAGCGGGGCCGCGTAGGACGCCTGCAGGGAGAGCAGCAGCGTCAGGAGCGTGAACTTGTTGCCGTAGGTGTCGAACCGCAGATGCGACGGCACGATCACGTTCCACAAGATCCAGGCAGCGATGAACGCCGACATGTAGCCGATGAACTTCCAGGTGCCGAGAAACCGCGCGAAGCGTTCGGAGACCCGGCCGAAGTATTCAGCGTCGTACGACGGCAGCGACAGGGCCCGACGCTGCTCCTTCGGCTGGTCGATCCGCTGCCGGCGCCGCTCCTCAGCCATGGCTGCCCGCCGTGTCGTCGGCGGGACGCTCCCGCCAGTCGGCCGGGAGCAGGTGGTCGAGCACGTCGTCGACGGTGACCGCCCCGAGCAGGTGGTCGGCGTCGTC
>DASSEQ010000083.1:0-2350 GCA_035695245.1 Mycobacteriales bacterium | reverse complement strand
CAGCATGAAGCCCGGGCCGGTAAGAACCATCGAACTCGCCTCCTGGGCTCTTTCGGTGACGGAGAACGGCGAATTCCTGCCTGCGCCGGGGGCCTGAGCATCACTTACCATTCGAATGGTGCCGTTGCGGGACAACGGCACCTGTTCGAGCGACAATCGGGACACCCCGTCGGCCGAACAGCGTGCCTTATCCCCGCAATGTAGATCGGCAGTCGAGGTTGCCAGCCAGTCGCAACGTCCCGTCGTCCACCAGGTAGTTCGCCGTCACAACCGCCCCTGGTGTGGGCTCGCCTATCGCGCCGGTAGCCCCCGGAGGAAGTTTGAAGTGCCACATTGCGCGGATGACCCACATGTTCCGTTCCGCGTCGGGCGCCGACAACCCGATCTTCCTGGCAACCGGATCTACGATCCGAACCGGGAACACTTCAATCACCTCAGCGTCCCTGACGAGCGGCGCTTCCCGTTGAGCCTGAGCCGCCGTGTGAGTCATGGACTCTGCGGACACCCGATGTTTGTCGAAGACGGGGCAGTCGGCGCGGGCTGAAGGCTCAGTCTTGCCAGCGGCGGGATGCGGGTTGTGACTGGCGCTGCATCCGGCCACAGCCAAAGCTGCGATGGCGACGCCGCACAGCCCGACTCGGCCCCGCAGCATCACAGGACTCGCCAAGTGGGCACCAACGCCGCGGAGAACTGCATGACCTTCACGGTGTTGAGACGCAGCGTCCGAGGCAACGGTTCGCCCTGTCGTCCGTCGGCTGAGCGATACCGGCACCCTCGTCAACAGCCAGGACCCCATACGCAGATGGTGGCGCGGTAGCGGCGGAATCAATCGCGCCTCTGCGCCATGTAACGCCAGGCGCCTGCTCAGCGGGCGTTGCTATCCGGCGTCGTGGATCCGCACATTCACACCGCTCCGACATAGCGTGGCCGCGTGGCGGTGGCTATCCGGGCGCTGGGAGTCGCGGCCGTCATCGCCGGGGCCCTTCTTGCGGTCTGGTCGTCCTGGCGGAACGTCGTGGACCGCCCACGCGAGTGGAGCGTCTGGAAGGCCGCGCTGTCGCCCCAGCACTGGATCGAGCCTTACGGCAGGTGGTACATCGTTGGGATGGTGCTGGTGGTAGCCGGACTCATTGCGGCCAGCCGCGCCTAACGGCACCCCCACGACGCCGCTCTTCGGGCTACTTGCCCGCGCGGTCGATGATCCTGCGCTGAATCGGCGCGAGAATGAGGCCGAAGAGCGGGCCCCCAACGAAGAAGAGAATCGCGCCGACGAGGAAGCCCCAGCCGATGGATGAGGTCACATCAGCCACGACCCATGCCGCGACGAAGGCGACCAGGACGAAGAGCACCGTCAGGCCGATCATCAACTTGGTGCCCGGCACCGCCTGCGGCATGACAGTCGGGAACCACTGGGCGCGACCTAGCCAACCCGGCTCATCCGGCACTCGTCGACGGTAACGCCAGCGGACGTGAACGGAACATCTCGGCGACTATTCGTCAGCGATGATCCCGGCCTTTGACCAGCGTTGATGGTCAGCCCAGTCGCCGATCGCAAGATCGTCGCCAGCGTCAGCGATACCGACGCTGCCCCGAGTGGTGTGCAGTACGAAACCAGTCACCCAGTCCTCCCCGCGAAGCGCAGCGGGGTGACCCCAGTGATCTTGCCTCCGACGAGCGTGGCCAGCGGCGCGGGCGTGTTCTCTTCCACCTCGACATGCGCACCCAGTTCGGACATGACGTAAGGCTCGGGTGGTGGGGTGAGGTCGAGCTGGACGCCGTTGAGGGTGTGACACCGAACGTCACCGACGCCTGCGACTTGAAGCCAGACGTGAAGCAGTTCATGGACGCCGACTTCGTCAGTGACGTACCAGGAGGCGACCACGCCGTCGAGGGTCCGGCCCACCAGGTCATCGAGTTGCACGTCGCCATGATGCCGAACCCGGCATCGTGTATCGCCGGACCTGCTGCGTCGCCTCGTCACTACTCGAAGCCGAGGAACGACAGCTACACATCTACGCCAACTTCCCAGTTGGCTTCAATGACTTGCGATCCGTGGGAACCGTCCGCGCGGACATAGGACAACTTGACCTTGTGGATCAGGCGGCGCCCGGCATGCGCCACCCGCGCCGAGAAAGCCGCGAACGACGTCGGCGTTCCGGGCTCGAACGTGCTGCCAATCAACGGTCCGGAGGGCACTATGCCGTATTGGTGCAGATACTTGTCTTCGACCAAGCCGAAGTGACGTCGACCGGTGCTCGCGAACGAGAAGTCGAAGAACCGGACGTCGGTCAGGAACCCGTCGGCGTCGAGAAGCTTTGCTTCAGTGATCTTGACCTCCCGCTGTCCCCGT
>DASSEQ010000082.1:0-22753 GCA_035695245.1 Mycobacteriales bacterium | reverse complement strand
CCGAGATGCTTACGCGATCGTTCGGCGGCTGCCGAAAGGCCTCGGCTGGGATGTTCTCGACGAGGTGGCAGTCCGGAGCTCCGGGCTGCGCGTCGAGGTGTGGCCGCAGGCGCGTTCGACGGTGGCTCGGCGGACGGGAACCAGCGAGGGCGGGCTGTTGCGGGGTCGCCGTCGGGCCGGCGTGGTCAGCCGTTGGACCGGCTACCACCCGGTCTACTTCGCGCTGCGGCTGGCGCGCTACTGCGTCAAACGTCCGGTGCTCGTCGGTGCCGTGGTCATGGCCTGGTCCTATGCCGCGGGCGGTCGCGGACCGTTCAGCGCCGAGCTCCGGGCCGCTCACCGAGCCGAGCAGGTGGCCCGCCTGCGCAGATTGCTCACCCCGCGTTCGAGGGCACGAGCCGCTGATAGAACTCGAGCGTCTGCCGCGCAACCGAGTCCCAGTCGTAGCGATGCAGATCCGGTTGTCCTGACGGCGCCGGTCGCTGTAGAGCAGCGCGTAGATCTGCCGGTGTGAGGTCACCCGCGTAGAGGTGCACCCACTCCGGCACGTCGGCGGCGAGCTCGACGAGTGAACCCACCCCGGGGGCAAGCACCGGGACGTCGTACGTCAGCGCCAGCAACGCGCTCCCTGAGTTGAGCACGGCGCGATACGGCAGCACCGCAACGTCCGCGGCGCGCAGCCAGAGCTGTAGGTCGTCGTCCGCCACGGATTCGAGCCGGAGGGTGACTCGCGGGTCGTCGCTGGCAGCCCTTTGCAGCTGTCGTGCGAGGTCAGGCTCGTCACAGCGACCGGCGACGAGCAGCCGAAAATTCGCTTCGGTCAGCTCCCCGAACACCTCGATCAACCGGTCGGCACCCTTGTAGCGCCTTATCAGTCCGAGGAGCAGCGCGACCCGGTGGTGTGCGTCCAGCCCGAGGTGGTCGCGAGCGGCCGCGCGGGTGAGCGTGTCGGGATAGGCGCCGCGATAGTGACCGTGCGGAGTGACCACGAACGGTGTGTTTGCCAGTGCCGGGTGGGCGGCGGTCACCAGTGCGGCGGAGGAGTCGGACAGCGCGATCCAACCGTCGACCAGGTGATCGAAGGCGGCGGTATAGCGGCGTTCGGCGCGCGGTCGGCGTTGCACGTGCGACCGCACGTTGTGGGCTGTCCACACAATCCGGGCGCCGCGTGCTTTTGACAGTGCCAGGCTCTCCAAGGTCTGCACCGTGCGAACGGCGGCGTGGGTCGGTGGCCGGATGTTGAGCGGCACGTCTGGCCAGTGCACGTGCACGATGTCGAAGCGCGGCGGCCAGAGCCGCGGCGACCATTCGTCTACAGTCACGTCGAGCCGCTGCAATGCAGCGGACAGCAAAGCGTTGTAACGATTTCCGGTCGGGTTGGCGAAGGCGGGGAACGCGGCGACGTGCACGACCATCAGTCTCACTCAGATGAGCTCGGCGCACCCATCTTGAGCCGAGTGGCGGTCATCATCGTCAGCTACCGCTCTGCTCCGCACCTGGTGCATCTGCTGCCGAGACTGCCGGCGGCTGCACTCGCGGCCGTCATCGTCGTCGACAACGCGTCGGATGACGAGAGCGTGACCGTGGCACGGTCGGTGCCAGGTGTGACCGTGGTGGCGAACTCCGCCAACATGGGCTTCGGCCGGGCCTGCAATGTTGGTGCATCGAGGGCTCCGGCAGGAGCGGATCTGTTGTTCCTCAACCCCGATGCCGACATCGCCGCCAGTGATCTGCAGGGGCTGGTCGGCGTGCTGGATGACCACCCTCGCTGTGGCCTTGTCGGGCCACGGGTCTGGCGCGGCGCAGAGCCCCTCACGTCATCGGGCGACGAGGCGACGGTGGCGACGGAGCTGCGGATGTTCGCCCCGAAGTTCATCGCCGACCGGCTGCCCGATCGTCGACACCCCGCCGATCAGCCGCATGACGGAGAAGTTGCCTACGTCGAGGGTGCCTGCATGCTCGTCCGCCGTGCTGCCTTCGACGCCGTGGGCGGCTTCGACCCGGCGTACTTCCTCTTCTTCGAGGAGCTCGACCTTGGCAACCGGCTGAGACGCGCCGGATGGACGGTCCGTACGGCGGCACATCTGCGAGCCGAACACGAGACCGCGGCCTCACGTGCAACAACGACGGACAACGCGCGGCCTGCCCTCGTCGAGTCGACCGTTCGCTACCTGATGCGCTGGCGTGGCCGCCGTGCGGCGTGGACTTACGCGACAGTTGTCAGGGGTTTGTGGTGGTTACGCGTGGCGCGGGGTCAACTCAGTCGGCAACAGCGTCGGGCATACGTGCGAGCGCTGGCCGCGGCCCGCCGGCTGCCGGCGACATCGTGGCCAGGAGAGCGCGCAGCTTCGTCACCTCCTGAGTGAGCCTGAACTCACTCTGGAACTTTCGCTGCCCGTGCTTCGCGACGCACTTGCGCTTGTCGTCGTTGTCGATTAGCGCTGCCAATGCCTTGGCGAGCCCGTCGACGTCGTCGGGTGGCACCAGCAGCCCGGTCACGCCATCCACCATCTCGGCCACACCGCCGGCTGCGGTCGCGACAACGGCGGTGCCGCGCGCCATCGCCTCCTTGACCACCAAGGGCATCGAGTCGACATCGCCGTCCGCAGCGACACGTGCCGGCAGGCAGAGGATGCGACTGCGTTCAATGATCTGCAACGCGGCTTGATGTGGCAAGGCGCCGTGAAAGTGAGCCACGTCCCCAAGTGCGAGTTCGGCAGCCAGCGCCTGCATGTCGGCAAGCATCGGTCCGTCGCCGACGAGATGCAGGTCGATGTCGGACCGCTCGCCCGCGATCGCGGCGAACGCGCGCAGCAATAGGTCGACGCCTTTCTTCTCCACCATGCGTCCGACGAAGCAGATTGCGTGCGGCCTGTCATCGAGTGAAGGCACGTGCTCAGGGGGGCGCGCTCCGCAGACGACCTTTGCCACCGGCCGCTGCACGCCCAACTCGTCGCGCAGATAGCGCAGGTTGTAGTCGCAGACCGTGATCAGCAGATCCGCGGCAGCAAGTTTGACGCGAAGGTTCCGACGTTCGGTGAAGATGTCACGCGCGTGCATGGTCATCGCCCACGGCCAACCGGTGAGCTCTCCCAGGGCGAGCGCCAGCGCCGCACCGCCCCAGGCGAAATGCGCGTGCAGCCGGTCGACGCCGGCGGCCGTCAGTTGGCGGGCAACTCTCGGCAGACGCCGCCACGCGATCTGGTCGCGCTCGGTCGGCAGAGACCGAACCGCGCGGAGGAAGCGCAGGTATCGCAGCGGGCGGTGGATGGCGTAGTGGAGGTGGTCGCTCAAGAGGCGCAGCCGGCCGTCGTGCGGCGCGCGCACATCGATCGTCGGCACGCCGACGTCAGCGTCGACATCGCCCGGGTAGAGCCGGGCGACAACCACGTCGATGCCTTGTCGCCGCAGCTCTTCGACCTCGTTGCGCACGAACGTCTGCGAGAGCACCGGGAAGCGCTCGACCGTATAGCCGACGGTCATGGGTGCAGCGCACCTAGATAGAGCGTGAGCAGGCGGTCGGCGACCTGCTCCCAGGAGCTGATCTCGTAATCGCTGGAGACTGATTCGCGGGGAGTCGAAAGCGCCTTGCGCACCTCGGCGGCGAACGCGTCCGCGGTCGCACCGACCCGCACGCCGGCCGGGAGATCCTGCACAGGAGTGCTGACGACGGGCAGTCCGGCGGCGAGGTACTGCAACAGCTTCATCGAGTCGGTCGCGATCGTGTCGGGGTCGCTGAACGGCAGCAGTCCGCACCCCGCGTGCTGGATCAGTCCGGGCAGCAGCGCCGGGTCCACCGGCCCGAGCCAGTGCACGGACGAACTCGTCAGGCGGTTGACGGATTCGGCGTCCGCCGCGGGTCCGGCCGCCACGACGGGGACATCGGGAAGCAGGTCGGCCACATGCGTGATCAGCGTGACGTCGTTGCGGCCGCCCAGCACACCGACGAAGAGCACATACGGCTCAGCCGGCAGGTCCAGTGTTGGGCGCGGCTCGGAGACGGCGAACGCGGCCAGGTCGGCACCGTTGGGCACGACGGTCGGTGCAACGGCGCCCAGGGTCGCGAGTTCCTTCGTGAGTGGGGTCGACACGGCCGATACGACGTCTGCCTTCGCCCCTGCGCGATAACCCGCTTCCACCCTTCCGATCATCGCCGCGAAGCGACGGCGCATGCTCCAGTGGTCGACCCCATCGAACGCGACCAGTGTGTTCCGTCGGCGGAGCGGCCGAAGCAACGGCGCCGAAAGCGGAGTGGCGGCCACGATGACGCGGCGCTGCGCGGCCGGCCACTGCCGGCGTAACTGTCGGGCGGTGCGAGCCAGAGCGATCCGATCACTCCATCGGACCGAACTGTCGACGCCGAACGAGACCGACCATCGGTCGACGCCGGGCAGCCAGCTCGCCGCCGGTCGGACGAGGCGGCGCTGCACGAGCGCCCGGCGTCGCATTGCAGGATGGTCGACGACTGACAGTCTCCCGATACGCGGGTCGCAGGCCCAGACCATGATGACTTCCCGCCAGCGGGTGGAGAAGTGCTCCAATGAGGCCCAGCTGCTGCCGAGTAAGACCACGATGTGGAGATCAGCAGGCGTTGCTCGGGTCGCCGCGCGGTGAAGTGCTCGCGCCCGCCGGTTGTCGATCATGGCGACACGTGCGTGCCACCAGGGTGACCGCCGAACACCCGACCGATAGGCAAGGCGCACGAGCGCCAGGCCAGGTCGCCGCTGTGGCAGCCGGATCGGGCGTGTGGCGGCCGGCATTGCAGCAATGCCGCTGCCGACGCGACGCGCCTTGGCGACCACCGAACGGCCGGTGCGTCTGGCTGGGTGCTCGATGGCAGCGTCAGGTGTGTAGGCCAGGTCGAAACCAACGTCGCGGGCCCGCACGCAGAAGTCCCGGTCTCCGCCGGATTGCAGCAACTCGTCGAACGTCAGCTCGTCGAGCACCTTGCGACGTACCGCAAGATTGCACGTGGCGGCGAAGCCGTCCACCTCGACGTACGCCTGTTGACGGAGGTTGCGGTTCTTGTCCACCCACTCCGCGGGCGAAGGCCGCGGCGCCATGGTCACGTCGACTGCGCCGCCGCTCATTCCCGCGGTGTCGAGTGCCCGTCGGTGGTTGGTGATCCATCCGGGTCGGGGCAGGCAGCCCGCGTCGGTGAAGAGCACGACGTCGATGTCGTCGGGCAGCGCTGCGACCGCGGCGTTGCGCGCGGCGTAAGACCCCCGCCGCTGCGGCAGCACGACCGCGGTCGCGCCGAAAGCGGCGGCCACGGCGCGCGCCTCGGTGTCGCCACCGTCGACGCCAACAACGATGAAGGCGTCGGCTGCCTCGGAGCCGAGGTGGCGCAGAGCATCGAGCGTCTCGTGCAAGCCGCGTGAGTCGTCGGCAACCGGGATGCAGATCCCAGCCCGGCTCACGGCTGTTCCGACGCCGATCGCGAGGGCCCCACGAGCAGCGCGACCGCACACGTCACGGTTGCCAGCACTGAACGGTTGTAGAGGCTGGTCTGGAAGATCGCTTGCAGTCCCAGCCCGAGCAAGGCGCATGCTGCGGCAAACGAGCGGATCCCATTTGCGGTCGGGTCGCGCCGAGCCCGGAGGGCACGACGGGTGATGGCGACAGAGAGCCAGGCCCAAGCCAGGAGACCGATGACGCCGAGACCGAGCCAGGTGCCGAGGTAGCTGTTCTGGATGAACTGTCGCGGCTCGCGCACCGTCTGCCCGGTGATGGGATCGTGCTCGATCACCACGTCGCCATAGGGCCGACCGAGGCCGTTGCCCTGAAGCAGATGACCTTGCAGCGTCGCCCAGGCGATCGTGTCTTCGTTCGCCCGGTCCTGATAGCTGTTCTCCTGGAACACCTGCGGATTGCCGACGCTCTCAACCCGTGCGGTCACTGCCTTCATGCTGGGGCCGAGTGCTCCGCTGGCGGCAGCGCCGAAAGCCAGGGCGGCAATGGCAAAGATGAGCACCGCCGCGCGAAGTGCGCGGAGCGGCACACGTCGGCCTGGGCGCCCGATGACGAACAGCGCTATCGCGACGATGAGCGGCACCCAGGTGCTGCGCGTGAAGCTCATGGCGATCAGTGACGCGAACAGCAGCAGCGCTGCGAGCCGCTTCCAGTTGACGCCTTCTCGCGCGCATTTCGCGATCACGAGAAGAGTCGCGAGCATCAGCAGGTTGAGCACCGCCGGACGAAGACGGTTGGCGTCGGACGTCACGCCCAAGGTCACGACTTGCGTGGTGCTCTTTGTCAGCGGGTTGAAGCCGGTGAAGAAAGTCGCGAATGCCAAGACGCTGCCGACGACCGCGATGCGGACGACCCACCGTTCGAGTGCTTCGACCTGCGCTCCGGTGCGGTGCAAGGCCGTGACCGCCAGCGGCAGGAGGAACATCGCGAGCGCTTTCCACGACGCGAGCCAGACGCTGCGGCCGTCGCCGTACGACGACGACACGACGACCCCGACGCACGCGCCGGCAAACAGGACGAGGAACGGCGCGGCCATCTCCGGCCGCCGCAGCTCTGCGTCCCCCATCGCCCAGCGAACGACGACCAGCGCCAGGATCGCGAGCGAGACGGCCTCGGGAAGGTCACTACGGATTCCGCCGACGCTGAACGGGACGACCCGCGAAGGCAGGATGGTCGCCGTAACGGCGACCCAGACGTAGAAGAGCTGCCTCGGCCAACGGAAGACCAGCGCCACCCCGGCGATGGCGACGACGGCCTCGATCAGGTGTCGGTGGCCGCCGGCCAGCCGGTAGGCCATGGCGAACGTGAGCGCGGCGCCGGCGACGGCGGCAAGGACCGGATTAGCCGGGGCCAAACGGGCGCGCGGCGCCGTGATCTCACCGCGCATGCTCATCTCCTGATCGCCCCACCGGCTCGGTCGTCCTGTTCAACGAACGGAGGCGGGAATTGTCACGTCGGATGCCGGCCAAAGACGTTCAGGTGCCGGGCGAGTCGAATTTCGTCGCTCCGCGTTATAGAAGACGTGACCCAGACGTTAGCCGCCGCACGCCCGCATGCGGGCGGCCCCGACCAGGCCGGGGCAGCGTCTGATCAAGATCAGCGGCGCCGTAACCGCTCGCCGATGGACCCGGTTCAGTGGCTCGATCTGGTGCGGGTCCTGTCGGTCAAGAATTTCCGCCAGCGCTACCTGCGGAGCCGGCTCGGCGTCGTTTGGGCGCTGATCCAGCCGCTGGCGCAAGCGGCCGTGCTGTCGTTTGTCTTCCTCAAGATCTTCAAGGTGCACAAAGTTCCGCACTACCCGCTCTATGTGCTGTCCGGAATCATGTCCTGGCAGTTCTTCCAGCAGAGCGTCGTCGGCGGCACGAGCGCCGTGGTCGACAACTCCGGGCTCGTGCGGAAAGTGGCCGTTCCAAAGATCACCTTCCCGCTGTCCGTCGTGGGCGGTGTGCTCTTGGTGTTCGTTCTCCAGCTCGTTGTCCTGGTCGCGGGTGCTGGAGTGACTGGCACTTTGGTGACAACGACGCCGCTGCTCCTTGCCCTCTCGGTGGTCGTGGAGCTCGCCCTTGCTGTCGGCTTCTCGGTGTTGCTCTGCTCCTTGCACGTTTCGTTCCGCGATATCCGCTTCCTTGTCGAGTCCACGTTCGTGATGGCCTTTTATCTGACTCCGGTCATCTACGACCCGAGCCGACTGCCGCCCACATATCGGTCGGTGATGCGCTGGAACCCGATGGACGGCGTGCTGTCCCTTGAACGCGCGGCGTTGCTCGCCCGTTCGGTCGACTGGGCGGCGGTAGGTGTCAGCGGGGCGGCTGCGTTGCTGCTCCTCGCTGTCGGCATCCCGGTCTTCCGGCGTCGAGCCGGTGACTTTGCGGACCAAGTATGAGCGCGGTTCTCGAGGGTCGTGGTCTGAGCAAGCGCTATCGCGGGGGCGACGGCAGCTTTGCTTTGCAGGACGTGGACGTTTGCGTTCAGCCAGGAGAGATCGTGGCGATCGTCGGACGCAACGGTGCCGGGAAGTCGACACTTCTCAAGCTTGCGGGCGGGGTGACAACTCCTACCACCGGCACACTGCACCGAGCGCAGCGGGTTGCACCCTTGATCGAGGTGGGCGCCGGCTTCCACCCAGAGCTGTCCGGACGAGACAACGTCGGGGTGAACGCGCGACTCCTCGGCATGAGTGGCCGCCAAGTGAAGCACTGCTTCGACGACATCGTCGACTTCGCCGAACTCGGACACGTCATCGACCGTCCGGTGAAGGAGTACAGCTCGGGGATGTACATGCGGCTCGGCTTCGCCGTGGCCGTGCATACCGACCCCGAGTTGTTGTTGGTCGACGAGGTTTTGGCCGTCGGGGATCTTCCGTTCCAGGTCAAGTGCCTGGACCGCATCCGCACGATGCGCGACGCCGGCGTCGGCATCCTCTTCGTGAGCCACAACCTCGCCGCCGTCGCAGACATTGCGGCACGCTGCCTTCTGCTCGAGGGAGGCCGCCTCGAGTGCGAGGGCCAGCCAAACGAAGTCATCGCGTCCTACCACAAAGCCCTGGAACGTCGCGTGCCGTCGACTGGTGCGGCGGTGGCAGACGTTGGCGCTGGGTTGTCATTGCTCGACGTCGAACTCGTGTCGCCGGCTACCGACGAGCCGCCCGTCGTCTGGCGTCCGAGCGAGCGCGCAGAACTGCGACTGCGCCTACGGGCCGACGTCGAGACCCCATCCATGGTGTTCGGGTTGCAGGTGAACTCCGAGTCGATCGGCTTGTGTCAACGCTGGCACCCCGACTCGAGCGCCTTGCCTGCGATGAACCCCGGTGACGTCGTGGACGTGCGTCTCGGACTGACCCTCGCGATGGGTCCCGGCGGATACTCCGTCGACGTTGCGGTTGCCGCATCCGACTGGAGCCGCATCCTGCTGAGCAAGCCGGCGGCGGTCTCATTCGCCATCAGTGCCCGCAGCGGGGCGCGTGGTCCCATGGACCTCGATCCTTCGATCGCCGTCACCCCGACGGCTTCGGCAGAGCTACGGTCATGAAACTGTTCCGCCGCTTTCGTCACCCGCTCGACCGACTGCCGGCGGATGAAGTGGAAGCGCTGCAACGGCTGGCGCAATGGGTCGCGCGCGAGCATGTCGTTCCCCGGCGCATGGGTGACATGGCAGACGGGTGGATCTCGCCGCTTTCGAGCATTCGGTTCGCCGAGCGCGTTCGCATCGGCCATCGGGCAGCGCTGGGCCCGTTCGCCTCGTTGTGGGCGGGTCCGGACCACGCCTGGGCGATCGTCGGTGACCAGGCGCAAATCGGTCCCGGCGCGCTCGTCGTCGCCGGCAACCATGAGGTCGACGGATTGGGGCCGGTCCGCGAGCTCGGTTTCGAAGAACGCGACGTCGTCATCGGGGCCGGCGCGTGGTTGGGAGCCAACACGGTCGTCATCGGATGCCGCGTCGGCGATGGCGCCGTGGTTGGCGCCGGCTCGGTGGTCCTGGAAGATGTGCCGGAGCGCGCCGTCGTCGTCGGCGCCCCGGCTCGGGTCGTCCGTTATCGGGACGAGGTGCGGCGCTGATGCGCGTGCCCTCGAGACGACACCTTGCCGCACGCTGGGGGATCTACGTACGCCGGCGCGCGGGCTGGCGCGGCCGGCTCTATCGGCTGATGCTGCCTCAGACGGTCGGCCGCGACGTGCGCCTGGGCCGGCTGCTCACGCTGGACAATCCTGCGCAGGTCCGGCTCGAGAACGGCGTGATCATCGCTGACGGTGTTCTGGTGGCGGCCCGCCGCCGCACCAAGGACCGCGAGCCGACCGTGCGGATCGGTGCCAAGACATTCATCAACAACGGCTGTTCCATCGCGGCAGGAAACGCGATCGACATCGGCTGCGACGTGCTCCTGGGCCCGAACGTGACCGTGGTGGACCAGGATCACGCTTTCGACCAGCCCGGCGTTGCCATTGCGCGATCCGGCATGGTCGATGGTGGGCCCGTCGTCATCGGTGACGGCGCGTGGATCGCGGCGAACTCCGTGGTTCTCGGCGGCACTGTCATCCCGCCCGGATCCGTGGTCGCCGCGAACTCCGTCGTACGCGGAGCGTACGAGGGCCGGGTGCTGCTGGCCGGCGCTCCGGCGCGGGTCATCCGTCAGCTGGACGGCGCATGACCGTCCGGTCCGAGCACCCGCTCGACCTCGCGGACCTGACGCGCAGGCGAGCCTGCGACAAGGGTGTAGGGAGCCACGTCTCGCGTCACCACGCTCAGGGCCCCGACGACGGCAGAACGCCCAACGGTGACGCCAGCCGCGACAACTGCGCCCGTGCCGATGAACGCGCACGGATGCACGGTGATGTCGGCCTGGATCGTGGGCTTGTCGAAGATGACGGATGGAACATCGTCGAACAGATGCGTCGTGTCTACGAGCGTCGCTCGTTCGGCGACCGTTGCGCCGAAGCCGATCACCATCTTGCCGTCCGCGTGCAGCTGGCTTCCTCGGCTGATGATGGCGCGACGTTCGATGTGAAGCTCGCCCTTGGCGATGAGCACTGCGTCGTGTCGCACTTGAGCGCCGGATTCGATGTGCAGCGTCCCGCCCCACATCCGCAACAGCACCCCGTCATTGACCACCGCGTAGCGCTCGATGACGACGCGCGACGCGGTGCCCTGGCGGAGTTCCATTCTGATCTCGCGGCTGATCGTCGCTCGCGGGTCGATGTGCAGCTCGATCGGAGCATTGAGCAGGCGGGCTTCACTTCTGATCCGGCGGGCGACGTGCCGCACGTTCCGGCGACGACGGCTGCTTCGCCTTGCCTCACGCCAGGAACGACGCAGTCGGCCGCGGAACGCACGCACTCGGTGGCGGCGCGTGGGTTTGTCCATCAGCCACGGTCGTGCGCCGCCTGGCAGCCACAGGCCGCCGAGGGTGCCACGGGCCGCGCTGCGCAGCCGACGGTTGCTCGGCGCGATGGAGAGAAGCACGCAGGCGACGACATCGAGGAGCAGCACCAGGGTCAGCACAGAGTTCCAGCGAAGCCCGAAGCGTACTGCGCTGTATTGACGCATCGCTGCGACGAACTCGGCCCGTTTGCGCGCCTGGTCGATGCGCCCGTGACTGGTCCCGTAGCCGTGCCGGCAACCGGCGGCCGGCACCACGTCGCACGTGTAGCACTTGGCGCGAATCCGACCGAACAGTTCAGCGTCGTTGAAGAACAGCGGCAGCCGTTCGTCGAACAGTCGAGGCTCCGTGAGCTCTCGCCAGACTGCAACACACGCAGCCGCAGGACAGTCGACCGACAGCGGTTCGGTCGTCATCGCGGCGAACTCGGCTGCGTAGCGGCGGTTCATCGAACCGGCGCCACCGCGGAATCGCCGATCCCATCGCCGACCGGGCTCGGTCAGGTCGAAGAAGACAAGCGGGAGCGTCAGCTCCCGGCGCGCGAACAGTTGCGCGGTCCCGTCCGGGTTCCTCAGCAGCGCCGACGCCGCACCGGTGCCCGGGTGTCCGAGCAGATGGTCGACGAGGGCCTGCAGGCAGCCGTCGTCCATAGCGGCGTCCGGGTTGAGGAGCACCAGCACCCGGCCGCGAGCGACTTCCGCCGCCTGGTCGTTGGCGGCGGCGTAGCCCCGATTGTCGGAGTTGCGGATCAGTTGTACCGAGAGCCGACGCCGCACGCTGTTGGCCCAAGCGGCAACGCGCTCAGCCGAATCGTCCGCGGAGGCGTTGTCGACGACAACGACCTCGTATCCTCCGCGGACCTTCTGTCGTTGTATGCCCGACAAGCACTCGTCCAGCTCATCGCCGGAGTTATACGTCACCACCAACACGGAGACGAGCGGGCTCGGATGCACAGCACAGACAGGTTGCCACAGTGACGTTTGAATCCGCACTTTCCATGCTGCGTCGCCGGTGGGTGGCGTTGATCTTGTGCGTCCTTGCCGGGGTCGGTGGCGCACTCGCCCACGTCCACACCAGCGCCAAGCTCTACCGGTCCACGGCGCGGTTGTTCATCAATATCCCTGCGGCCCAGAGCACGCAGGAGGCGCTCCAGGGCGTGCAGCTGTCCTCGCAGCTGATCCAGAGCTACGCCGACATCGTGAGTTCGCGCACCACGGCGCAACAGGTAAAGGATCGACTCGTCCTGTCGGAGTCGGCGGGCCAGATCGCTTCGAAGTTGAGCGCCACGCCGCAACCCAACACTCTGATCATCGCGGTGTCGGCGACCGACAAGGACCCGGTGCGAGCCCAGTCCATCGCCCAAGCGGCAGCTGTCGTCCTCAACGACTCCGTGCAGTCACTTGAGCACGACCGCACGCCGACAAGCGCGGTCGAAGCCAGCATCATCGACGACGCGAGCACGCCGGGCGCACCGATAAGCCCGCGTCCTACCCGTGATCTGTTGCTGGGCCTCATTCTCGGCTTGATCGCCGGCGTTGCTGTCTCTCTCATCGTGGAGGGACTCGACCGGTCCGTGAAAACCGCCAACGAGGTCGAACGCCTCGTCGGGGCTCCGCCGCTTGCCGTCGTACCGAAGATCAAGGGCGCGACACCGCTGCTCGCGGGGGAGCCGCTGCAGACGCCGGCTGCGGAGAGCTACCGAGCGCTGCGCACGTCGCTGCGCTTCCTCGATCTCGACGCACCACTCCGCTCCCTGGTCGTGACGTCGGCGTCGGCTGACGAGGGCAAATCGACAACAGCCGCCAACCTGGCGCTCGCCCTGGCTCAGGCCGGCGAACGCGTGATCCTCGTTGATGCCGATCTCCGTCAGGCCGGCCTGTCAGAGCTTCTCGACATCGAGTCCGCCGTCGGTCTGACCGGCGTGCTGACCGGCGAGGTGGCGCTAGAAGTCGCGTTGCAGCAGTACCGGCCGACGATGCAGGTGCTTCCGGCCGGCGCCCTGCCGCCCAACCCGTCCGAGCTGCTCGGCTCGCAGCGGATGTCGTCGTTGGTGTCCGACCTCGTCGCTCGTTGCGACGTCGTCATCTTCGATGCACCACCGGTGCTCCCCGTGACCGACGCGGTGGTCCTGTCGACACAGGTCGACGGCACGACGCTCGTTGTGAACTACGGGCGTACGACGCGCAACCACGCGGCGGAAGCCGCGCGGCGCATCTCCACGGTCGATGCCGAGTTGGTCGGCTTCATCCTCAACCGCCGGCCCAAGCCGGACACGAGCGCGTATTACTCCGCCTACCAGCCGCGTGAGTCGGCAGCGCTGCGTCCGCCTATCGAGGCATGAGTCGGTGGGCCCTGCGCGGCGTTGTGACCGCCGTTGTTGCTGCTGCAGGCCTCTTCACCACCACCAATTTCTGCGTCGCAGGCACTCATCCGCCCCCGCTTGACAGCCGGCAAGGCACAGTTGATCCGTCGCGAGTGGACGTCGGCGGCTCGACCACATTTGCCGCCGGCGGCTTCACCGCCGGCGCAGCTCTCGAGATAGCGGACGACGGTGCCCGGCTGCGGTCGATCAACGCGGACGCTGCCGGCAACTTCAGCACCACCGTCTTCTTCAACGGCGCCGCGCGCCCGGGCATCCATGTTCTGTCCGCCACCGGCGTGGGTGCGCACCACGAAAAGCGGACGGTGACGGCAGTCGTCGAAGTGCTGGGCGAGCAGGTTTCGTCGCGTTCGGTCGCTGCGGATCGCCCCTTCGCTGACAGCCGTTCGAGCAGTCGCCTGATGTTCACCGGTCTCGATGCGGTCGCTCTCGTGGCAGCAGTCGTCGTGCTGCTGGTTGTGGGGTCGCTCGTCGTCCTGGAAACCGAACGCCGCTACCGGCGACGAATGCGACGCGTTCGGCCCACGTGATGACAACACGCAACGCTTCGTCCGACCGTGGTCGGCGCCTGCAGCGCCTGCGCGGACTGCGTCACCAAGTTGCGCAGTACCTGCCGTTCGTCGTCGGCATCTGCGTCGTGGCCCTGTTGTTCCTCGGCTACATCGCTGCTCGCGGATACCAGGCCAATCGAGACGCCTATCGCGCCACGTTGGCGCTCTCACGGGTCGACAACGACCTGCGCGAAGGCAACACGGCCCAGGCCCGCCAAGACTCCGCGAAGGCACGGCGGCTTGCCGATGAGGCGGAGCGTTACACCGGAGGCGTCGCCTGGGGGCTGGCCCAGCATGTTCCTGGCCTGCGCGGCCCGACACGGTCCACCCGCGCAGTTGCCACCGCCGTCGACAGCGTCGCCCGACGTGTCGTGGCGCCCGCGATCGACCTTTCCGCGGCGCAGGCGGGCGCGGCCCTGCACGGCCTCTCCTACAATCTGGCGCCACTCGAGTCGGTGGCTCCTACTGTCACCGGAGCCCATGTGCTGGTTGATGACGACGTCGCCGTCGTCGACCGCACCGCGCCGATCGGGTTGCCGCCGCTGGACCGCCGCATTGCCCAAGTGCGCGCCAGGCTGGCTGACCTGGCACGGCACATCGCGAACCTTGACTCGGCTGCGCAGCTGGCGCCGACGATGCTCGCCGACGGCCGGCGATACTTGGTGCTGATACAGAACAATGGCGAGTCGCGGGCCACCGGCGGCGTCGTCGGGGCATACGCGCTCGTCCACGTCGCCAACTCGGCACTGGTCTTGGACAAGGTCGGGCCGATCGACGAATTGCACGACGCATCTGCACCGGTGGTGCGCACCGATGCAGCGTTTGAGCGGCGCTACGCCGGACTCGGCGTGACGTCTTCGTGGCGCAGCCTCAACCTGACGCCGGACTTCCCGGTCGCAGCTCAGGTGGCCTCTGCGTTGTGGCAACGTCAAGGGCGGCCGGCTGTCGACGGGGTTTTTGCGATCGACCCGCCGGCACTTGCGAGCCTGCTCGATGTCACCGGCGGGGTGAGGGTCGCCGGTGGGCCGCTGCTGACCGGTGCAAACGTGGTCGCCTTTCTCGAGTCAGGCGCCTACGCCGCGCATGCCGAGGCCACACATCCCGAGGCCGCGGATGCGGCCGCCAATCGATACTTGGCGGCGGCGACCACTGCGACCTTCGACGCGCTTCGCGCAAGCGACGCTGACGGCCGGGTCATCCTTCGCGCGCTGGCGAAGGACGTGTCCGACGGTCATCTCCAAATCTGGTCGGAGCACACGGACGAGGAGTCGCTTCTCGCTCGCACCCGTGCAGGTGGTGCGTTGGTCGGACGAGGCGCCCCGTACCTCGAAGTGGTCACGCAGAACCTCACCGGGGGCAAAGTCGACTTCTACCTCCGGCGTGACGTCAGCTACGTCGCGCATCACACCTCCACTGCCGACGATGTCGGCTCGGGCCCGACGCCAATGGAAGACGCCGTAGTCACCGTGCGCCTCACCAACACCGCGCCTTCGCCGATCGGCGCCGACAAGCTCTGGGTGTCGCTGTATCTCGCCGGCGGCACCGGTTATACGGCCGCGGCGATCGATGGCATTCCGCTGGCGATGCACACGGACATCGAAGACGGCGCGAGTGTGATCTCGACGGTCGTTGCAATCGGTCCCGGCCAGACGCGGACGCTCGTCGTTCGGGTAGTCCAGCCGGCGCCGGCCGGGGCTCCGTTCACCTATGTCCCGCAGCCGCTGGCGGTTCCGGACCAAGTGGCCGTGCGCCGGGACTGAGTCAGGTCTGCCGGGGTCGGGTCCGGCCCTTCGGGGCGGAGACCCGCAGCCGCTCGGTCGACTCACCGGAGACCAGCCGCTCGTCGAGCAGCTCGACCTTTGACGACAGGGTGGTGATCCGCCGCCGAAGCTCACGCACCTCCGCAACCAGCTCCTCGTTGGAGGTCTGCAGCGCCATGACCGCTGCCAGCACCGCCGCCAACGGCTCCGGCGGTGCGGCTGGGGCGGCAGTCGCCGTACGACGTCGAGCGCGCCTTGTCGCCCGTGACGGGGTCAGCGCGTCGGGGGATGGGCCGTCGGTCACGGCCTCATAGTGCCCGACGGCGCGACGTTTTGCCCGATGGGTCGTTGTCGAAGCGAACCTTTTCAGGGAGCACCCATGAGCGCAGCGATGGAGTCGGCGTCGCTCGACCTTGTCGAGCGTCCTGCCGAGCTGCCGGCTGTCGCCCCCTCATGGCAGCGCCGCTACGTCCGGCGGCTGGCGCTCGGCGATGCCCTTGCAGTCGCCTCGGCCTGTGCCCTCGCGAGCGCCGTGCACGTGCCGGAACGCTCCGGAGCGTTCCGGCCGATCGACACGACGTTGGCGATCGCCACCGCAGCGACCTGGCTGATGTTGCTGGCTGCCAACCGGGCCTTCGAGCAGCGCTTCCTCGGATGCGGCTCGGAGGAGTACAAACGAGTAACCCAGGCCTCCGTGCACCTGGTCGTCGCGCTCGCACTGCTGTCGTTCGCTGGACGCCTTCCGATCGCCCGCAGCTTTGTGTTCGCCGCCATCACCGTCGGCACGGCACTGCTGCTGGTGCATCGCTTCGCCGCCCGCCGATTCCTCTATCGCGCCCGCGAGGACGGCCGTGCTCTGCATCGCGTGCTGGTGGTCGGCGACCCGGCCGCTGCCTCGAGTCTGATCGCGGCCGTGCAACGCGAGCCGCGGGCGGGATTCGACGTGGTGGCGACCTGCCCCCCGGAGATGCCCGAGCGCGTCGTGGCCACTGCACACGAGTTCGACGTCGACACCATTGCGGTCGCGTCGTCGCCGGGCAACACGCCCGAGCGACTCCGTCGGGTGGCCTGGGATCTGGAGGGCACCGGCATCGCGTTGATCGTCGCGCCTGCGCTCACCGATGTCGCCGGGCCGCGAGTGTCGATCCGCCCCGTTGCAGGTCTTCCATTGCTTCACGTCGAGCAGCCGGACATCACCGGTGCAAGGTACTTTCTCAAGGAGCTGGTCGAACGCGCCTTCGCGGCCGCCATCGTGATCGCCACCTTGCCCCTCATGCTCGCGATCGCCGTGAGCGTCAAGCTCTCCTCGCCCGGCCCGGCGTTGTTCAGCCAGATCCGGGTGAGCCGGCACGGCCGCGAGTTCCGGATCTTCAAGTTTCGCTCGATGCGCGTCGATGCCGAGTCGCTCCTGGCCTCGCTGCAACAGCGCAACGAAGGCGACGGGCTCCTGTTCAAGCTCCACGACGATCCGCGCGTGACGCGCGTCGGACGCTGGCTGCGCCGCTTCTCGTTGGACGAGCTGCCGCAGTTGTTCAACGTGATCCGGGGCGACATGGCACTCGTCGGTCCGCGGCCACCGCTGCCGGGCGAGGTCGCGGCCTACAGCGGCGGCGTTCGACGACGGTTGCTGGTCAAGCCCGGGATAACCGGACTTTGGCAGGTGAGTGGGCGCAGTGACCTTTCGTGGGAGGAGAGCGTGCGCCTCGATCTCTATTACGTGGAGAACTGGTCGCTCGCGCTCGACGCGCAGATCCTGGTCCGCACCTTGCGTGCCGTCGCCCGGGGCACGGGGGCCTATTAGGAAGGGCGGCTAACCTCGCCTCGTGGAGGACTTGCCCGAGCCGGTCCGGCCGTTTGCCTGGCTTCTAGGCACGTGGCGTGGCGAAGGCGTCGGGGGCTATCCGACCCTCGAGGCCGACTTCCGCTACGGCGAGGAAGTCACGTTCGAATGCCCGGGCAAACCGCTGCTTACCTTCAGCAGCAGGTCGTGGGCGCTCGACGACGGTCGCCCGCTCGCGTTGCAGCTCGGCTTCTGGCGACCGACCTCGGCGACGGAGGTCGAAGTGGTGCTCGCGGTCGCATCGGGCATCGTCGAGGTTCTTTACGGCTCCCTCGTCGATGGGCCGGGCGGGGTGCACGTCGAGCTGACGACGGACCTGGTCGGTTCGACCTCGACGGCGAAGCAGGTGACGAGTGAACGGCGGATGTACGCCGTGCGCGGCGGGCAGTTGATGTATGCGGCCGACATGGCAGCCGTCGGAGAAAAGCAGCTTCACCCACATCTGTCGGCAGCGCTCGACCTCGCGGATTGAACGTCGCACCAAACCTGCGGGCCTTCGGCCAGTGTCATGACATCCGCCCACTCGGTCGGTCGGCTGACATAGAACCCTTGCACCTCGTCGCAGCCGAGTTCGCGCAGCGCGTGATACTGCGCGGCGGTCTCGACGCCTTCGGCGACCGTTGTCAACGACAGGCTTTTCGCCAGCTGGACGATCGTGCGCACCAACGCGATCGCGTCCTCGTCGGCGGGGAGTGAGGCGATGAACGACTTGTCGATTTTGAGCTCGTGCACCGGGAAGGCGCGCAGGTAGGCGAGTGACGAGTAGCCCGTGCCGAAGTCATCGATGGCAAGTCGCACACCGAGTGCACGGAGCCGGCGCAGCCGGCGGACGTTGGCCTCCGAGTGCTGCATGAGAACGCTCTCGGTGATCTCGAGTGTGAGCCGCCCGGGCGGTAGCCCTGACTCCCGGAGCGCGCGGCGCACTTGGTCCACGATGTGCGGATCAGCAAGCTGGCGGCCGGACAGGTTGACGTTGATGCCGACGTCAGGCCAAGGGGCCGCAGTGCGGCAGGCCTCCTGCATGACCCAGGCGCCCAGGTCGACGATGAGCCCTGAATCCTCAGCGATCGGGATGAACTCGAGCGGGCTCATCACGCCGAGCTCCGGATGGATCCACCGGGTCAGCGCTTCGACCGACCGGATCGCGCCGTCGGCAAGCGTGACTACGGGCTGGTAGTGCAGGACGAACTGCTGCGCGTCGATCGAGGTCCGCAGTGCTGCTGTCAGCTCCATCTGCCGCGCGGCCGCGGCGTACATCGCCGGCTGGAACACCTGCAGCCGCCCGCCGCCATGAGCCTTGGCGCGATACATCGCGACATCCGCGTTGCGCAACAGCTCGCCGGCGGACATGCCGCCACTCGCAACAGCCACGCCGATGCTCGCGCTGGTAACGACTTCCTGGCCGGCGACCGACATCGGCGTCGCGAGGGCACTCAGCAGCCGCGCTGCCTGCAGCTCGGCGGCGTTCTGAGTGCAGTCCTCCAGGAGCACCGCGAACTCATCACCACCCAACCGAGCCACCGAGTCGCCGAGACGCACGGAGTCCTCCAGGCGGCGCGCCGCCTCCACGAGCAGCTCGTCGCCGGCAGCATGGCCGAGCGAGTCGTTCACGAGCTTGAACCGGTCGAGGTCGAGCAGGAGAACGATCGGTCGTCGCGCCCCGTTGCGCCGGCCGAGGGCGTGCTCGACGCGATCGTTGAACAGCGCGCGATTGGACAGTCCCGTGAGGCTGTCGTGAAAGGCCTGGTGTCGGAGCTGGGCGTCGAGGGCGTTGCGGTCGGTCACGTCACGTACGGCGACCAGCACCGCGTCGCGCCCGGCGAACTGAAGCTTGTGCGACGTGATGTCGACGTCGATGGTGCGGCCATCGGCAAGCATGTGGCGCCAACCGGGGGTCTCGCGAATCGCGCGGTCGGTGGACAGCTCCTCCATGAGCAGTTCGACGTCTTCGACCGGACGGATCTCGGTGATGTCGAAAGACAGGAACTCCTGACGCGTGTAGCCGTAATGCCTGACCGCGGCCTCGTTGACCTCGAGGAACTGCAACGTGACGGCGTCGTAGACCCACATCGGTTGCGGGTTTGCAGCGAACATCAACCGGAAGCTGCTCTCACTGTCGGCCAAGGTGCGGCGGGCCTTCACCTGATCGGTGATGTCGCGAGCGATGGCGGCGACAGCTGCCACCTCGCCGGTGGACTTGCGCACGGGCGACATCGACAGCGAGATGTCGAGGTAAGTGCCGTCGGCACGCACGCGCTGAGTCTCGATCGCTGCGGCCTCGCCTGCTGCCACTGACGCATACAAGGCATTCAGCTCGTCGACCCGGTCCTCGGGAACGAACGCATAGACACTCTGGCCGATCATCTCTTCGGCCGTCCGCTGATACATGCGCTCGGCAGCGGGGTTCCAGGAAAGGATCGTGCCGTCGAGCGTCTGCCCCACGATGGCGTCTGTCGACGACTCGACGATCGCGGCGAGCTGTCGTTCGACCGCGTCCGCCTCATGGCGCTCGGTCACGTCAGTAATGTTGACGACGAACCCACCGACAGCGGGATCGTCGAGCAGGTTGCGCACCCGCAGCTCACACCAGCGCCAGGATCCGTCGTTGTGCCGGACCTCCACCTCGACCGTGCGCAACGAGCGCGGCTCGAACGCGATCCCCTGCAGCGCCGTGCGAGCCAACTGCACGTGCTCCGGGCGCACGAAGTCGAACGCGTTGTGGCCGACCCGTTCGGTCGCGCCGTAGCCGAGCACGCCGGTGATCGATGCGCTGTCCCATCGGACGATCTCATCGCTGTCGACGACCGAGATCACGTCCTGGGCGTTTTCGACCAGCGCGCGCAACCGCTCCTCATTCGCGCGGACGGCGCTTTCGGATCGCTGGATTCTCGTTGCGATGACCGATGCGCACTCGCCGACCAGCACGCAGACCGGCACGGCGTAGGTCATCGCTTCGGCCAACGTGGTCAGGTCGTGCAACCAGATCGCCGGCGCGAGGTAGGACGCGATGAGCAGCGGCGTGAACTTTGCCGACGTGCCGGCCGGATGCATGAGCCCGACCCAGACGAACACGACGAAGTAGAAGACGTCGTAGCGGAAGCCGTTGCCGCCGTTGAAGACGTTGTGCATGGAGATGAGGGCGAAGGAAAGCGGAACTAACCACAGGGTTGACGAGCGGGACCATCTCTCCCAGGGCAGCGCGCCGATCACCGGGCCGGACAACGCCGCAATGAGCCCGATGGCGATGACGCCGAAGGGGTGCACGTGCGGACCCGCCGGGACGAGCGGTCCGACGGCGACAACCATGAGGCCGCAGAGCACGAAGAGCACGGCGGAGAGCAGCCCGGCCATCTTGGCCGTGCCGAACTCGGGCATGGCCCGAGCCGGCCATTCCCGCAACCGTTGCCACTGGCGCACCGACATGACCCTTCTCCGGGGTGCGGGCACACACCGCCCTTACGTCCGCTATCGGTCTTGCTATCGGCATTGCGGGCCGAAAGGGTGAACACGAAACGGGCTGAATCGCTACTTGGAACCGGACGCCGCGCCCGGAGGGCACAGACGCACTGCGCCGATGGGGTTAGCCGAAAATGACTAGGCCACCGGATCGCGCTGCGGCGGGACGCTCTCCTCGACGTCGTCGTAGCGGAAGAGCGGCATCGCGCGGTCGCTCTCCAGCAACCGGCTGATGTGGGCCGGCGGTTGCGGAGTGGTGAAGAAGTAGCCCTGGGCAAGGTCGCAACCGAGGCGGCGTAGCGCTTGCAGTTGTTCGAGGTTTTCGACGCCCTCGGCGATCGTCGTGAGGCGGAGGGCGCGCGCCATGCCGGACACGGCCGCGACGATGGCGGAGTCGTCGCCGTCGACAGCCAGTCCGTCGACGAACGAGCGATCGATCTTGACCGCGTCGACCGGCAGGCGCTTCAAGTAGGACAGCGACGAGTAGCCGGTGCCGAAGTCGTCGACAGCGAGACGCACACCGAGCTCGCGCAGCGACGACAGTGCCGTGACAGCACCCTCGGCATCTTCGAGCAGGGCTGTCTCGGTGATCTCCAGCCCGAGTTGTGCCGGCTCGACACCGTGTCGGTTGAGGGCGTCGGCGACCAGCTCGACGAGGCCCGGGTCACCCAGCTGCCGCGCCGACAAGTTCACCCAGACTGCGAGCGACGCCCCGTCGTGGCGTGCACCCTGCCACTCGATCGCCTGTCCCAATGCGACGTCGAGCACCCAGGCGCCGATGCCCGCGATCAGCCCGGTCTGCTCGGCAAGCGGAATGAACTCACCCGGCGGCACCAACCCGCGTTCCGGGTGGTGCCAGCGGACCAGCGCCTCGACGCCGGTGACATGCCCGCTTCGCAGGTCGATCTCGGGTTGGTAGACAACTCGGAACTCGTTCTCGGTGAGAGCCCGGTGAAGGTCGTTCGCCGTACGAAGCCGGTGCACCGCGGTGACGCGATAGTCCTCCACGAACAACTCGCTGCGGGCTCGTCCGCGCTCCTTGGCCTGGTGCAGAGCGGCATCGGCATCGCGCAGCATCGTCTCGGGCGTCGCCACCGAGTCTCCGCCGCCGGACAGCGAGATGCCGACAGAAAGCGTCACGAACACTTCGTCGCCATCGAGTTGGTACGGCGCGGACATCGCGGTGCTGATGTCGTCGGCCATGCTCAACGCATCGGCTTCGCTCGTCACCGACGCAACGAGGAAGCAGAAGACGTCGCCGCCGAAACGCGCCAGCATGTCGCCGGCGCGCACGAACGACTGCAGCCGCTGTGTGACGGATCGGAGCATGAGGTCGCCGGAGTCGTGGCCGAACGAGTCATTGACCAGCTTGAAGTGGTCGAGGCCGAGCAACAGCACGGCGACCTGGGTGCCGTTGTCGAGCGCTGCGTCCATCGCCGATCCGAGCGCTTGCACGAGCACCGGTCTCTGTGGCAGTCCGGTGAGCGGGTCATAGAGGCCGACCTGAGCGAGCTGGGCTTCGAACGCGCGTCGCTCGGTCAGGTCGCGGGTGATGGACGAGTAGTAGTCGATCGAGCCGTCCGGTCGGCGATGCGCGACAAGCACCTGCGAGACCGGGATCTCGCTGCCGTCCGGCGCGAGCAGATCGACTTCGCCGCTCCACACCCCGACCCGGTCGGCGGTGGTGAGCGCTTCGCCGAGAAACCGTGAGCGCGACGAGGGCGCATAGACATCGAGAGCGCGGATCGTCTGCAGGTCGGCGTCGTCAGCGATGCCCAGTCGAGCCCGCGCCGACGCGTTCGCGTAGGTGAAACGACCATCGGTGTCGACCATCGCGACGAGGTCGGGAGTCGCCTCCAGTATCTCGGAGAATCGCCGCATGTTCGCGATGGCGGTGGTCTCTTCCGTCACGTCGACGGT
>DASSEQ010000081.1:0-4859 GCA_035695245.1 Mycobacteriales bacterium | reverse complement strand
CCGTCGATGGCCAGGAAGCATTCCCCGTTTTCGGCGGTGGCGTGCGGGAGGACGCGTGTGTTCCACCATGCGTCGCTGCGGTCGATCAGACCGGTTCGCTCGGCTGCGAACACGCGGTACGGCAACCTCAGCCGCTGGAGGTCCCGATCGGTCGCCCGGACAACCCGGTAGCTACCCTCCAGTCCGCCGAGCCGTTCCACGGGGACTGACCAGCGGCTGCGGACGCCACTGACCTCGTACCCGGCTCGTCGGTATGGGCTCGGAAGCGAGGCGTGCAACGTCGTCATTGCGAGGCCGCGCTCGGCCATCTGTCCCAGCGCGGCCGAGATCAGGGCACGCCCGACGCCGGAGCTCCGATACGCCGGTTCCACAGCCACAGCCGTGACGAGTCCGCACGGCACGGACCGGTGTCCGAAGAACTGACCCACCGACTCGCTGCGAATACTCCCGACGAGAATGCCTCCGTCGACGGCGACCACGACCTCGCACGCGGGAATCGCCCACGACGCCGTCACCGCCGCGGCCGAGAGCCGAAACGTCCGACATCTGAGCGAAACGAACGCCTCCCGGTCGCCCTCGCGCATCGGGCGAATCTCGATACTCATCCGGCCGCCGCCTCCACCACTGCGGTCGCCACGCACCCGCCAGAGGCCCGCTTGCCCGGCGCTGCCGACAGCAGGTCTCGGGTGTAGGGGTCGGTCGGCGATTCGACCAATGCTCTGGTCGGGCCGGACTCGACGATCCGTCCACCTCGCATCACGATCACCCGATCGGAGTAGTGGCACGCGGTCGGTAAGTCATGTGTTACGAGCAGCACCGCCATGCCCTCATCGGCCAGGCGGCGCAGCAGATCCAGCACGCCGACGCGAACGGACACGTCGAGCATCGAGACGGGTTCATCAGCAACTAGCAGGTCCGGAGCGAGCATGAGGGCAGCCGCGATGCACACCCGCTGCCGCTGCCCGCCGGACAGCTCATGAATCCGTCGCTGCGCGAAATCCTCCGCCGGAGTAAGGCCCACCCGTGTCAGGGTTTCGGTGATCGCTGCGGTCCGGTCGGCGCGAGGCGAGAGGCGGTGGATAGAAAGCGGCTCGATGAGGACGGCGCTAACGGTGGTGCGCGCGTCCAAGGCGTCGTAAGGATCCTGATAGATCATCTGCATTCGTCTCCGAAGGCGACGCCATGTCGCACGAGAAGCTCGAAGAACATCGACGCCGTCGAAGTCCACATCGCCGACTGCATGGTCAAGCAGTCCGAGAAGCGCCTTGCCTGCCGTGCTCTTTCCGGCACCTGATTCCCCGACCAGCGCAACCAGCTCGCCACGAGCAAGGTCGAGGTCGAACGAGTCAAGAGCCGCTGGTCGGTCTGACGCCCGCTGATCGCGGCGCTTCCCCGAGTAGCGGACGGTCAGGTCGTGGACGCGCAGCAACGCGGTTCGATCATTTGTCATCGGCGGCCCCCACAGTCACGGCGTGGCACGCGACGATATCGGCACCCGTGCGCACCTCTCGCGGGCGCTCCGACCTGCAGATCGACACCGCGCGGTCACAGCGCGGCATGAATGCGCAGCCGTCTGCGTGATCAGCAGGCGACGGCTGTGCCCCTGGGATGGTCTCCAGCTTGCCGCCGTGTCCGAGTATCGGCGTGGCGGCCGCAAGCTTACGGGTGTACGGGTGCTTCGCGTCCGAGGTGAGCATCGCTGGCGGACCGGTCTCGATGATCCGTCCGGCGTACATGACCATCGCTCGAGTACAGAAGTCGGCGACCATAGCGAGATCGTGGCTGACGAGCAGAACGCCGAGATTGAAGTCAGCCGACAGCCTCGTGAGCAGCTCCGTGATCTGCCGCTGCACGAGCGCGTCCAGCGATGTCGTCGGCTCGTCGGCGAGCAGGAAACGGGGATTGCAGCTCAATCCCTTCGCGATCACGACCCGCTGCCGCATGCCACCGGATAGCTCATGGGGATGCATGTTGCGGATGTCGGGAGACAGGTCCACGGCGTCGAGCAACTCCAGTACACGCGCGTCGGCCTGCGATCGGTTGTAGCCCAGCCGGCGTCGCAAAGGGTCGGCTATCTGACGTCCCACGGTCATGACCGGATTGAGTGAGCTCATCGCCGCTTGGAAGATCATCGCGATGTCGACCAAGCGACGCGGCCGGATCGTCGTCTCGCCGCCGGCCAGCACATCTTCACCGTCGAGGCGGATGTGGCCACTCACGCGCGCGGTCGGCGGCAGCAACCCCATGATCGCCATGATCGTCGTCGTCTTACCGCAGCCCGACTCGCCGACCAGACCGACACGCTCACCGTTGCGCACGCTGAAGTTCAGGTCGCGCACGATGTGCAGCGCCGCGCCACGCGGACGATCGATCCACACGTTGAGATCGTGAATGCTCAGCGTCTGTGTCGCGGTCATCCGGCGCTCCGACTGGGCAGGCGAACGATTCGAAAGCTTCTCGGCCCCAGGTACACAGTGCGATCGGATCCGGCGAGGCTGTCCTCGACACTCCGTCCGACGACGCTGCACAGCAGCACGACGAGGGCGATGCAGATGCCGGGTGGCAGAACCGCCCACCACGCTCCGACGCTCATCGCGGATCGTTGAAACGCGTCCTCGATCATGCTGCCCCACGAGACCTCGGTCGGATCGCCCAGGCCGAGGAAGGAGAGCGCGGCTTCGGCGAACACGCCGGTGGCGATGGTCAGGATCGTGCTCGCTACAAGGAGCGGAGCGAGATTCGGAAGCACGTGGCGGCACAGTATGCGCACATGGCTCGCGCCCATCTGACGTACCCGCTGCACAAAGCCTCGCTCCCGCAGACTCAAGGTCTGCGCGCGAATCACCCGGGCCGTGCGCGTCCACATGAGCACACCGATCACCACGATGATGTGCAGAAGGCTCGGCCCCCAGATCGCCGCGACCACGATCATCAGCGGCACGTCCGGGATGACGAGGAAGACGTCGGTGATGCGCATGAGGCAGGCGTCCACCCTCCCGCCGAAGTAGCCGGCCGTGATGCCGACCACGCCGCCGATGACCGCCGAGACGAGTGCAGAGGCGAAGCCAACCAGCAGCGAAATCCTGGCGCCGTACAGGAGCAGCGTGAGGACATCGACCCCGCCGTCGTCAAGACCGAGCCAGTGGCTGGCACTGGGCGGCTCGTACGGGTCGCCGACAACGCTGTGCACGCCGTAAGGCGCGAGCTGCGAGCAGAACGTGGCCGCCACGACCAGCGCTGCGAGCAAGACCACTGCCACATAGGCAGACCGGGACAGCCGACGACCGGTCCGTAACCGCCGTGGGACGGTCAGCAGCACACCGACGGCACTCATACGCTGACCCGAGGGTCGAGTTTCGCGTAGAGGAGATCCGCGCAGAGGTTGCACACCAACACCGAGATCGTGAGCACCAGAAAAGCTCCCTCTAGTACGGGGTAGTCACGTCCCAGGACGGCGTCGTACACCTCCCGGCCGATGCCCGGCCAGGAAAAGACTGTCTCCACGAGAATGCTTCCCGCGACGACTTGACCCATCGACAGCGCGAAGACCGTTGTCATCGGCAGCAGGGCGTTAGGAAACGCGCGGCGCCACAGGACGTACCTGTCTCGGTTGCCCTCGGCACGGGCAGCCAGCACGAAGTCCTGCCGCAGCGTGTCCAGCACGGCCGCCCGGGACAGCAGCACGTACTGCCCGAGCAAGACGACGGCGATAGTCGCCGACGGGAGGATCATGTGCCGTGTGACGTCGACGATGTGCGCCCAGCCGCTCGAGCTCACGAAGTCGTCGACCCGTCCGGACGTGGGAAGCACCCCTGCGAAGAGCAGGATCCCCACCAGACCCAGCCATTGAGAAGGTAATGCCGACAAGGCAAGCGCGCCGCCGACGCTGCTGCGGTCGAAGAAGGTGCCCCGGCGCCAGGCCGCCATGGTGCCGAGCAGCGTCCCCATAACCGCTGCGAAAACGGTGCCCAACAGCACCATCGGGACGGTGTTTTGCAGATCGCGCCACAGGATGGAACTCACCGGCTGGGCGGTCTGGAACGAGCGCCCCAGATTCCCGTGCAGCAGTTGGTCGAGATATGCCAGGTACTGACGCCACAGCGGCTGGTCGAGCTGGAACTCGTGGCGGAGGTTGGCTCGGGCCTGAGCGGACAGCGGGGTCACCGCGAACGACGAAACAGCGTCTCCGGGAGCAGCGCGGAACAGGAAGAAGTTGAAGGAGACGACGACAAAAAGTGTGATCACAGCGCTGCGCAGCCGGCGCAAGAGGATTCGCAACCCGGGAACTCCCGTCGCCTAGGCCCTAGTGGACATCGAGCAACGTCCACTTCGAACGCTCGTTGTAGCTGCCCGCAGAGGACGGCACGTAGCCGGTCCACGGCTTGTTCCAGACCTCCACCATGTCTCGGTAGTCCAAGACGATGATCGGGTAGGCGTTGTGCACCAGGCGCTGCATCTGGGCGAAGTCACTGACCCGCGCTGCCTGGCTTGTTTCGCTGCTTTGCTGCCGATCGAGTGCATCGAACTTCTTGCTGCAAAACGCCGAGATGTTCAGTCCGCCTTCGGACACCAGATTCGAGCAGATGAATTCCGAGTCGAAGTAGGCCGGGTCATTCCCGGCGGCCTCTGGCGTGAAGAAGGCGAAGTCCCACCCGAGCCACTTGTTGTCCGAGCCCGCCATAGCGCTCGACCACGCGCCGATATCCATGGGCTTGAAGGTCAACTGGATCCCTACCTTCGCCGCCGCCTGTTGCACGAGTTGCGCCTCCCGCGAGAGCTCGGGGTTGTTCGTCGAGATCGCGAGCACCGTGTAGGACATCTTGTGACCGTTTGCCATGCGGATCCCGTCCGCACCCTTC
>DASSEQ010000080.1:0-3021 GCA_035695245.1 Mycobacteriales bacterium | reverse complement strand
GCGGCGGCATGCATCTGGTCCTGCAGCTGCTGGATGAGGAGCGACAGCTCGGCCTTGGGCATGCCGGCGAGCTCGGCCGCGTGTTGTCCGGCCGTTTTCGACTTCGAGGCCATCCCGGGCACCGGCGTCTTGCCGCGAGACTGGGCCCGGCCACTGCCGCCGATCAGCTCGGCTTCCTCGCCGCGCACGATGTCATCGAGGATGTCGGCGATGCGCTTGCGCAGCGGCTGCGGGTCGATCCCGTTGGCCTCGTTGTAGGCAACCTGCTTCTGCCGGCGTCGTTCGGTCTCGTCGATCGCCTTCTGCATGGAGGGCGTGATCTCGTCGGCGTACATGTGCACCTCGCCGGAGACGTTTCGCGCTGCACGGCCGATCGTCTGGATGAGCGAGGTGCCCGAACGCAGGAAACCTTCCTTGTCGGCATCGAGAATGCTGACGAGTGACACCTCAGGGAGATCGAGACCCTCACGCAGCAGGTTGATGCCGACCAGGACGTCGAACTCCCCCATGCGCAGCTCACGCAACAGCTCGACGCGACGCAAAGTGTCGACCTCGCTGTGCAGGTAGCGAACGCGGACGCCGTTTTCGAGCAGGTAGTCGGTGAGGTCTTCTGCCATCTTCTTGGTGAGCGTCGTGACCAGCACGCGTTCGTCGCGATCGGCCCGCATCTTGATTTCGTGCATGAGGTCGTCGATCTGGCCCTTGGTGGGCTTGACGACGATGTGCGGGTCGACCAGACCGGTCGGGCGGATGACCTGCTCGACCACGTCTTCCTTGACCCGTCCCATCTCGTAGGGTCCTGGTGTCGCCGACAGATAGACGGTCTGACCGATCCGTTCCAGGAACTCTTCCCATTTCAACGGTCGGTTGTCCATCGCGCTCGGCAACCGGAAGCCGTGGTCGACGAGTGTGCGCTTACGCGACATGTCGCCTTCGTACATGCCACCGATCTGCGGAACGGTCACGTGCGACTCGTCGATGACGAGCAAGAAGTCGTCCGGGAAGTAGTCGAGAAGCGTGTGCGGCGGTGTGCCGGGACCGCGACCGTCGATGTGCCGCGAGTAGTTCTCGATGCCTGAGCAAAAGCCGACCTGCCGCATCATCTCGATGTCGTAGGTCGTGCGCATGCGCAGTCGTTGCGCTTCGAGCAACTTGCCTTGCTTATCCAGCGTCGTCAGTCGCTCCTCGAGCTCGGACTCGATGCCGGCGATCGCGCGCTCCATGCGCTCCGGACCGGCGACGTAATGCGTGGCAGGGAAGACGAAAGCCGTTTCGTCGTTGCTGATCACCTCACCGGTGACCGGATGCAGCGTCGAGATGGCTTCGATCTCGTCGCCGAACATCTCGATCCGGATCGCGAGCTCCTGGTAGACCGGGAACACTTCGATGGTGTCGCCGCGCACCCGGAACGTGCCCCGAGTGAAGGACAGGTCGTTGCGGGTGTAGTGCACGTCGACGAGATGCCGCAACATCTTGTCGCGCTCGATTTCTTGGCCGCGCTCGATGCGCAATGCGCGGTTGACGTATTCCTCGGGCGTGCCCAACCCGTAGATGCAGGAGACCGACGCGACGACGATCACGTCACGCCGGGTGAGCAACGACATCGTCGCCGAGTGGCGGAGGCGTTCGACCTCCTCGTTGATCGAGGAGTCCTTCTCGATGTAGGTGTCGGTCTGAGGCACGTAGGCCTCGGGCTGGTAGTAGTCGTAGTAGGAGACGAAGTATTCGACAGCGTTGTCCGGGAAGAGTTCACGGAACTCGTTGGCCAGCTGTGCCGCCAGCGTCTTGTTGGGCGCCATCACCAGCGTCGGGCGTTGCAGCTTCTCGACCAGCCAGGCGGTGGTTGCGGACTTGCCGGTGCCGGTCGCGCCCAGCAGCACCGTGTCCCGGTCGCCGCGACGGATCCGCTCGGCCAGCTCGTCGATCGCCTGCGGCTGGTCGCCGGACGGGGCGAAGTCGGAGACGACTTTGAAGGTGCCCGCCTTGGGCTGGAGCGACGTGGAGGCCACGAAGGTAGAACCTACGCTCGGACGCCGACATTTCCAGCGGGCCGGCGAGGCGCAGCCGGTAGCGGGATACGGTCGACCGAGCCATGACCGACCTCGCCGATCCGCTCCCCCAAGCGCCGGCCGGGTGGACGCGGCGCACGTTCTCATCACTGTGGGTGCGCAACTTCCGGTTGTTCTTCGTCGGTCAGCTGATCTCCAACAGCGGCAACTGGCTCACCATCGTCGCGATCACGCTCCTCGTGCTGCACCGCACCGGCAGCGGCGTCGCGGTCGGGCTGCTCGCAGCCTGCCAGTACGGTCCGCTCCTCGTCCTGTCTCCGTTCGCCGGCGTCATCGCTGACCGCTCGGACAAGCGCCGGTTGCTCTACCTGACGCAGGGACTGGAGATGGCCCAGTCGGTCGTGCTGGCGCTGCTCGCGTTTCTGCCGCACGTGCCGCTGGGCTGGTTCTTTGCTGTTGCCGCCGCGGGCGGCTGCATGCTCGCGTTCGACAACCCGGCTCGCCGCACCTTCGTCAACGAAATGGTTGCGCCGCAACAGGTCCCCAACGCGGTCACGCTCTACAGCGCGATCGTCAACTTGTCCCGTCTCGTCGGACCAACCGTCGCCGCTGCTCTCGTCGTCAGCGTCGGATATGGCTGGTGCTTCACCGTCGACGCGATCTCCTACGTCGCGGTGCTCATCGCACTCGTGATGATGCGCGACGGCGAGCTCCGAAAGGTGGACCGAACACCACGCGGTCGTGGTCAGGTGCGCGCCGGCCTTCGTTACGTCGCCGGCGTCCCCGAATTGTGGATCACGTTTCTCCTGCTCTTCATCATCGGCACGGTCAGCTACAACTTCTCCGTCGTCTTCCCGATCTTCGTCGAGCGTGCGCTGCATGGTTCCGACGCCAACTTCGCGCTCGTCTACGCCATGTTCAGCGCCGGTGCGGTCGTCGGGACTCTCGTGGTCGCTCGGCGCACCGCGGTGAGCTTGTCGACGACGATCACCGGTGCCGCCGCCTTCGGCGC
>DASSEQ010000079.1:0-9401 GCA_035695245.1 Mycobacteriales bacterium | reverse complement strand
TCCGCGACGCGCTGCATCAACGTGAACTGGCGGGCGACGCTGTGCTCTGACTGGTTCGTCAGCTTGGCCGTATCGATGACGACGGCGCGACGCAGATCGTCGTCGGTCACGCTGATCGAGGCCGCAGCGTGCGCTTCGATCGTCTGGGCCTCGACGAAGGACTTCACCTTCGTCCACAGTGCGCTGCGACGGATGGCGAGTGGCGTGTCGCAGAACAGCTCTTTCGACGCGATCAAGCCCTGGACGAGCTCCGGACCGACCGGCATCCGCTCCATCCGCTCGATCGCGGTGTGCGCGGCGGCAGTGGCCGAGCCAAGCGCATCTGCCCACTCGCGAGCGCCGTCGACGCCGAGAACGCGAACGTTCTCGAACTCATCGGCGGCCTCGAACTCCATGGCTCGAACATATGTTCGATCGCTGGAAAAGTCAACAGTTGCAACAGTTTCTAGTGCAATCTGTGGACAAGCCGGCCTCGGGCGTCCTTCAGCTCCAGGGATACGCGCCTAGTGCCGTCCACTGTGGTGTTCGCGTCTCGCTGTAGACGTAGAGACTCGCGCCGATCGCGCCCGAGCGCTTGGCCACGTCAAGGAAGCGCCAGATCTCGCGACCGGTCGGAAGGCCGTGACGACCGCCTTCGGGAGCCATGTCGTAGGACTGGCCGATCAGATGCACCGGCCGCATCTTCGCCAGCGCCCGATAGGACTCGAGGGCGAGTGCGCCCGGCTCGTTGCATGACCAGTAGACCATCGGCGCGAAGACATCGACGTACGGCGCCTCAGCGGCGTACGGGTAGGTGCGCAGCTGATACGGCGTCGGGCGCATCACCGTCGCGATCAGCGGAAGCTTCGGCGCCGCGGCGCGCACCCGCGACAGGTAGACGCGGACGCGAACCGGTGCGTTGAACGTGCCCTCGTTGATGGTTTCGATGTCGGGGCTGAAACCGTCGATGTGCTGGCCACCGTAGGCGGTCGTAATAGTGCGGATCGCTCGGTTCGCGTCCGCTACCGGGTCGGACATCGACGGGAAGTCCCACGCGATCACGTCGAGGCCGGCGCGATGTGCAGCCGGCAGCAGGGCATCGAGTGCGTGGTGGCCGTAGAAGCCTTGCTTGGTGCCACCGGTGCGTAACCAAAGCTGCGTCAGGTGTGCCGCGGTGGCTTTGGCGATCACTTGCGGCACGTCGAGCTTGGTGTCCTGCCAGGTGGTGATCCACATGCCTTTGCCGCGCACCGCACGCAGGTCGGGATGGTGGGCGGCGAGCGGCAGCGGCTTCGGCAGCTTGCTGGTCGGCACCTTCGGCTTGGGCGGCGTCACCGGCGGTCCCGGGGGGATCGGCGGCGGCGGGCATGGATGCGGGTAGGCCGGGCCGGCCGGCAATGGGTAGAGCGGCTTCGCTTCGACGTTGTGGACCGTCGGCCGCGGGCGGGCATGCGTCGCAGCGGGCGTGGGTGGTGCGGCCGACAGCGTCGGAGATGCGGCCGGAGACGTCGGAGTCGTGGCCTCGGCCAGCGGTTTCGTCCGGTGGGCACCGGACTGCGTCGCCGCCACGGCGACCCCACCCGCGACCACAACAGCACTCGCGAGAGCCAGAAGCCGCACCGGTGTCACCGCACCAGTGTGCGGCGACAGCCGCCTAATCGGTGACGATTCGGGTCAAGTCGCGCCCAGCGGCCAGGATCCTGTCACCTGGGATCAGCGCAGCGGGTTGTTCTTCAACAGGTTGCGCGACATCACCAATCGCTGGATCTGGTTGGTGCCTTCGTAGATCTGGGTGATCTTCGCGTCGCGCATCATCCGCTCGAGCGGGTAGTCGCGCGTGTAGCCGTAGCCACCCAGCAGCTGCACGCCGTTGGTCGTTACTTCCATCGCGGTGTCCGAGGCGAAGCACTTGGCAGCGGCAGACATGAACGTGAGGTCGGGCTCATGCCGCTCCGACATGGCGGCAGCACGGTAGATCAGCGAACGTGCGGCTTCGGTCTTCATCGCCATGTCGGCCAACATGAACGACACGCCTTGGAACTCGGCGATCGGCTTGCCGAACTGCTTGCGCTCCTGCACGTAGCGGATGCAGTAGTCCACCGCGCCCTGAGCGATGCCAAGGGCCTGCGCCCCGATCGTCAACCGGGTGTGGTCGAGTGTCGCCAACGCGGTCTTGAAGCCGGTGCCCTCGGCGCCGATCATCCGGTCGGCAGGAATCCGCACGTTGTCGAAGTAGACCTCGCGCGTCGGCGATCCCTTGATCCCCATCTTCTTCTCGGGCGCGCCGAAGGAAACTCCTGTGTCGGCCTTCTCGACGACGAAGGCCGAGATGCCGCGAGGCCCGGCATCGGGATCAGTGACGGCCATCACCGTGTAGTAGTCAGAAACGCCGGCGTTGGTGATCCATCGCTTCACACCGTTGAGGACGTAGGAGTCCCCGTCCCGCACGGCACGCGTCTTCATGCCAGCGGCGTCGCTGCCCGCTTCCGGCTCCGACAGGGCGTAGCTGAACATGACCTCGCCGCGCGCGAGCGGCGGAAGGTACTTCTGCTTGAGCTCTTCGCTGCCGGACAGCAACAGCCCCATCGTCCCGAGCTTGTTGACGGCCGGGATGAGCGACGACGCGCAGCACGCGCGCGCTATCTCCTCGATCACGATTGCGGACGCGATCGCGTCGGCGCCGGCGCCGCCGTAGGCCTCCGGGACATGCACGGCGTGCAGGTCGGCGTCGACGAGAGCCTTCAGCACGTCGTACGGAAACTCGCCACTCTCATCGATCTCGGCTGCTCGGGGAGCGATCTTGTCGTCGGCGACCTCGCGCACGGTCTTGCGGAGCAGCTGGTGCTCCTCGGGCAATGTGTACGTGTCGAAGGCCGGATCCACGAGAAAAATTGTAGGACTCCCTAGCATCTTCGGGATGATGCGGCTGTCCGTGATCGGCACCGGATACCTCGGCGCAACTCACGCCGTTTGCATGGCACACCTCGGCTACGAGGTGACCGGCATCGACGTGGACCGCGGCAAGATTCAGCGCCTCGCCGACGGCGTGGTGCCCTTCTTCGAGCCCGGTCTCGAGGACTTGCTGCAGGCGACTCTTGCCACCGGTCGGCTCCGCTTCTCCACGTCGTACGACGACGCGGCGGACGCGGACATGCACTTCTTGTGCGTCGGGACCCCGCAGCGAAAAGGCGAGTACGCCGCCGACCTCAGCTACCTCGACGCAGCGATCGAGTCTCTGTCGCCGCGGCTGGCGCGACCGTGCGTCGTCGCGGGCAAGTCCACCGTGCCGATCGGCACCGCCGAGCGCATCGCCGACTATGTCGCGAAGAACGCGCCCGCCGGTCCGGACATCGAGGTGGTGTGGAACCCCGAGTTCTTGCGCGAGGGCTTCGCCATCGAGGACACGCTGCGTCCGGACCGGCTCGTGTTCGGCGTCAAGGACGAGTCGGGTGCGGACGCGATGCGACGTGTCTACGCGCCGCTGCTTGACGACGGAGTGCCCGCCGTAATCACCGACATGGCGACTGCGCAGCTGGTCAAGGTTGCGGCCAACGCGTTCCTCGCCACCAAGATCTCGTTCATCAACGCGATGGCAGAGGTGTGCGAGGCCACTCACGCCGACGTCAAGAAGCTCTCCGAGGCGCTCGCACACGACGACCGGATCGGCGGCCGCTTCCTCCACGCCGGATTGGGCTTCGGAGGTGGTTGCCTGCCGAAGGACATCCGCGCCTTCATGGCCCGCGCCGGCGAGCTCGGTGTCGACCAAGCGCTGTCGTTCCTGACCGAGGTGGACGCGATCAACCAGCGTCGTCGCGCCCGCATGGTCGACCTCGCCCGCGAGTGCGTCGAGGACTCCTTCCGGGGTCGCCGCATCGGCGTGCTCGGGGCGGCCTTCAAACCCAACAGTGACGACATCCGCGACTCCCCGGCGCTCGACGTTGCGACCCGGATTTCCCGTGCCGGAGCCGCGGTCACGGTCTACGACCCGGCCGCGCTGGGCAACGCCCGTCGTGACTATCCGGAGCTCACCTACGCCGAATCGGTCCAGGCGGCCGTGGCCGACGCCGATGTCGTGCTGCACCTGACCGAGTGGCAGGAGTTCCGGGAGCTGGACCCGGCACAGCTCGGCGAGCTGGTGCGTCAACGCCACATCGTCGACGGCCGCAACGCGCTGGATGCCGAACGCTGGCGGGCCGCCGGCTGGCACTACCGTGCGCTTGGTCGCCCCTGACTCACGGCAGCCCTAGCGCCGAACAGACCTGTCCCGCTTCCACCTGTTGGCGCATCAACGCCACTAATCGCCACACCGACTCCAAAGGTGTGCAGGACGACCGGATCCGGCGAGGAGGCCAGCGAAACATCATGATGCGGTTGCTGGAGCAGCGGGTGCCGCTGACGTTGTTGCTTGACCTTGTGACCCCGCCGGATGCGGCCGAGCTCTACTGGCTCGAGTGCAGTCGCGGAGACCGCGTCGATCGCCAAGTCGGCACGTCGCAGCTCACCACCTCATAACAGGTCGGCGAGCGCCAGCCGGTCGACCTTGCCGGACGACAGCCGGGGCAGCTCGTCGACAAGCACGAGCTGTCGGGGCGCCGACGCCGCCGGCAACGTTGCATGGCACCACTCGCGCAGCTCGGCCAACGTTGGTGGCGGTGACGTGGGCACCACCAACGCGACGAGCCGATGCCCCCATTCCGGGTCGGGGACTCCCGTCACAGCTGCGTCCCTGACCGCCGGATGTGCCATGAGGCGCGCCGCGACCTCGGTCGTGACGACGTTCTCGCCGCCGGTGATCACGACATCGTCGACGCGCCCGCGTAAGGCGAGATGACCACGGGCGTCGATCTCGCCTATGTCGTTGGTCAACAGCCAGCCATCGACGAGGGTGCGCGCGGTCGTCTCCGGATCGAGGCGATAACCGGCCATCAGCATCGGACCGCGCAGCATCACCCGCCCGTCGTCAGACAGCTGCACGTCGACGCCGTCGAGCGGTTGCCCGTCATAGACGCAGCCGCCGCATGTCTCGCTCATTCCGTACGTCGTCACCACGTTGGCGCCGGCGGCCCTGGCGCGGTCGAGCAGCGTCGGCGGGGCAGCCGCACCACCGAGAAGGATCACCCGGAAGCGCGCAAGGTCCGCACCCGCATCCAGCAGGCGAAGCAGCTGCGTCGGCACCAGCGACAGGAGCGTCGCCGATCGCTCCGCGACCACGCGCGCGACGTCGAAGGCGTCGTGGATCACCAACGGGGTGTCGAAAAGACGCGCCCGCAGAAGCACTTGCAGCCCGCCGATGTGATGCCAGGGGAGGCAGGCGAGCCACACGTCGTCGTCGGTCAAGCCGATGCGGTGCATCGTTGCCCGGGCCGAAGCCTCGAGCGCTGCCCGCGTTAGCTCGGCACCCTTGGGCAGTCCGGTCGACCCGGAGGTCGTGATCACCAGAGCGATGTCGTCCGCGACGCCCGCGTCCGGCTGCATCGCGGCGAGCACTCGGTCGCGATCACTTGCCGGTGCCCGCGGATCGAGCGGCAGCAGGGCGTCGCCGTTCGACCACGTGCGCTCGAGTGCCGCCACAAAGCGGTCGCCGGGGGCCTCGGCAAGGGCGACGAGCGAGCGGCGCGGCGATGCTGGCACGCTTAGACGGTAAGGAACCACTGCGAATAGGGGTGCACAGGCAGTCGTGAACGTCTGGGTGGAGGCCGCCCGGCCGCGCACGCTGCCGGCCTCAGCGGCACCGGTCCTTGTCGGCACCGCCGCCGGCGCGATGCACGGTGGACTCGTCTGGTGGCGGTTCGTCATCGCTCTCGTCGTGGCGGTGGCCGTGCAAGTCGCGGTCAACTACGCCAACGACTACTTCGACGGGGTCCGTGGCATCGACACCGTGACCCGGGCCGGACCGCGGCGAGCGGTCGCCAGCGGGATGGTCACCCCTCCGGCCATGCTCACGGCCGTTTTCCTCTCGCTCGCGGTTGCCGGCATCGCCGGGCTCGCGCTCGCTGCCACCGTCTCGTGGTGGCTGCTGCTGATCGGGCTCGGTTCGTTCATCGCTCTCCTCGGTTACAGCGGCGGGCCGAAGCCCTACGCGTCCGAGGGCCTCGGTGAGGTGTTCGTCTTCGTCTTCTTCGGCTTGGTCGCCACTGCCGGATCGGCGTTCGTGCAGCACCGGCACGTGCCCGCGGCCGCCTGGGTGGGTGGCGTCGCGACGGGACTGCTCGCGGTGGCGATCCTGGTCGTCAACAACTTGCGCGACGTGCCGACTGATGCGGTCGCCGGCAAACGCACGCTCGCCGTGCGGATCGGCGAAGCACGGACGCGGGCGCTCTTCGTCGGTTTGATCGGGACCGGTCTCCTGCTCGCCCTGGTGGGCGTGCCGGTCGCCGCCCATTCGGCCTGGCCGGTGCTGGTGATCCTCGCGCTGCCGCTTGCCCGCGATCCCGTGACGACGGTGCGCAGCGGGAGCGTCGGGCGCGCACTCATCCCGGCGCTCGGTGGCACCGGCCGGCTGGAGCTCGCCGTCGCGGTGCTGCTCGCTGCCGGACTGTTGCTGGCATGACCGACCTGTTCGTCTTCGATGTGCCGATGCGCGTGCGCTTTCGCGGTCAGCAACGCCGGTCCGGGGTGCTGATCCGCGGTGATGCCGGCTGGGGTGAGTTCTCGCCGTTTCCCGACTACGACGCGGCGACGTGCGCACGCTGGTTGGTCGCCGCGCGCGAGTCCGCCGACCGTGGCTGGCCGACACCCTTGCGCGACCGCATCCCGGTGAATACGACAGTGCCTGCCGTAGGAGCGGAGCAGGCGCACGCCATGGTGACCGCAAGCGGCTGCACGACCGCGAAGGTGAAGGTGGCCGAGACCGGACAGACCCTCGCCGATGACATCGCCCGCGTCGAAGCGGTGCGCGATGCACTCGGCAGTGACGGCAAGGTGCGGGTCGATGCCAACGCCGCGTGGTCGGTCGACGAAGCCGAACGCGCGCTTCGCGAGCTGCGCCGCTTCGACCTCGAGTACGCCGAGCAACCCGTCGCATCGCTCGAAGAGATGGCGCAGCTGCGACGACGCACTCCGGTTCGGCTCGCGGCCGACGAGTCGGTCCGGCGAGCCGAAGACCCACTGCGAGTCGCCGGATTGGGCGCGGCGGACATCGTCGTACTGAAGGTGCAACCGATCGGAGGCGTCCGCGCCTGCCTCGACGTCGCCGAGGCCTGCGGGCTGCCGGTCGTCGTGTCATCCGCAATCGAGACCTCGGTCGGGATCGCCGCCGGGCTGGCGCTCGCTGCGGCATTGCCGGACCTGCCCTTCGCCTGCGGACTCGGCACCGTGCAGCTGCTTGCCGATGACGTCGTCGACAGTCCGTTGCTCCCGGTCGAGGGCTACCTGCCGGTCGCCGCGGTCGCGCCGAACCCTGACCGGGTGCACGCGAGTGACGAGACACGCGACTGGTGGTCGGCGCGCCTGGCAGCGGCCGAGGCCGCTGGACATGATCGTGCCCGCGCATAACGCAGGGCAGGCACTCGCGCTCGTTGTCGTCGACGAGCTGGCCCGGCACGGCATCCGCGACGCTGTGCTCTCCCCCGGGTCCCGGTCGACGCCGCTGGCACTGGCGCTGGCCGGCGACGAACGCATCCGCCTGCACGTGCGAATCGACGAGCGGTCGACAGCATTCACGGCATTGGGACTCGCTCGGGTCAGCGGTCTCCCGGTGCCCGTGTTGTGCACCTCCGGAACGGCAGCCGCCGAGTTCACCCCGGCAGTGCTCGAGGCCGATCAGGGGCGCGTGCCGCTGCTGGTCTTGACCGCGGACCGGCCGCCCGAGCTTCGCGGTGTCGGAGCCAACCAGACCATCGACCAGATCAAGTTGTACGGCGACGCAGTGCGCTGGTTCCACGAGCTCGGCGTGCCAGAAGCCCGACCTGATGCTGTGCGCTACTGGCGTTCGACGATCAGCCAGGCCGTCGCGACAGCGACCGGCGCGAGCGGCGCGCCCGGACCCGTACACGTCAACCTGCCACTGCGCGAACCGCTGGTGCCCGTCGACGACGGCATCGGGTTCCCGTTCCCCCTCGATGGTCGCGACGTGCAACGGCCGTGGTCGGAGCACAAGCGGGTCGCCCCGACCTTGCCGACTGACGTCCACGACCTTCTCGTCGCAGCCCAGCGCGGCGTCATCGTTGCCGGCGACGGGTTGACCGCCGAGGACGCCATCGCGACGTCGGAGTTCGCGGCCGCAGCGGGCTGGCCACTCCTCGCCGAACCGCACAGCAACGCCCGCCGGGGAGGCGCCGCGCTTGCGGGCTACGACGCGGTGCTGCGCGACGCAGTCTTCCGAGACGACCACGTGCCCGACGTCGTCCTTGTCGTAGGCCGCGTCGGGCTGACCCGTGCGCTGAACGAATGGCTGTCATGGCTTCCTGCAACAACAGCGGTGGTGGTGCTCGATCGCTTCGGCGGCTGGTGGGACGGCACGCGCACCGCTCGACTGATCGTGTCCGCAGCAGCCGCGTCGCTTCGCGGTGTCGGCGCGGCGGCATCGGCGGCCGAAGGTTGGGTTGACGGATGGCTGCACGCGGCCACGAGTGCAGCCAATGCCGTGGACGAGGTGCTCGACAGCGTGGGGCTCTGCGAGCCGCGCGTGGTGCGCGACCTCGTCGCAGCCGTGCCGGACGAGACGCTCATCGCGATCGCCTCCAGCATGCCCATCCGCGATGTCGACCTCACGATGCGGCCGCGCACCGGCGTGCGCATCGTGGCCAACCGCGGTGTTTCGGGCATCGATGGGTTCATCTCGACTGCTGTCGGCGCAGCTCTTGCTCATGACCGGCCGTCATGGGCCATCGCCGGCGATCTCTCCGCGCTGCACGACGTCAACGGGCTGCTGGCCGATCCGTGCCCCGACCTTTCGATCGTCGTCATCAACAACGACGGTGGCGGCATCTTCTCCTTGCTCGCGCAAGCCGACTCGGTCGACCCGCGATCGTTCGAACGAGTCTTTGGAACACCACATGGCGTTTCCTTCGCCGACATCTGCCGCGGCTACGGCGTCGACCACGTTTTCGTCGACGAGCTCGCGGCGTACCAAGAAGTGATCGCCACAACGCCGAAGCGACTTCGTGTCATCGAAGTGCGCACTGACCGCGCAGCGAACGCCGATCTTCACCGACGCCTCGCGGTTGCGGCAGCGAGTGCCGTCAATGCGAGGGGCCATCCGGCAACGGATGCATGACCACGGTGATCGCAAAGCGGTCAAGGTCATGGCGGTCAGCGACAGCCCCGCGGCGCGTTTCGATGTCGTCGATGATGCTCTCGACGCGTCGTGCGAACTCCGCCCGTTCGCTTTCGGACAGTCGCGCGAGCGCGCGGCCCATCGCGATCTGGTCGAAGTCCGCATCGTCGCGGCGTAGGTAGCCGACCAAGTCATCGCGAGCCTG
>DASSEQ010000078.1:0-4037 GCA_035695245.1 Mycobacteriales bacterium | reverse complement strand
CGGTTTCCATCCTCACTCTTCCGGCCGACAACGGCACCTGGGGAGTCGGGATCATCGTCAGCTCGCGAGACAAGAAGGCGCGTGCCCTCAAGGAGACCGCGACGTGGGAGCGCACGATCGCCGCCTTCCCGCTGGCAGCGCATTGGGCCGATGGCCAGCCGATGGACCGCACGGTGGCGGCGATGGCGGGCATCGAGGATCAACATCGCGACTACTGTCCGGGCGGCTCCCCAGTCGCGACCGGCGTTGTGTCTGTTGGCGACTCTTGGGCCTGCACCAACCCGTCGCTGGGACGTGGGGCGACCATCGGCTTGTTCCACGCGCTCGCACTCCGCGACGTGATGAGGAGCGGCCGGCTCGACGCACCGGAGACCTTCGTCCGTGACTTCGCTTCCACGACGGCGGAAGTCGTCGAGCCGTGGTATCGCTCCACTCTTGCCTACGACCGCGCTCGACTCGCCGAGGTCGACGCCGAGGTGACCGGGCAACCGCACGAGGCCGAACAAATCTGGGACTTCACCCGCGCCATGAGCTCGGCTGCGGGAAAGGACGGTGAGGTGCTGCGTGCGCGGCTGCGCATTGCCTGCCTGCTTCAAAGTTCGGACGAGGTGCTCGCCACGCCGGGAATCTTCGAGCGGGTCATCGAGCTGGGCGCGGGCTGGCGCGACGAGCCAACCTTCGGACCGAATCGCGACGAGTTCTTGCGGCTGCTCGCGGGCTAGGGCGGACCGGCGTTCAGCTGCTAACGAGCCCGTGCCGGTGGGCGTACGCGACGGCTTGAGCCCGGTCGCGGCTGCCGGTCTTGGCGAAGATGCGGTTGATGTGCGTCTTCACCGTGGCCTCGCTGAGGTAGAGCGTCGTCGCGATCTCGTGGTTGGACCGCCCGCCCGCGATGTGCGCGAGCACTTCGGCCTCCCGGACGGTGAGTCCGTCCGGCAGCGCCCCGTCTCCGGCCGCCGTCGGTTGCTGTTGGGCAAGCTGTACGAGCCTTGCGTGCACTGCGGGATCCAGCAGCGCCTGACCCCCGGCAGCAGCTACGAGCGCACGGTGGATGTCGTCGCGTCCGGCGTCTTTGGTCAGGTAGCCAAGCGCGCCGGCGGCGAGGGCAGCGGTCACGGATTCCTCGTCGCTGAATGTGGTGAGGACGACAACCTGCGTCGCCGGCTGCGCAGCGCGGATGCGCCGAGTCGCTTCGATGCCGTCCATTCGCGGCATGCGCAGATCCATCAACACGACATCCGGCGCGAGCGCTATGGCGAGCTCCGTGGCCTCCATGCCATCTGCCGCGACGCCGACCACGTCGACCGATGGCAACCGCTCGCAGATCGTGACGAGACCTTCGCGGATGACCCTTTGATCGTCGACGATGAGGACCTTCACGCCGGCACTTCCGCGCGCACCCGCCAGCCGTCGACGTTCGGACCTGCAATGAGCGTGCCACCGACGAGCTCCACTCGTTCCCGCATGCCTTGCAACCCGTAACCAGCACCCGTGTCGGCGAGTGCCGACGCGTGGCTAGTCGCGTTGGTCACCTCGATCGTGACGAGCGCGTCAGCGAAGGTGAGTGTGACGTCGATGGCAGCGTCTGCTGCATGCTTGCGCGCGTTGGTGACTGCTTCTTGCGCAACACGCACGAGGGCGAGCCCCGCCGCGGGGGGCAACGGGACTACCCGGCCGCTGACGTGCACCGTGACGTTGTCCTGCTCAGCGAGGTTGCCGATCTGCTCAGCCACCTCGACCGGCTCATCGCGAAGAACGCGAACGGCACGACGAGTCTCCTGTAGACCTTCCGCGACGAGTCGCCGCGATTTGTCGGCAGCTTCTCGCAACTCACCCCGGTCGACGTCGTCGTCGATGAGGCTGCTCAAAGCGTTCATCTGCACGGATAGCGCGCTCAAGGTGTGCGCCAGCACGTCGTGCACCTCGCGGGCGATGTGGTTGCGTTGTGCGAGCACCTCGGCGCGTTCGCGAGATACCTCCGCGCGCTGCTGCGCGACGGTCAATGCCGCCTCCTGCTCGGCTCGGACCTGACCCTGTCGACGGCTCATCCCGATGATGAGACCGGCGACAGCACCACTTGCCGCGTTGGCAATGATCCCGGCATTGTTCCCGGCCACGACGTAGGCGATCGTCGCGGAGACGACGCCCGGCGCGGTCAATGCCGCAGCCGGCAGGATTTCGAGCAGGCTGCCGGCGCAGAGGCCGGCGATCCCCACCACCGCGACGCCGATGGGGTGCAGCACCACGATGACGCCGCCGCTAGCTGCGACGACTGCGACTGCGACGAGGCTCAGCCGGAGGTTCTTGAGGTGGCGACCGACCAGCCACGCCGCCCAGCCGAGGGCCGTTGTCGCTGTGAGCACGGATGCGGCGAGGTGTCGGCCGCTCCCACCGGGGTGGGTAGCCGCCGCCACCACGTAGACGAGGCCGACCAGCCAGACGGCTCGAATCGAGCTGCGTACCGGCGGTTCGGTGGCGCTCATCGCTGCCCCCACGGCCCCATCATCCGCCGTACGACGCTGTCATCCAACCGTGACAGCGACCGGGCGGGCGATCACCAGCGACCGGGATCGCGTCCAGAGCAGCACCGTGCGGCTGACCACCTCGACGAGCGCCATCAACACCATGCCGGTGACCCAGCCCTGGCCGGTCAGGTGGTGCGCCTGGCTGAAGCGCATCACCGTCGGTGCGCCGCCGTACTGCGTGTAGAGCGAGAACGCCATCCGGAATCCGATGCCGACAACCCAGAGTGCTGCGGCGCCCGCCGTCGCGCGTGCCACCGGGACGCCCTTGTCGTCGACCTCGAGGTGGGTCAACAAGGCAGATGCCGAGCCCAGGACGAGGCCGGTCGTCACGCCGATCGCGACCAGGACGCGGTCACTGCTGCCGCCGGGGATGCCGTGCAGATATTGCGAGGCGGCCCAACCGACCAGGGCGAGTGGAAGCAGCAGTCCGCGACGGTCGAGGCGACGGCCGCGAAGCTGCAGCACCACCAGGGAGATCAGCACGATGTTGAGCAGGTAGTCGAAGATCGTCATGGCATCGACTGTGCCGTCGCGCGGCCGGCATGGCGTCAACCCACGGGTTGGCCTCGGGTTGATCCTCGGCTCAACCCGACACTCCGGTTGTCGTGTTAGAGGATGGCCCGGTGAAGGTGCGCATCGGCCTGGGCCTCGGGCCGCTCCGGCCGGAAGACGACCTGGACGCCTTGCTCGTCGCGATGGAGGAGCGCGGTGTCGACTCGCTGTGGCTGTCCGAGGTCGTGACGGCGCCACTGCTTGATCCGGTCGTCGCGATGGCCTACGTCGTCGCCCGCACCCGCACCGTCAAGGTGGGCACGGGCGTGATGGTCCTGCCCGGCCGCCACCCGGTGCTAGTGGCCAAGGAGCTGGCGTCGCTTGCTCGGTTGGCCCCGCGCCGCATCCTTCCGGTTTTCGGGTTGCAGGCGGCCCGTCCGCACGAGCGTGCGTTCTTCCCGGTGGATGGCGGCCGCCGCGCGGCGGTGTTCGACGAAGCGTTGACGTTGGTGCGTCGGCTGCTCACCGAAGAGCGCGTCACGTTCGAGGGTGAGTTCTACTCCGTCGCCGACGTCGGAGTCGGCTTCCCACCACCACAACGGCCGCTGGACATCTGGCTCGGTGGCAGCGCCGAAGGAGCACTGCGCCGCATCGGCCGGCTCGCTGATGGCTGGCTCGCGAGCTTTGTCTCGCCCGACGAAGCGGCCGCCGGCATCGATGTCATCAAGCAGTCCGCCGCGGAAGCCGGCCGCACCGTCGAGGAGGACCACTACGGCGTGACGATGGTCGTCGCCTTCGGCGACGTGCCCGAGAGCCTGCTCACGCTCGCACGGGCCCGGCGGCCGGAACGCGATCCACGACCGCTCGTACCGGTCGGCTGGGACGCGGCCGCTCGACTCATCGAGAAGTTCGTCGACGTCGGGGTCACCAAGTTCGTCGTGCGCCCAGCACTCCCGCCGCCGTCATGGCCGGACTTCGTCGGCGAGTTCGCCGAACACATGCTGCCGCTTCAGAACTAGC
>DASSEQ010000077.1:0-13869 GCA_035695245.1 Mycobacteriales bacterium | reverse complement strand
GGCGCGGCCGCGGGCGCCATATTCGTGGCGCTGCTCTTCATCGGCAGCGGCATGAGCACCGCGGGTACGACTCAATCGGGCCATCTGACCGGCGCGCAGGTGCTGAAGAACGTCGCGCACCAGCAGGCGAGTGGATCCGCGGCCGCCGGCTTCGTCCTCGAAATCCTCGGCTGCGTCGCCTTCATTGGCTTCCTCGGCTTCCTCGGCGACGTTCTGCGTCGCCGCACACCGGTCGGTGAGCGGATCGCTGCCGGCACCGCTGTCGTCGCCGGGGTCACGATGCTCGCGATCAAGTTGGGCTCGACCGCGCCCATCCTCGCGCTCGACCTTGACAGGCACACGCTGAGCCCGCAGCTCGCCCAGATGCTCAACGACATCAACGGTGCGGCGTTCGTGGTCAGCTGGTTGCCGTTCGCTGTGCTGGTCGCCGCGATGGCAGCGGCACTGCGCCGCGCCGGCCTTGTCGGGCGGCCGACAGCGTACGTCGGCTGTGCCGTCGGCGCCGTCGGCGTGGTGCTCACCCTGGTCGGCCTTCGCGACATCACCAACGCCACCCCGATCGCGTTCATGCTGGGACTGGCGTGGCTGGTCGTCGTCAGTGTGCGCCTGGCGGTCAAGCCCGGGGATGTCGACGAGCCGGTTGCGCCCGCACCGTCGTACGACGCCGACTGGGTCGCGGCCCGCACCTGAGCGGGGCCAACTGCATGACGAATCACGCGGTGTCGCGGGACGATGGCCCGGTGAAGGGGGAAGCCAGCCGGGCTCCCGCGACGCTCGCGTGGGTCGCGGTGGTGGTCGCGATCCTCGACGCGCTCGCGATGGGGGTCGCGTTCGCCGTGGGCGCCGCGATGCAGCTGAAGCTGGGCATCGTCAAGCACGGCGATTGGATCAACATCGCGGCCGGGTCGACCTTTCCGCTTGTCGCTGCGCTGATCTTGCGGACCCGCGGCGGGGATCGCGATCGGCCGCCGCGAATCGACCGGCTCGCTTGGGCGCTGCTCGGTGTCGGCGTCCTGTCTGCAGCGACCGTGGCGGGTCACGTCTGGTCCGAGTGGATGCTGTCCCGTCACCTCCTAGGCGCCGTCGGTTTTGCGTGGGTCAGCGACTGGCTCTGGACCGGCGTCGTGCCAGGCATCTTGCTCGTCCTGCTGTGGTTTCCGACCGGTGACGTGCCGGGCCGCCGGTGGCGGTGGGTCGTGCCCGGCGCGGCTTGTGCGTGCCTCGGTATCTGGCTGAGCGTCGCCTTCGACCCCGGCCGGATGGCCGACTACCAGACGCACGTCGACAACCCTCTTGGTTGGAGCTCAGGCGGCGCTGTTCTTGACGTCGCGAGCAAGATCGGCTTCGCGACGCTTGGGCTCGTCGCGATCGCGACCATCGCGTCGGTCGTTGTGCGGTTCTTCCGGGCGGACGCCGCTGTTCGGGCACAGATGCGTTGGTTGCTCATAGCCGTTCTCGTGTTCACGTTGACGTTCTTGCTGCCGAACCATGGCTGGTTCGGCGTGACCTCGCTGGTGGTCAACATCGCCGCAACATTCCTGTTGCCGGTGACGCTCGCGGTTGCCATTACCCGCCGCGATGGCTATGGCTTGCCGCGTGTGCTCGTCTTCGGGTTCTTGTCGACGTTGTTGCTCAGCGCCTACATCGCCGTTGTCGGCGGTGCGCAAGCCGTCTTCGATGGCCGCGCCGACCGTGTTGCGACCCTTGCAGCCGCGGCCGGCGTGGCGTTCGCGGCTGCGCCACTGCGGGCGCGGTTGCAGCACGGCGTCGACCGGCTTCTCTACGGCGACCGCGGGGATCCGTACGCCGCACTCTCCGACCTCGGCCGACGCATCGCCGGCAGCCCCGACGACCTGTTACACGAAGTGGTCGGCGCCGTCGCCGACGCGCTGCGTGCGCCGTACGCCGCCGTCACGCTGACCGGCGACGCGACACCGGCTGCGTCGGTCGGCCGGGTGCGGTCGCACGAGGTCATCGTCCCGCTGACGCTACGCGGCGAGGACGTCGGTGCGCTCGTGGTTGCGCAGCGGACGCCGACCGAGCGCTATGGGGCCAGGGACCTCGCGCTCCTCCACGACCTGGCACGACACATCGCGGTCGCGGCGCACGCCGCCGCGCTCACCCGTGACCTGCAGCGTTCGCGGGAGTCGCTCGTGCTCGCGCGCGAGGAAGAGCGGCGCAGGATCCGACGCGACCTGCACGACGGCCTGGGACCGGCGCTCGCAGGCGTTGCGTTCGGCCTCGACGCCGCCCGTAACACGATGGACCGCGACCCGACGGCGACGGCGGAAGCACTGATGCAACTGAAGAGCGAGGTGCAGTCGTCGATCGCCGATGTCCGGCGCCTCGTCTACGACCTGCGACCGCCAACGCTGGACCAGCTCGGTCTGGTGCCGGCACTGGAGGAATACGCTGCACGGCTCAGCGAACGTGGCGGCATCATGGCGTCGGTGTCTGCTCGCCCGTTGCCGGCACTGCCCGCCGCAGTAGAGGTGGCCGCCTACCGCATCGCGACCGAGGCACTGACCAACGCGGCGCGGCACTCCGGCGGACGCAGCGCATCTGTCGTGGTGGACGCCGATGACGGGGGACTGCGTCTCGACGTCATCGACGACGGCGTCGGTGCGCCGACACAGGCAGACGTCAGGCATCGTGGCATCGGGCTCAGCGCAATGGCCGAACGCGCCGCGGAGCTCGGTGGCCGGTGCGAGGTGACGCAAGGAGCGGGTGGCGGGACCGCCGTGCGAGCGGTCCTGCCGATGCGGATGGCCGCGGTCTCCGACGACCTAGGGGTGTCGTCGTGACAACCTCCGTGCTGGTCGCCGACGACCATCCGACGTTCCGCAGGGGTCTTTGCGCCCTCTTCGAATCACTCGACGGCTTCGCAGTCGTCGGCGAAGCCTCCGACGGCGAGACGGCTGTCAACCTCGTCACGGAACTACGACCCGACGTCATCGTGATGGACCTCAACATGCCCGGCGTCAACGGCGTCGAGGCGACTCGTCGAATCGTGGCCGAGAACCCGGACGTCGCCGTGCTCGTCCTCACCATGCTCGACGAGGATGAGTCGGTGTTCGCGGCGATGCGAGCGGGGGCGCGGGGGTACGTCGTCAAGGGCGCCGACACCGACGACGTGCTGCGGGCGCTCGAGTCAGTCGCACGAGGTGACGCTGTCTTCGGCCCAGCGGTGGCGACGCGGGTGTTGTCGTACCTGACTCGTCCCCTGTCGGCCCGCGACCCGATGCTGTTCCCCGAGCTGTCCGACCGCGAGCGCGAAGTACTTCAGCTGATTGCACGGGGTAAGTCCAACAGCGACATTGCACGCGAGCTTGTCGTCTCGCCGAAGACCGTCAGAAACCACGTGAGCAGCATCTTCACGAAACTGCAGGTGAGTGATCGCGCGGAGGCCATCGTCCGCGCCCGCCGCGCAGGCCTAGGGGAAAGCGACGGATAGTGCCAGCTGCACGTCGGCACCGGCGGCCGTTGTGCGAGTGGCTGCCGCACTCCGTGGGGCGCTACGACGTCTTCGTCAATTGGCTGTTCAACCTGTCCAGGCGCATTGTGAGCTGGTCGAGGTAGTAGCTGGGTTCCCGCGGGGCTTCGGAGTCGTCGGTGCCGGCGACTTCGGCGTCAGCGCGCCGGACGTAGCGCTGAACCCACCAGAGCGTGGAGCCGAGCAGTGTCAGCGGTGCCCACCAGGTGGCTCGCTCGATGACGTGCTCGTGGTTGCGGACATGTACGCCGCCTCGGTATCCGCGCCAGAACAAGTCTCGCTGCTCAGCTGTTAGGCCGTTCTGGTCGAACAGGTAGGCGATTTCGTCGGCAGGATCTCCGATGCGGGCGTACTCCCAGTCGATCAGGATGGGGGCCGGCGTCCACAAGACGTTGCCAGGGCCGATGTCGCCATGCAGAAGCGCGAGCTGCTCGCCGGACGCGAACGCCTCGGATTCCCGCTGCTGCGGCCAGGCGGTCTGCAGCCTCTTCGCTGCCTTGTGCAGCTGGTCTTGTGCGGCGGTGGGCAGCGGATCCCGGACCCAACTCAGGGTTTCCAGGATCGAATGCAGACGTGCGTCCGCATAGCTGCCGATAGCGTTGTTGCTCCTGAAGTGCTCGTCGAGGTCCTCGGTACTCTGCTCGTGCAGCCAGGCCACGACACTGCCCAGCGCCTGGATGTGGGCGGGGGACACCAACGCCAGTTGTCGCGAGTGCCCGTCAACGAACTGCAGACACATGACCGGTGTCGGGAACCACGGACTCTCGTCGTGGAAGTCGTACAGTGCAGGGCCCGCGACACCACCGACCTTGGTCAGCACGGCCGCTTCCAAACAGGCCTGGGCACGATCGACGTCGGAGCCGCTGAACGACACCCTCACCACCGCGTCAGCGCCTTCTCCGCTCCTGGCGATGTATGACACCCGGTAAACGGCATGACGATTTCCCTGGTCGAACCTGATCACGTCAGTGACGGCGTCAGGCGAACAGCCGACGGCCGCAGCCGCGTAGCTGACGACTGCTTTAGGCGCGCTCCCAGCGGGGCTCTCCGTCACATCCACATTGTTCAGCGTTCGCAGCTTGATCAATATGCGCGCTTGCACTCCGATCGGATCGTGTTTGTTAGGTGGTGGGCGCCCACTCGGCTGGCCGGCCGAGGTGACGTAGGGACGGCTCGAGCAACAGCGGCACAACGCTGCCGGCGACGAGGGCGGCACCGACGAGCATGCAGGCCAACCCGCCGAATGTGGCGAGTAGAGCGCCCGCGACCACTGGCGCGAGTGGCGTCAGCCCATCTGACACAAATCCGGCCGCGCTGTTGAGCCGGCCCTGCATCTCGTGCGGCGTCACGAAGGACAGGTAAGCGCCGATGCCGGCGTTGTTTGCTGGGAGCAGGAACGTGCCGATGGCAAGCAACGTGCCGATCACCCGCACGTCGGTCGTCCACGCCATCGGCACGACCACGGCGGCGAGGACGAGTCCCGTGGTCGCTGTTGTCGCGCCGGTGGGCAGCCGCTGCGCGTGTCTCGAGGCGACCGCGGCGCCGACGATCCCCGCCGCGGCGGCGATCGCGTCGATGGCACCGATGGCGGCGGGATGCACGCCCGCGCGAACGAGACGCAGCGTGATCGCGATGAGGACGTAGCTCATGGAGAAGTTGAGGATTCCTCCCCACAGCATCATGGCCCGCGCTACCCGCTGCGCCCACAGGAAGCGCATCCCCTCAGCAACGTCGGCGCGCAGCCGCCGTCGACCCGTCGTAGCCGGCGCCGGCAGTTGAGCACGAAGGAACAGCACCGCGAGCGCGAACCCCGCGAAGCTGAGCGCATCCAACGCGAATGGCAGCGACGCGGCCACGGCGAACAACGCACCGCCAAGCGGTGGGCCGATCAGCGACGCCACGTGGTGGCGCGCCTGCATGCGCGTGTACGCCTGTGCCAGGTCCTCAGCCGCGACCACCGCGCGCAACGCCGCCGAGGCGGCCGGCGAGAAGAACGTCTCGACGACACCAGCGACCAGCCCGACAACGACGAGTACGGCGATCGAGGCAGCCCCGGTGGCGACCATTAGCGCGAGGGTCCCGAGGACCGCCGCAGAGGCCAAGTTGCTGACGAGAAGCACCCGGCGCCTCGACCAGCGGTCGACAAGAGCGCCCGCAGGCAACCGCACGACCGTGCCGGCGGCGTAGAACGCCGTCGTCGCGAGCGCAGCCTGCGTCGTCGAGTGCGTCAGCGCGTAACCCAGCAACGGGAAGACCAGCATCGACATGGCCGAGCCGAGCTCGGAGGCCATGTCACCCAGCCACAGAATGGCGAAGTCGCGGTTGCCCTTCAGGGGCGTCGTCGTCGGCGCACCCATGTCCCCGACACTATGCCGGGCGGTCCACGTAGCCGTCGAGCACCACGCTGTTGGCACGACCTGGCAAGACCGGCAGAGTTCGATCGGCGTTCTCAGCTAATGATTAGTGTCCCCGCCATGACTGCGGTAAGGATCGACTGTGCGACCTGTTCGGGCGACTCCGTCGCGGTAAAGACGTCAGGCTCTGCCGTTGGCGGCTTGCCGCGCATCGGCCGCGTCGAGCAACTCGCGCAACTGATCCCGCGACGCTCTATCCCATGGTCCCGAGTGCGCCGTCGGAATCTCAGTCATGAATTGCCTTTCAGCCGCCGGGATGCGCGCCGCCACGAGGTCAGGGTCGGTCCACGCGATCTCGTAGAGGCCTTCGGCATAGAACACGTCGGCCACTACAAGGTGTCCATCGGCTGCCCTCATGACGTTGGACGGATTGGTGTCTACCGGGCCGCACCATGGCAACTCGCGTCGCGCCCGCTCGTGCACCTGGCGGAGCACTGCAACCAGTTCCGCGACCTCCGGATCGGCCTGAGTGATCGCGCGGTGGAACGCGACCGCTTGGTCTTCTGGCGCAGGCTCCAGCCACTCCAACAGTTGGAAGTCACCGCCACCTCGGAGCCGACGATGCCCAAACAGCTTGGGCACTTGGCCGGTGAATGCAGCTTGTCGGTACAACGTGACCGAATAAGGCCCGGTCGGATCGAACGGGCTGATCCGCGCCGCGATTGATCCGCCCGGCGAACGCATGGCGAAGGCCCAGTCGCCGGCCCCTGCCCGCGTCCAGCCGTCGAGGGTCAGGGCGCTCTCGGCGTCGTCGTAATCAGCCTGAGCCGGGAGCAGAGAGAGGACCGCTGCGCTGACGGCGAGTTCCTCGCTCACGGTCCCAAGCCTAGGAGCGAATTCAAACCAGGCGGACGTGATCGCTAACCGCGCTGGACGCAAATGACTGTGGTCGGATCTGACTGTGGAGACGCTGGTGCTGGGGGGAACCGCCTGGTTGGGTCGCGAGATCGCGCGGCAGGCGTTGGCCCGTGGGCATCGTGTGACGTGTCTCGCGCGAGGCACCGCTGGTGCGGTGGTGTCGGGAGCCCAGCATGTCCGTGCCGATCGTGGTTCGACCGATGCGTACGAGGCTGTCGCCGACAGGGACTGGGACTGGGTCGTGGACGTCTCGTGGCAACCGGGCTGGGTGCGGCAGGCGGCAGCGTCGATCGGTCCGCGCGCGAAGCTGTGGACCTATGTCTCGTCCGGGAACGTGTACGCCCGCCATGACATGCCCGACGCCGACGAGAGCTCGCAACTGCTGGACCCGACCGAGCAGGACACCGTCGATGCGTCGCTCTACGGTCCTGCGAAGGTCGCCTGCGAACTCGCTTGCCAAGCCGCGGTTGGCGACCGGTTGCTGATCGCACGCGCCGGGTTGATCGGCGGGCCAGGAGATACCAGCGGACGCTCCGGCTATTGGGTCGCCCGCGCCGCCCGGGACAACGGTGCGCCGCTGCTCGTGCCCGATTCGCCGGACGCGCCGACGCAAGTCATCGACGTGCGTGACCTGGCGGCGTGGCTCGTGTCCGCCGCCGAACGCGCAGTCGTCGGCATCTTCAACGCAGTCGGCCCCGTCGTGCCTCTGTCCGAGTGGATCGACATCTGCCGCCGCGTGGCCGGACACACCGGCGCGGTGGTCACCATCCCGCCGCAGTGGCTCATCGCACATGACGTCCGCGAGTACATGGGCGCCGGGTCGCTGCCGATGTGGATGATCGACCCCGCCTACCGCGGCTGGTCGAGACGATCCGGCGACCGCGCCGCGCTCGCCGGCCTCACGCATCGGCCACGCACGCGCCTCGTGCACGACCTTCTCGAATGGGAGCGCGCAGAAGGACTCGACCGGGACCGCAGCTGCGGCCTCACCACCCGGCAAGAACAGGACTTGATCGCGGCGTACCGCGCGGCGTAGCACTCCTCACTGCGGCTTCTCCGCATCGAGTAGCAGCGAGTCGCCACAGCCACGTGACCTTCACCCGGCCAGGAGGCGCTGCCGGGGACGCACATATATCTGGTTCAGTTGTTTCGGCTTGTTCGCTGCGGTGCGCTTGCGGCGTGATGTATGACGACGTCCTTGACGAGTGCAAGTGTGGTGTCCACGCCCGTGCCCTTGTCGATGTAGGCGTCTGCGCCGGCGGCGCGGGCGTCGCTAGCCGCTTCGCCGGGGGCTCGACTCGACATGAGCACAACGGCAGCGGTTGGCGCTGCCCGGCGGTATCCCGGTATGGCGTGGAGGCCGTCCAGGCGTGGCATCTCGATGTCGCTGACGATGAGGTCCGGCTGCAGTTGACCGGCCAGTGTGACGCCGGCGTCGCCGTCCGAGGCGATCCCCGCCAGTTCGAGTTCGTCGTCGAGATCGATCAACACTTGCAGCAGTTCGATGTGCGCCGGGTTGTCGTCGACGAGAAGGACGCGGATGGCCATGCCCTCCCACCTCCTCGCGTGGCGTGTTCCCTCGAGGTGACAGTGCCGTGCTGGGGGCGACGCGAAACTGCCGTTGGAAGTGCGAGTTCCCTTACTCGAAGCGATGGAACGGCTACAGCGGGTATCGGACTAGGCATGCTCGTCGGAACGGCAAGCGGCGCTGGCCAAGCGCCCCGTCGTTTGTGGCATCTGGTCAGCCGGCGTGGCACTGCGTTATGTGGTGCGGGGCCAGTTGACGTCACCGGCGACCTCGAGGATGCAGAAGTCCAGTCCGTGTGCCGGGCTTGCGTTGCGGTCGGGATGCGCCGACCTGACTTGGCTATGTCCGAATGAAGACGTCGGGTCGACCGTGCCCGGCCCCGAACAGGCGATCGAGCAGATGCGTGCCCTTGCTTGGTGATCGCCTCCTCGCATAGCGCGTTTTCCGTACGGCGCTCGGGCCGTGGCGGTACGTTTCGCTCGAGCCCGCCGTACAAGGGTGGGGACTTTGGCGTCCGGCTTGCGTGGCTGCCTGGGTCGAGCACCGGCGCGCGCTCACACGCGGCGGCCACACCCATCACCGGCCAGCCACAGCTGACTCCTGGGGCCGTTCGCCGCCGTTCCAAGGCGACGGCTCCACCCAATTCATCGTCGGACCTGGCCGGCTGATGCAATGCGGGAATCGGTGACGGCTGGTGATCGGCGGTGGCGGCGAGTTGACTGGTCAGCACCTGCGGTTCGGGTTGTATCTGCCGGCGATGGGCCCCCTTGCGGATCCGACCTCGCTCGTGGATCTTGCGGTTCGAGCGGAGGCAGCCGGTTGGGACGGCGTGTTTCTTTGGGATCACGTGCTTGCCGGCGACATGCCGATCGCGGATACGTGGACGGTGCTAGCCGCGATGGCAGTGTCCACCTCTCGGATCCTGCTCGGGCCGATGGTGACGCCGCTGCCACGTCGACGCCCGTGGGTCGTGGCCCGACAAGCGGCCACCGTGAGCAGCTTGTCGCACGGCCGACTGGTCTTGGGCGTGGGCCTTGGCGTCGATGAGACTGGCGACCTCTCCAGCTTCGGCGAGGACATGCCAGTCAAGGAGCGCAGGGAGCGCCTCGACGAAGGCATTGCCATCATCCGCCGTATGTGGTCCGGCGGCGGCACTTCGTTCCACGGCAAGCACTACCGCGCTGACCTGCCCGCGAGCCCGGCCCATGCGCATCCGCTGCGCATCTGGCTGGCGAGCTCAACGGGGGCGTCTTCGGTCCTGGCGCGGGCTCGTGACAACGAGGGAATCTTTCACAATCCCGACGACGGGCTGACATCGTCCGACGTGGCCGACCTGGTCGCCCGCATCCGGCCGGCGGACCAACCGCTGCCGGACGACTTCGACGTTGTCGTCCGCGGAAACGCCAGTTCAGCGTGGCCCGAGCCGCACCCGACCGATCTCGCGTCCTACGCCGCGGCAGGGATGACGTGGTGGCTCGAAGCGTTGATCTACTTCGATCCCTTGGAGATGTCACTCGACGTCGTCGACGCCGGCCCAGAGGCGCTGAACCGCCCGTGAGTCCGGGCAGCCCTGAGTCGTCAGAAGCGGAGGTCCTCCTGCGCCAATTTCGGCTGAGGATCGTGCGGGGCACGACCGTCCTCAGCCTGCCGATCTCATTGTCGTTGGCGATCTATTACGCCATCTGGGGGCCGCTTCGTCGGGGTGGTTCGTTGACGGCGGCAGCGTCCAACGTCGTTGAGTTGCTCTTGTTCACGGGAGTGCTCTATCTGCTCGGCGGATGGCGGGTGGACCGGCTCTTGCATGGGCGATGCAACTGGCTGTTCGAGTCGCGTCCGCCGAACGCGGACGAGCGTTGCGTGTTGGCACGTCTGCCCCTGCGATTCGCCGGCGAACTGTTCTCCGCGATGGCGGTGGTTGCCCTCGGCGTAGGGGTGGGCAGCGCTGTCGGCAGCCGGACCTGGCAGGACCCTGTCCGCGCGGTGGTGGGACTCAGTCTGGCGGGTTCGATCTTCGCCGCGTTGACGTATTTGGTCAGCGAGCACGGTATGCGTCCGCTGTTTGCCCGTGCCCTGGGCGAACCGACAACACCATCGCCCATCGGCGTGGAACGGCGGTTGCTGATCGGATGGGCGCTCGGATCCGGTATCCCGTTGTTGTTCGTGCTTGCCATTCCGCTGCGCGGCGGCCCAGGACACCGGCTGCCGGTCACAGTGCCGCTGCTGTTCATGGCCAGCACGGGCCTGGTCATCGGCATCATCACAACCATGAGCGTGGCGCGCTCAGTGGCGACGCCCTTGCGGTCGCTGCGAATGGGATTGACACGCGTCGAAGCAGGCGACTTCGACGCCACGGTTCTCACCGACGATCCAGGAGACCTGGGCGAGCTGCAACGCGGCTTCAATCAGATGGTCGCTGGTCTGCGGCAACGCCGCGCGCTGGAAGACCTCTTCGGACGGTACGTCGGTCGGGATCTCGCTGCTCAGGTCGTCGCGTCCGGACCGAACCTTGGTGGCGAAGTCCGGCTGGTCACCGTGATGTTCGTCGATCTGATCGGCTCCACAGCGATGGCGGAGAAGAGCGCGCCGACCGAGGTTGTCACAACGATGAACGCCTTCTACCGGGCGGTTGCCGCCGTCACTGACCGACACGGGGGATGGATCGACAAGTTCGAGGGCGACGGCGCCATGTGCGTGTTCGGGGCGCCGTTGGCCCAATCCGACCAGGCTGATCGCGCGTTGGCCGCCGCAGTCGACCTGCATGTGGCATTGTCTGCGGTCCCGCTCAGCGCCGCGATCGGCGTCGCGGCTGGCGCAGCGGTAGCCGGAACAGTGGGGACCAGCGACCGGTTCGAGTACACGGTGATAGGACGACCCGTCAACGAAGCGGCCCGGCTCACGGACGAAGCAAAAACTCGACAGCCGTGCGTCATCGCGAGCGCAAGCGTCGTCGATCTCGCTTGCACGGGCACCCAATCCGCCTGGCATGCGGCCGGCGACGTGCAACTCAAAGGCATTGACCGACCGATCCAGATCTACCAACCGATCAGCGCCACGTAGTCACCTAGGCACCCGGTGGTGGAGTGAGCTCGTACCGCTTGATGATGTCGTCGAGCCAGTCGGGCCGGGCGAGTTCGAGCCCGTAGCCGTCGGCCACGCGCTTGAGCGCGTCGAAGTTCATCTGCTCGGTCGCAATGAGGTCGGACAGCTCACGGAAGAAGCCTTCGAACCCGCCCGGGCTGATGATCTCGATCATGCGCGCAGGAACCTGCCCGGCGTTCCACATCGTGTGCACCTCGCCGCGTGGCTTGGTGATGTAGCCACCGGCGCCGAGCACCGCCTCTTGGTCTTCCGAGCGGAAACCGATCTCGCCCTCGAGGACGAATGAGAACTCGTCCTCACGCGTGTGCCGATGCGGCGGCACGATCGACCCGACGGGAAACGGATGCTCGACCACCGACACGTCGCCGCCTGTTTCGGCGCTGTCGAGTTTGAAGACCACGCCGATGGTGCCGAGGAACCCTTCCGTTCCCGCGCCCGGCGGTACGACGGTCAGCGGCAATCCCAGTGCGGACATGTCCCCTCCAATTCATCGAACAGCTATGTTCGATGAATAGTGGTAGCCTTGGCCAGACATGTCAAGCGATCGCAAAGAACAACCGGCCGGCCGTCCGTATCGGATGCAACGTCGCGCCGATCACGTCGACGCCACCCGGCAGCGCATCATCGAAGCTGCCGTTGACCTGCACGGCAGCATCGGGCCCGCTGCTACGACAGTGATGGGCATCGCGGATCTCGCCGGTGTCACCCGCGCGACCGTCTACCGCCACTTTCCTGACGACGACGCCCTGTACGCCGCATGCTCCGCGCACTGGCTTGCCGGGCAGCACCCGCCCGATCCGACGGCATGGACCGCCATCGCCGACCCGACCCGGCGACTGCGTTTCGGCCTGACTGAGCTCTACCGCTTCTACCGTGAAGGCGAGCCCATGCTGTCGCGGATCTACCGCGACCGAGCCCAACTGCCCGACTCGCGCCGAGCGGAACTTGCCTTGCGCGACGCCGTGATCCGCGACCTTCTTGTCGCGCCGTATGACGCGGCATCTCGCGGTGGCCCGGTGCTGACTGCAATCGTCGGCCACGTGACGTCCTTCTGGACTTGGCGCTCGATGTGCCTCGACGGCGGACTGCACAACGACCAGGCCATCGATCTCTTCACTGCGCTGATCACCCGCGTCGCACGAACTAGGCGTTAGCTCAGGTCGCGCCGTACCAACCAACGCGGGCTCCCGCCCCGGCGACCGGTGGTTGGGTTGGTTCGTCGGAAGCCGTGCGCCTCGAAGAGAGCCACCGTGCCCACGTAGCCACTCGTCTGGTCAACCCGACCTTCGCCGGGCTCGACCGGATAGCCCTCCAACGCGGGCGCGCCCATGCCCTGCGCATGAGCCACCGCGCCCTCGAGCAGGTAGTGCATGAGCCCGCGGCGTCGAAACCCAGGGCGTACGACGAAGCAGACGACTGACCAGATGCCGTCGTCCTCGACATGCGGGATGGTTCGCGAGTTGACCAGAGCGCGGTAAGTGGACTTCGGGGCGACCGAACACCACCCGGCGACCTCGTCCTCTACATAAGCGAGAACCCCGGGACCTGGCTCGGCCTCGCACAAGGTGCGCATGTGGGTGATCCGACCGGGCATGTCGAGGCTGGAGTTGCGGTAGGCCATGCAGACACAGGCTGTCGCTCCCTGCCGCTGCGGCACCATCAAGGTCGAGAAGTCGTCCCAATGCGCAGTCGCTGGCAGGACCTCGACCTCCACAAGCCAAGACTACGAGCCAAGCCATCTATGTGTTCGGTTAGTCGGCCGCCGCAGATCACAAGCGCCCTGTTGTGTTGCCATTCTCGTTGGACAGGATTGCGATTATTGGCCTGTGGAATTGGTGGTTCCGGGCCGCGATCATGTGGAGTCGTATCTGGCCGCGCTTCGTCGTGGCTGGTCACCGGATAACACACGCCCGGAACTGCCTGCCGCTGAAGTGGATCGCATCACCGCTGATCCACAGCGCTTCCTGGACAGCATGGAGGACAGAGCCGGCACCGGACCGCCGGTCACGCTGCCGGATGGGTCATCGGCGAAACGCCTGCCGGGCTTTCATCGGTGGATGTGGGACGGCGAGTTCTGCGGCAGCATTGGCCTTCGCTGGCAACCGGGGACTCCTGATCTGCCACCGTATTGTTTAGGACACATCGGGTACGCCGTAGTGGCGTGGAAGCGCAACCAGGGTTACGCGACGGACGCGCTGCGCCAATTGCTACCAGAGGCTAAGTCCGTCGGTCTGCCCTACGTAGAGTTGACGACCGACCGGGGCAACATCGCTTCCCAACGCGTGATACAGGCCAATGGCGGCGAACTTGTCGAACAGTTCGTGAAGCCCGCGATTTTCGGCGGCGGGCCGGGTCTGCGATTTCGCATTTTCCTCAGCCCTTGATACGGCGTCTGCCGCTCAGCGGCGTACGCGGTAGCGGAGGTGCAGGACACGAGTGCCCTGAATCACGACGTCCGGGTCTTCGAGTAGATGCCG
>DASSEQ010000076.1:0-6420 GCA_035695245.1 Mycobacteriales bacterium | reverse complement strand
AACAGGCGGCCGCGCTGCCTGACCCCAGCAAGGCCATCGAGCGGGCCCAGGCGTTGCGCAAGCGGACCCAGGCGGCGATGGAAGCCCTCGCTGCCAATGAGGACGAGATCGCCCGCGTGCATGAGCTGCTCGCCGCCAGGCGTCCGCAGCAGCGCGACGAATACCGGCGCACCGCAGAACAGGCCCGCAGCAGAGCACGCAAAGTCCGCGAGGACTTGCGCACACTCCCCGACTGACATCCGCGCCTGCCAGGCTGGTCTCCACGGTCGCCTATACGCCGATTACAGAACGTGGACCTGCGGCGTGCGAACCTGCAACGCATCAAGCGAAGCCACCATGTCGCACCTCAAGCCGGGGCCGGGAGGCGCCACTGGGCATTATGTGCCTCCACGAGCCGGGCGGACGGGGATCGCTGGTTACATCCTGGGCCCTGCCGGGCGTCGGCCAGGTCAGTCGAGGTAGCCCCGGAGGCCCTGGGACCGGGACGGGTGGCGCAGCTTCGACATGGCCTTGGACTCGATCTGCCGGATCCGCTCCCGGGTGACCCCGTAGACCTTGCCGATCTCATCAAGGGTCTTGGGCTGGCCGTCGGTCAGCCCGAACCGCATCGACACCACGCCGGCCTCGCGTTCGGAGAGCGTGCCGAGCACCGAGTGAAGCTGCTCTTGCAGCAGCGTGAAACTGGCCGCCTCACCGGGCTGGATGGCCTCACAGTCCTCGATCAGGTCACCGAACTCGCTATCCCCGTCCTCACCGAGCGGCGTGTGCAGCGAGATCGGCTCCCGGCCGTATCTCTGCACCTCGATGACCTTCTCCGGGGTCATGTCCAGCTCGGTGGCGAGCTCGTCTGCCGTCGGCTCTCGACCCAGGTCCTGCAGCATCTGCCGCTGCACGCGGGTCAGCTTGTTGATCTGCTCGACCATGTGCACGGGGATGCGGATGGTGCGGGCCTGGTCCGCCATGGCGCGGGTGATGGCCTGCCGGATCCACCAGGTGGCGTACGTCGAGAACTTGTAGCCCTTGGTGTAGTCGAACTTCTCGACCGCGCGGATGAGGCCGAGGTTGCCCTCCTGGATCAGGTCCAGGAACGCCATGCCGCGGCCGGTGTAGCGCTTGGCCACCGACACGACGAGACGAAGGTTGGCTTCGAGCAGATGGTCCTTGGCGCGCAGGCCGTCGGCAGCGAGCCAGTCGAAGTCCTTGCTCAGCTGTTTGGCGATCTTGAGCTCGCCGGCGTCGGCCTGGCGGAGCTTCTCGGAGGCGAAGAGTCCGGCCTCGATGCGCTTGGCGAGCTCGACCTCCTGCTCGGCGTTGAGCAGGGCGACGCGGCCGATCTCCTTGAGATAGGCCCGGACCAGGTCGGTCGAGGGGCCGGCGGTGTCCTCCTCGGGAACGACGACTTCCTCGTCGTCGTCCTCGTCGACGAGCTCCGCGGCGTCCGGCTCGGCGTCGGGGTCGACCGGAAGGCCGTCCTCGGCGAGCGGAACCTCCACGGTCGCCTCGGCCTCGACCGGCGGCGCGTCGGCGGCTTTTGCGCCGCGTTTGCGCGCCGGAGTGGCCCGCGTCGGCGTGGGCTCGACGTCCTCAACGATCGCTACGGGCCGTTTGGCCGCCGGAGCCTTCGCCGCGGTCTTCCGGCCGGTCGCCTTGGCGGCCGGCTTTGCCGTGGTGTCGGCCTTGGCCGAACGGGCATTCGCCTGACTTGGCCTGCTCAACTCCTGCCCTTCCCCTGCCTCGCAGCGCACGTGACTACGCACCGTGACGTCGACGTTGCCCGGTTGGGAGCGTCCGATCGTTACCGCAGGTGAGGAATACCCCGTGGGTCACTGTCGGTCACGGCCGCTGTCGGCGAGACAGCAAATTCAGACTAGCGCGGCGAACGGGGGCCGAGAACCATCATGACCCGGTGATTCGATGAACCGGATGAATGGCTCTCCGGGCGGTCGGATCCTGGTCGGCACCGCCTCATGGACCGACCGGACGCTGCTGGAGTCGGGTTGGTACCCCGCCGACGTCACCACGCCGGAGGAGCGGCTGCGCTACTACGCCGAGCAGTTCCCCCTCGTGGAGGTCGACTCGACCTATTACACGCCGCCCAACGAGCGCAACAGCGCGCTCTGGGCAGCCCGCACACCGGACTACTTCCGCTTCAACGTGAAGGCGTTCTCGCTGCTCACCCACCACCCGACCCGGGTCGCCGCCCTCTACAAGGATCTTCGCCCCGACACCGACAAGCGCAACGTCTACGCCAAGGACCTCGACACCAAGATCGTCGACGAGGTCTGGGAGCGCTTCCTCTCCGCGCTCCAACCGTTGCACGACGCCGGCAAGCTCGGTGCGCTCCTCTTCCAGTTCCCGCAGTGGTTCACGATCCGGCGGTCCAACAAGGACTACCTGCTCGAGTGCAAGGAGCGGGCCGCGCCGTACCGGATCTGTGTGGAGTTCCGGTCGGCGACCTGGTTCTCCGACGATGAGACGACCGGCGAGACGCTCGACTTCCTGCGCTCCTACGGGCTGCCTTACGTGTGCGTGGACATGCCGCAGGGCCACGCCTCGTCCGTGCCGCCGGTCGTCGCGGCCACCGCGAGCGATCTCGCCGTCATGCGGTTCCACGGTCACAGCGACAAGTGGAACAGCCGCGACATCTACGAGCGGTTCGGATATCTGTACGGCGAGGACGAGCTCGAACCCTGGGCACCGCGACTGCGCGACCTCGCCACGCAAGCACGGGAAACCCATGTGCTGTTGAACAACTGCTACGCCAACTACGCCCAGACCAACGCAACACAGTTGGCCGCGCTGATCGCGGCCGTTTAGAGCTCACGCCGCAGTGGCGGGCGCGCGAAGCGCGAGCTCGACGACTTGTTCGAGCGGCGCAGCCGTCTTGTCCACCACGGCGTCGGCGCCGAGCGCCATCACGTCCAGCTCACTCGCGAGCGATGGGTCGCAGGTGAAGATGACGATCCGCGCGGCGGGTGCTGCCGCGCGGAGGCCAGGGAGATAGCGGTCACTGGTGACCGCGCCGATGTGCAGATCGGAAACAATCGCGTCCGGCTCGTCCAAGGCGAGAGCGACGAACGCCGCTTCGACCGACGGCACTGTGATGACCGACAGGCAGCGAGCGTCGTCACGGAACCACAGCTCGAGCAGTGTCCGCATGGATGCCTCGTCGTCGATGACGAGGACGCGGCGCGATGTGCACGTGGGTTGTTCGCCGGTGAGGTCGATCTGCGTCAAGAGGAAGGGTGCGTCGCATTGGTCGCAGCGCCGAGCGCCGCCGCAGCGGTGGCAGACACCGCTCTTGGTCTCCGGGCATCCGTAACCGGTGCCGAGGCAAACCCAGCAGCGGCCATTGCCCAGACATCCGACACAATCCGACGTCATCGCGCCTCCTTGCCAGAAGGTTCTCGAGCCTCGCGTTGACCCCGTGTCGCGGGAGATATGCGCGCGAATTACAACCGCAAACGACAACGAGCCGAAAATGACTAACAATGACTAGCCGCAGACCCGCACGAAGCAATGCCAATCAGGCAAAGCTCCCGAGCGATGCCCTCGACTGGCTGCACCGTCACGTGCAGGCGACGAGCCCGGTCGAGGTCACGAGGCAGCGTCCATGGTCGACGGTCGCGCGCACAACGGACGCCGACGGGGTCGTGTGGTTCAAGGCGTGTGCACCGGTGCAGGCGTTCGAGCCGCGCCTGACGGCCGGCTTGTCGGACCGGTGGCCTGACCGGGTGCCCGAGGTGATCGCCTGGAACGAGAACGACGCCTGGATGCTCTTACGCGACGCAGGAGTGCTTTTGCGTCAGCACGGCAACCCGCCCGAGGTGTGGTTGCAAGTGTTGCCGCGCTACTCGGAGCTGCAGCGGGGTGAAGCCGCTCGGGTTGCCGAGCATCTCGCCGTCGGCGTACCCGACCTTCGGGTGGAGACGCTGCCGGCAAAGTTGCCGGAGCTGCTGCAACATGAGCTGCCGTTCGACTCTGGGGCGGCGGCGAAGGTGGAACGGTTCGCCTCGACGTTCGCCGGCTGGTGCGAGGAGCTCGCTGCTCACGGCATCCCCGCGTCGATCCAGCATGACGACCTGCACCACGGCAACGTCTACCTCGACGATGGCCGAACCCGGGTGCTCGACTGGGGCGACAGCTCGATCTCGCATCCGTTCGCCAGCGCCGTCGTGACGTTTCGCTTCCTCGAGCAGATCAACGGGCTCCCCCCGGACGATCCATGGTTTGCCCGGCTGCGCGACGCCTACCTGGAGCCGTGGGGCTCGGGGCTCACGGAGGTGTTCGACCTCGCGGTGCGTGTGGGTCGGTTTGCGCACGCGATCGCGTGGATCAAACAGCGCCAGGCAGTGCCGGTTGCGGAGCGCGCCACGTTCGACGAGGAGTACGCACGCGTCCTGCGTCGTGCCGTCGCGGTCATTCCCTGATGGTCAGCGGCGTCCCGGCCGGAATGACATGAGCGAGCTTGCTGATGTCGGCGTTGTGAAGGCGAATGCATCCATGGCTGATGCTGGCGCCGATGCTGGCGGGATTGTTGGTGCCGTGTACGCCGATCTGGCCGTTGCCGCCCTCGAACTCGCTGAAGACGTTCGAGAAGGCTGACGTGCCGTAGGCATACGGGCCGTACGGCCCGCCGGGATGCGCCGCGATGAGGAGCTCGGTGAGGTAGTACTGGCCGGTCGGTGTGGGCGCGTCTGGCGCACCCACACCGATCCGCAGTCGCCACATCACCTCGCCGTACTTGTAGACGGTCAGCACGTGGCGGTGCAGTGACGCGGTCATCGAGTAGGGATTCAGCTCGATGCGGACGTCACTCGCCGACACCCAGCCGAAGGACCCGTTGGGTCGAGCCGGCACGCGCACCTGCCACCAACCTGGTTGCTGTCCGACCACTTCGAACACGAGCGGTGCGCCGAGGTTGTTGGGATTCGCGAGCCGCCAGCGCGGCTTCGCGGGCACGGGCGAGGGACTGCGCTCGACGTCGACGTGCTTGGTCACAGCTGTCGCGACGAGGCTTGATCCCGGCGGGATCTGCGTCGAAGAAGGTGACGGTGAAGTCGTCGGCGACGTCGTCACCAGCGCTTGCGGGCTCTCGGAGCGCACCGATGCCTTCGTGCCTTGCGCGCAGCCCGACAGAGCCATCATCGCGAGCGCGACAGCGACGACCAGCGCACCGGTCTCGCGCGCGACCGGTGCGCTCACGGTTCAGCGCCGGCGAGGGGCGGCGCTGCGCAGGAGCCCCGCGCCGAGGAGCAGCGCTCCGCCGGCCAACAAGACGAGCCGCGCCGTGGGAGCACCAGTGAACGGTAGCCGTTGCACGTGGACGCCGCGCACTTGCGCGGGCGGCAGCTGTCGGGTCACGCGGACTCCGAGGACGCTCGGGGACACCGATGGCTGTGGCGTCGAACCGGTCGGGGAGACCGACGGAGTCGGGGTCGGCGTCGACGACGGAACGGGGTTACCGGGCGCGACCGGAGGGATCGGTGGTGGCGGCGGGGGCGGTACGACGGCCGCCGGTGTCAGCCAGAACACCTTGAACTTCGTCGTGTGCCCGCTCGCCTTACCGTTGCCGTTTCCACCCGCGTTACCACCGCCGTTTCCGTTGCCATTGCCATTGCCATTGCCGTTTCCGTTGCCGTTGCCACCGGCATTGCCGTTGTTCCCGCCGTTGCCTTTGCCCTTCCCGTTGCCCCCCGCGGCGGCGAGTCGGTGCCCGGCCGGCTGGAGCCGGCCGATCACCGGGAGGGCGCCGTTCGAGCCCGGAGTGATGACGACGGTCACCTTGAGGTGGACGCCCTGTTGTGGCTGCACTTTGAGCCCGGACGTGTCCAGGGTGTAGGTCTTCGCCACGTCGAAGATGTGCTTGTCGCCACTACCGACAAAGGAGAAGGTCGCCGGTCCTGACGTGATGGGCACTGCTTGGCCCTGTGGGCCGCTCGGCGGCTGCGCGGTGAACGCGACCGAGGCCGTGTCGGTGCCGGCATCGAAGCCCCAAAGACTCAGCTGGAACGGCGAGGTGACGTGCGGGTCGTTGCCCGAGTCGGTGTCGCCGACGCCGTCGACTTTGATCGTGCCGTTCGACCCGGACGGGTTGCCGCCGTTGCCGTTTGCGCCATTGCCGGCCGCTCCGGCCGGGATCACCGCGGCAGCGACGAAGGCGCACCCGGCGGTGATGAGCAGCAACCAACTACCCCGCCGTGCGCGCGGCGTCGCGTGGGTTGCGACAGACAAGCGTGGCCACCCCCTTCGGTCACACGAAGAGGTCGTCGCCCCCGCTAGACAAAGCGTCCGACGGCCGATACCTCAACGTGTTCCATCGCAATAGCCGCTGCAAGACCTGAACTGGCCATCTGCGACTGATCAGTGCGGGGGAGGACCGTCGGAGAGACGCGAAGCTGTGGCGTCCTTTTCCGGCGT
>DASSEQ010000075.1:0-2268 GCA_035695245.1 Mycobacteriales bacterium | reverse complement strand
GGTCAGGAACAACGCCTTGCTCTCCGCCTCGATCTGGTTTTCCACCAGCTCGCGCATCTGGCGGTCCTGTTCCTCGTCGAAGGGCAGGCCGCGCGCCGCCGCCGACTGCTTGGCAACGATCGACATGACACCGGCCAGCTGAGCCGGCCCCATGACAGCCGACTTCGCGTTGGGCCAGGTGAACAGGAAGCGCGGGTCGTAGGCCCGACCGCACATGCCGTAGTTGCCCGCGCCGTAAGACGCGCCGATGTTGATGGTGAAGTGCGGCACGTCGCTGTTGGACACGGCATTGATCATCTGCGCGCCCGCCTTGATGATGCCGCGTTGCTCGTAGTCCTTGCCGACCATGTATCCGGTCGTGTTCTGCAGAAACAGCAGTGGTGTGTCGCTCTGGTTGGCCAGCTGGATGAACTGCGCGGCCTTCTCGCTCTCCTCGGCGAACAGCACGCCGCGCGCGTTGGCGAGGACGCCGATCGGGAACCCGTGCAGCTGTCCCCAACCGGTGACGAGCGACGAGCCGTAGAGCGGCTTGAACTCGTCGAACTCGCTGCCGTCGAGCAGCCGCGCCAGCACGTCACGCGGATCGAACGGCTCGCGGAGATCTGTCGGGATCATGCCGAGCAGGTCGTCCGCGTCGCACAGCGGTTCGTCGTACGTCGCTGCCGGCTGGGGCCCGAGCTTGCTGCGGTTGAGCCGGCGCACGATCTGGCGGCCGAGCCGGATCGCGTCGAGCTCGTCAACGGCCAGGTAGTCGGCGAGACCCGAGGTGCGGGCGTGCATCTCGGCGCCGCCGAGCTCTTCGTCGTCGCTCTCCTCGCCGGTCGCCATCTTGACCAGTGGCGGTCCACCGAGGAAGACCTTGGCTCGTTCCTTCACCATCACGACGTAGTCGCACATGCCCGGGATGTAGGCGCCGCCGGCGGTCGAGTTACCGAAGACCAGCGCGACGGTCGGGATGGCCGCAGCGGACTTGCGGGTGAGGTTGCGGAAGCCGGCGCCACCCGGAATGAAGATCTCGCTCTGGGTCGGAAGATCCGCGCCGCCGGACTCCACGAGGTTGATGACCGGAAGCCGGTTTTCCTCGGCGATCTGGGCGGCGCGGCCGCTCTTCTTGGCGCCGTACGGATTGGTGGCGCCACCGCGAACGGTGGGGTCGTTGGCGTTGACCAGGACCTCGGTGCCCTCGACGACACCGATGCCGGTGACGAGGCTCGCGCCGACCGTGTAGTCGGTGCCCCAGGCGGCCAGGGGCGACAGCTCGAGGAAGGGCGAGTCGGGGTCGAGCAGGAGCTCGATGCGCTCGCGCGCGAGCAGCTTGCCCCGCTGGCGATGGCGCTCGACATATTTCTCGCCTCCACCGGCGCGCGCCAGGGCGAGCTGGGCATCGACCTCCGCGAGCAGATCGAGCATCGCGGCACGGCGGTTGGCGAATTCCGGCGCGCTGCGATCGACGCGATCGGGCAGCACCGGCATGCGCGAAGCCTAAGGGGTGCCCCCGAGAGACAGTGGAACCGTCGGGATCGACGTCGGCAACGCGGTCGGCAACAGTGACTGCAGCGGTGTCGGCAGCGGTGTCGGCAGCAGTGTCGGCAAGGCGGTGGGGATCGCCGCCGGGAGCAACGTCGGCAACGCGGTCGGCACAAGTGTCGGGACTGTCAGCGATGCCGGCAGCTGCGGTCGCGCCGAGAGCGGCGGCAACGCCGGCTTGACCGGGAGCTGCCTCGCCGGCGCTCCGGACGCCGGCCCTTCGGACGCCGGTTCTGCGGCGCCCGTCACCAACGGTCGGACCGGCACCGACCGGTCACTCGGCTGGTGCGGCTGCACCTGTCGCGTCTGCTGCGGCTGTGCCGGTTGCGCCGGGTGAACCCTGGCGACGGCGAGACCAGCGGACGTCACCGCGACAGCGAGGGCGCCGGCACCGACCACCGCTGTGGCGACCTTCGATGCGGTGACGCCGACGATCCCTGCGGTCGTTGCGCCGCCGGCAGGCACGGTGAGAGCGACTACATCGGCGAGCACGGTCGCTGTCACCGCGGCGGATCGAATTTCCAACCGTTCTCGCACCCGTCGCTGCTCGCGGAGACGGTCACGACACGGCCAGCAGAGTGCGCGGTGCGCGTCCGCTGCCGCCGTTTCTTGGGGCGTGAGTCCGCTACGGCGACCGACGAGGCCCCATCCGCGGCACTCCCGGCGAGCCAGCCGCTCGGCCCCGACGCGTGCCCGAGCACTCGCCCGAAGCCGGGCCACATCGTCGATCTCGAGCCCCAA
>DASSEQ010000074.1:0-6765 GCA_035695245.1 Mycobacteriales bacterium | reverse complement strand
GGCGGCGGCGACCTGCGAGTTGCGGTCGCGTCCGGTGACTTCTGCGCAGACGGGGTCACGCCACTGGGTGTGCCGGCGCCTCCACCGCCGGGATCGGCCCTGTACCCGGGCGTCGCCGCCGAAGCCAACATGCCTGCGGTGGTCACCGCGGGGGACACCGTCACCTACGTCGTCACCCTGACGAACACGACAGCGCAAGCGGTCGCCCTCGACCCGTGCCCGGTCTACACCGAGAGCATCTATTCGCCAGTCAATAAGGCGGGCTCGGTGCACAGCTACTACCTGAACTGCGACAGCGTGCGGTCCATCCCCGCCCACGCCAGTGTCCGGTACCAGATGAAGATCCGGGCCCCCGATGTTGCGTCTCAGGGCGCGAAGTTCGATTGGAACATTCCGAATTCTCAGAATGCCGCCGCCGGCCGCGTCATCAAAATCGAGGAGGCGTCCTCGACGATGAGCACTGATGGCTGCCCCGCACCGACTGGATCGGCGAACGCGCGCGAGGCGGTGCCGAATCTCCTCGGCCTGAATGTGGCGGTCGCCTGCAGGGTGGCCGCGCGGGCGGGCTACGGAGTGGTACCGAAGTGGCTGCCGTCGAACCGGTATCCCGATCACACGATCTTCGCCCAGGAGCCGACGGCCGGGCCGGCCGTTACCGGCATCAGCGTGATCGAAGTTGACGCGGCGTACGCCGGCGCGCATCCGTAGCGGGAGCCTGCCGGCAAGGGCGGGGTCGATCCCACGTGCTTCCGGTCTTCACACGGCCACGCACACAAGCGCTTGCCCAGTCCGGAGGGGCATATCGCGCTTGGTTGGGACAGCGTGCGCAGCATCGCGTGAGCCCTGCCTGTCAACGTCTCTTGACAAGAGTGGCCTAGCCGACGTTACCTCAGCGACGTCGTCTACGTCGCCCTGCACGCCGACCTCCGCGACGAAATCGGCCTCTATACGCCGCCGTTGACAACATAGGAGCACATCAATGATCCGGAGGCGCTGTGGGGCCGGGTCAGCGGGGAAGCGCGGCGAGTGGCAGCAGTCCGCCGGCGCGGTAGCGGAGTAGTTCGGCGGCGCCGGTGGCGGCATCGACGACGGCGATCCGATGTTGGCCGCCGGTGGTGTAGCCGGTGAACACCTTCGCCGAGTCTGGGGCCCAGACGAACGGACTCGTTCCGCCTCGGTTGACCGGCAGGCTCGACTCGCGCCAACGGCCGGTGGTCGCGTCGATGATCAGCAGCCGCGTGCCGTCCTGCTGGTAGCTGTACAGCCAGACGCCGAGACGCTTCCCGTCGGGGGAGAACCCGGCGGTCGCGGCGGTCCACCCTGCCGGCAGCGTGACCGTGCGGGTGGCGCCTCTCGGCAGGTCGGATAGTTGCAGGGTCGAGACCGGATCGTCGCAGGACCGCCAGGCCAGCAGCGAGCCGTGCAGGTCCAGCGGGAACATGCACGCGTCGGTGCCGATGAGCTGTTCGTTGTGGGTGAGGGTGTTCCACAAGACCAGATGTCCCGGGTTGCTGCCCATGTTCTGAAGCAGCAGCAGATCGTTCCCGAAGGCGCCGCTGATGCGCTCGGTGCCGGCCGGCACCGTGACCGTCCCCCGCAGCCGGCGGCCTTGCCGGTCGCTCAGCACGGCTTGGCGCATGTCGCTGGTCCAGACCGTCCCCGGCGTCGGTCCGGCCACGACAAAGGGACCCAGCGGCAGCGGGTAGGACTCGCCGTCCTCATCGAGGGTGCGCATCACGGGTCCGCCCAGTGCCAGCCAGCCCGGCCGGGTGACCACGCCGACGCCGGGCAGCGTGTCCAGGTTCGGCATGTCATAGGCCGGCCCGGTCTCGACGTGGCTCGCGTCCACGTCCAGCCAGCGCAGCCCCGTATCGGTGTAGACCAGCAGCCGAAGCGGCCCGACCTGCTGGTCGAGAAAGTGGCCGAAGTGGGCGATGGCCGCATCCGCGGCGTGCGCCGGCTGGGCGGGCACGTGCACCTTCACGCCGGAGAGCAGCCGGTTCGCCCGGTCGGCGAGATGCAGCGCCTGCGGGTCCGCCGTCGGCATCGGCTGCTCACCGACGTTCACCGGTGCCGGATGCAGCAGGCTGTCGCGCTCGGCCCGGATCGCAGCGGCCACGGCGTCACGCATGGTGCCGGTGCTGCCGCGCAGCAGGACGTGGGGCAACCGGCCGAGCAGCACCTGAAGGCGAGTGGCCTCCTCCCGGTCCAGCGCCCGCACGGCCGCCGAGTACGGGCCCTCGTCACCAGGCACCGCCCGAGCGGCCAGCTTCGCCAGCGCCGTTGCCCGTCCGTCATCGAAGGCGGCCCGCAACGCCCACCCGCGGGCGATCTCCTGCCGCTGATGCCCGTCCCAGGCCGACCAGGCAGGACCGGCCAGAAGACCCGCGATGACGACGAGTGCGCCGAGCAGCCACGGCCAGCGGCGACGTGCCATGCCGCGTTCACTGCCTTGCTCGAGCACGTCGACCACGAGCACATGGTGGTCGCGATCAGGACGCGCCGGAAGCCCTTCGTTGTTGACGCCTGCGGTTTTCCAGATCGTGGAACTTGACCGCCCCGCGACCGTGTCTTATGGGGAGACGGCGGGTTGGGGAGGCGCGGTGGACGCGGGCGCGGAGGAGGCGTTTCGGCAGTTCGTGCTGTCACGATCCCCCGGCCTGCGCCGGCTCGCCGTGCTACTGACCGGGGACTACGGTCACGCCGAGGACCTCGTCCAGGTCGCCTTGACGAAGCTGTACTTCGCATGGAACCGGCTGGAGGCGCAGGAAGCGGTCGACGCGTACGCCCGGCGCATCCTGGTGAACACGCATCTGAACCAGCGCCGGCGGCGCTGGTGGCGCGAACGAGCCACGCCGACCATCCCTGACGCCGGGGTGGCAGACGCCGCCGATGAGACGGCGGAACGCGACCGGGTGCTGCGGGCGCTCGCCGCGCTGCCCGCACGGCAGCGTGCAGTCATGGTGCTGCGCTTCTACGACGACAAGAGCGAAGCCGATGTCGCCCGCATCCTGCAAATCCCGCTCGGCACGGTGAAGAGCAGCAGCGCGCGGGCGCTCGCCCGGCTGGAAGGGCTCCTTGCTGCGCAGGCGGAGGAACCTCGACTTGGTGTGGGAGATCAGCGATGAGCCCAGTTGTGGACCAGCTCCGCCAAGCGATGCGGCAGCAGGCCGACACGGTGAACGACCCGGCCGACACCTACCCGCAGGTCCGGGCCCGCATCAGCCGGGCGCGGCGCCGGCGGCGCGTCGCCGGTTCGGCGGCCAGTTGTCTGCTTATCGCCGCCGCCACCCTGGGCGTGGTCGAACTTTGGCACGGCGACCACACGGCCACTGTCGTGGTCCCGGCCGGGTCGACCAGTCCCGGCCCCAACTCTGCCCCGGCACCTCCCGGCAGCTACCGGCAGGCCGTCGAGCAGTTCCTGCGCGTCGCGCCGGGCGCAGTCATCGTGGCGCCCACCCGTCTACCGGCCGGCTACAAGCCGATGGACGGTGGGCTGAACGACTACTACCCCACCCGCCAGGGCCTGCCTGGTATCCACGTCTGCGTCGTACCGCACGGCCAGCCGGCCATCGGCACCTGCCTGCCCGTCAAAGGCACCTACGCGTCGTTCACCCGTGAAGTGGACGGCTACCAGGTGATCGTGGCGACCGCTTCCCCTCCCCACACGCAGGCCGCTCTGCGGGCCTGGCAAGACCTGACGTTCACCACCCACTGGCGCAACCTGGCCTGGCTCGACGGCCCGAACGCTCCGACGGTGGCCCCGGCCCCCACGACAGGACAGTTGCCGGCGCTCGTCATGACCGGGGAATGCGCGGGGCTGACCGTTACCGCCTCATTGCCGCCCAGCCCGGTTCAGTGGCGCATCAGTCCGGGAGCCCACCACAACCTGCTCGCCATGCCCGGAGATGCGCTGATGTACCTGCACGCAGAGGGACCGTGCGTCGACCGACTACGCATCCAGATCGACAGCCCGCTGCTACAGACCGCCAGCGACGCGCCCGAGACCCCTTTCAACGCCGACGGCATCGGAGTTGTCGTCTCCAACGGCGACGGGCCCGGAACCGGCACTATCGACCTCGCACTCGGCTGCCCAGCCAGCCAGGACTGCCTCACCGCCCACCAGTTGGCCAGCATCACCGTCGCCGTCGGAAGCGGCCCGGCCGCAGCCCTAACGAAGGACCCGCTGCCCTCCCCAACGCGCGGATGACCGTCTGTTCGGACGCCACCCTCAACAACATCCCATCGCCACATGCGGGCTGCACCGGCTGCACGCGCATGGAAGTGGTGCGATCGTCGTGGGGTGGTCACCCCTGACGGCTCCCCGGTCGAGGCGTACGCCGCGCTGCCCGCCGAGCCCGACTTGTCTGTGGTACTGCAACACGTGCGTGGCAGGAAGAAGATCCTCGACCTGGGCGCTGGGGCGGGCCGTATAGCCGACCCGCTGGCTGGCGCCGGGTACGACGTACTAGCCGTCGACGAGTCGGCCGAGATGCTGGGGCACATCAGTCGGGCCACGCCGCTTCAATCGCGCATCGAAGACTTCCGTTCGGAGGAGCGATTCGACGCCGTGCTGCTGCTGTCTCATCTGGTCAACACGGCGTTTGACGCACATCGTCAGGCGCTGCTCGGCACGGCAGCCAGCCACGTGGTGGCCGACGGGATCGTCGTCCTGCAACGTCTGGACCCTGGCCGAGACTTTCGACCGGGCCGCTCCATGCTGGGGAGCGTCGAAGTTTGCCTGCTGGACGTCGACGACAGCCAGTGGCCAGTTGTGAGTGCAACCACCCGATGCAGCGTCAGCGGACAGTCCTGGGATCAGCCGTGGCAAATGACCGTCTTGGACGACGAGGCGACGACCCGCGCGCTTCAAGATCATAACCTGCACGCCCTGCGGATGGACGGAGCGTGGGTTGTGGCCACTCCCGCATCTGATGCTCGCTAAGCCCCCTGGCTCCCAGCCGCTTGAGGCCGGCCCGTGCACTACATCGGCACATACACGACGCCGGGCGTTCAGGGTTCGATCCGTGGCTGTGCAGGGATCACCGGGCATCTGCCACGTCTACGGACGCGGGATTCAGCCCGACACGGCGTTCGTGAACGTCGGCCCGACCGACTGGAACGACTCGTCGAAGCCTCAGGCGGCCCGCTTCGTGCGGGAGAGGACCGACATCCACGGCTGGACGCCGTTCGTCGTCGCTCATCCGGAGTGCTTCGCTCAAACCGAAGGGCAGGACGCGCTTGACGCCCTCTTGGGCGGCGCGGAGTAGTTGCGGAGCGAGAACGACACTTGTCCTAGCGCTGCGGGCTGTCGCTGGGGCCTCGAGCGACGAGGATGAGGGAGCCTCCAGCCATGAGAAGAAGCGCTGCGACAGACACCAAGAGTGTCGCGGACCGTAGCCCGGTGTAGGGCAAGGTTTTCGCCGCACTTGTCGTCGCCTTGGGCGTGGGGCCGGGGGCTTCGCAGGTCGTCCCGCCCGGGTAGCAGTGGACGATTCCGGGCACAGGAGATCCGGACGGCGCCGGGCTGCTCGTCGTCGACGGCGTGACGAAAACCGCGCACGAAGAGCCGCCTGGCGGTCCGCAGTTATTGATTCCCGGTACCGGCGATCCGGACGGCGACGGGCTGCTCGTCGCGGTCACCTACGTCGTCACCCTGACGAACACGACAGCGCAAGCGGTCGCCCTCGACCCATGCCCGGTCTACACCGAGAGCATCTACTCGCCAGCCGGCGCATCTCCGTCCGTGCACAGCTACTACCTGAACTGCGGCATCGTCCGGTCGATCCCTGCACACGGCCGCGTCCGGTACCAGATGAAGATCCAGGCCCCCGATGCACCGTCGCAAGGGGGGAAGTTCGGCTGGGACATCCCGAACTCGCAAAGCGCACGTGTCGGAGCGGGCATTGCTATCGATGCCGGAGCGTCCCCTTCTGCTGTCGCGTTGCCGCCGCCGAATCCGGCGGTGTGCGGGACGTGGTCCAACCCGTCGTACTCAGAGACCGGCACGCAGATCACCGCTCGCTACGGGGAGATCCGCAGCTGCGGTTCGCTGGCCTCCGGCTGGTTCATCACCACGGAGGGCACCGCCAAGCAGCCCGGCATGCTCGGCATCTACCTGTGCCCAACGGCTGATCACGTCTGCCGTGACGGGACTACGGACCATCCCCTCGCGAAGTGGCGGTGGCGGCAGCCACCCGGCCCTCCCGGCGGAGTCAGCTACGTGCACAAGCAAGGCGACGTCCTGTACCTGCACACCAGCGGCGGATACGTCGCCTATCACGCCGACACGGACACGTTCCGGGCTGGAGAAGTGCCGTAGCCGACACCGCACCTGCGGCACGGCGACTCCGGTTGACCCCAGGCATGCGCGGCTACCCTTGTGTGATTGTTCGCGGAGTCGACACCTTTTCTTTGCCAGCGCGCTTAGCCCGTATGAGCGCGATGACCGGCGATGCATCGAGGAACGGCTGCTGACTACAAGTGCGCCCTATGTTCGGGCACTGCGGGACGAGTCACGACCGACAGCCGGCGTTCTCGCGCGCCTCGTCTGACATTGCCGCATCAGTTCGGATCAGATAATCTGATGCAATGAAGGAGATCACAGCCACAGACGCAGCCAGAGGATTCTCTGCCCTGCTCACCGCGGTGGAGAAGGACGGCGAGACTTTCTTCGTCACCCGCGGAGGCCGCGTGATCGCTCGCATCGAGCCTGCCGCCGGGACATCCGGCGCGGCCGTGAAGGCGTTGCTGGGGCACTTCCGC
>DASSEQ010000073.1:0-2721 GCA_035695245.1 Mycobacteriales bacterium | reverse complement strand
GATGCGGTCCGGAAGGAAGCTCGCCAACCCCCAGCCGAGCGCCGCGCCCCAGTCGTGCGCGACGAGCAGCGTCTTGGCGATGCCCAGCGCGTCCAGCACCGCCACCATGTCGACGACGCTGTGCTGCAACGCATATGCCTCGATGTCAGCGGGCTTGTCGCTCGCGCCGAAGCCGCGCAGGTCCGGCGCAATCGTCCGGAAGCCCCCCTCGGTCAGCGCCTTGACCTGGTTGCGCCAGAGGTCGTGCGTGTCCGGCCAGCCGTGCAACAACAGCACCGGAGCACCGTCGTCAGGCCCCTCGACGAAGACCTCGATCCCGACCCCACCATCACCCGCAACGCGCATGCGCGCACCGTACTCCCCGGACTTGTCAGCGTGCAGTGACCCCAGAGGGTCAGGAGGCGCTGACAACTCGCGGCTGTGGACAGCCGGACTCGCGTCTGAGGAGTTTCGGCCACGCTGTGGCCTCATGGCCCTCCCGATTCCGAGCCCCTTCGACGAGCAGAGCGGCGTCGCGACACGCCGACAGCTCCTGGACGGCGGCCACGCGTGGGCCTTCATCCGCAGCCAAATCGACGCCGGACGCTGGCGGGAGCTCAACGAAAAAGTTGTCGTCGGTCACAACGGCCCACTGACTTGGCGGCAGCGGCTATGGGCTGTCTATTTGAGCGCACCAGATCCGGCCGGGATCTGCGGTTTGTCTTCTTTGCAGTCGTGGCGCGTCAAGGGATTCGAGACCGACGACGTTCATGTCCTGGTAGGTCGCGGCGCTCGGGTGCTGCCCGTCGACGGGGTCAAGGTAGTGGTGCATGAGTCGCGCCGCTTCAGTGCTGCCGACGTCGTCATGGCCCGCCGTCCGCCATGCACACGAGTGAGCCGAGCGGCGGTTGACGCTGCCGCCTGGTCTCCCAATGTCTGGACGGCAATGCGCGTGTTCGTCGCGCCCGTTCAACAGCGACGTGAAACGGCGGTCGTGATGCGGGCCGCACTGCTCGAAGCAGGCCACATTCGCTACCGACGACAGCTCCTCGCCTTGGCGGCAGACATGTGCGGCGGCGCCGAGGCGCTTTCCGAAGCGGCCTTCCTCGGCTTCTGTCGCCGGCACGAATTCCCGATGCCCCGATGCCAGCGACGGATGGATCGGGCAGGCCGTTGGCGATTTCTGGATGCCGAATTTGAGCTTCCGAATGGCCGCATCGTCCGCGTCGAGGTCGACGGGGGCGTGCACGTCGTACTGTCCGTCCGCGCCGAAGACAACCTCAAGGACAACGACGCGACACTGGCGGGCAAAGGCGTGCTTCGTTATGCCAGCCCGCTCATCTACGGCGATGACCCTCGTGCCGTCGCGCAACTTCGCCGCGCGCTCGGACTTGTCAGCGTGCGGTGACCCCAGAGGGTCTGTCCCCAGAGGGTCACGAGGCGCTGACAAGTTGGTTTTACAGGAGGGCGGTGGCGCGGTGGCGGGCTTCTTCGGGGCCTTCGGAATCGAGAGCGGCGGCGGCCATCTGGATGCACTGCTCGCTGGTGACGCGGGCCAGTGCGGAACGTACGGCGGGGACCAGCCGCGGCGTCATCGACAGACCGGAAGCACCTAGACCGACGAGGACCGGCGCCAAGAGCGGATCGGAGGCGGCTTCGCCACACACTGTCACCGCGCGGCCGGCAACAGCGCCTGCGCGGAGCACCGTCGCGACGAGATCGAGGAAGGCCGGCTGCCACGGGTCGAGCAGGTCGGCGAGCTCGCCGTCGGCTCGGTCGGTTGCGAAGGTGTACTGCGCGAGGTCGTTGGTGCCGACCGAGACGAAGTCGACGACACGCAACAAGTCACCGGCGCGCAGCGCCGCCGCCGGCACCTCGACCATCACTCCTACCGACGTCAAGCCGGCGTCGCGCGCCCGAGCCGCGAACCACGCGGCCTCTGCCGTCGTCGCGACCATCGGCGCCATCACCTGCACCTGCGCAGACGACTCACGTGCTGCTCGCGCGACCGCCGTGAGCTGGTCCGACAGCAGATCTCCGTGCCGTCTTGCGACGCGCAAGCCGCGAACACCCAACGCGGGGTTGGGCTGGTCACCGAGCCGAACGAATGACGCCGGCTTGTCCGCGCCGATGTCCAACGTCCGCGTCGTCACCGGCCGACCGGGAAACGCGTCGAAGACCTCCCGGTAGGCACTGGCCTGCTCGGCAACGGTGGGCGGCTCTTCGCGGTCGAGGAAGAGGAACTCGGTGCGGAAGACGCCGACACCTTCGGCGCCGACCGCGAGTGCGTCGTCGACATCGGCTTTGCCCCCGACCGCGACGAGCAGCTGCACCGGCCGTCCATCGCGCGTGCGGCCAGGGCCGCGGTCGTCCGACGGCGTTGCGACCCGGCCACTGCCATCACGAAACGACCCGACCGTCTCGGTGTCCGGATCAGCCGTCACCTCGCCACTCGCACCATCAACGGCAACCCGCCGCCCGGTCGTCAGTGCGGTCACACCCGGCGCACCGACGACAGCCGGGATGCCCAACGCCTTGGCGAGCACTGCGGTGTGAGAGGTCGGTCCGCCACGCTCGGTGACAAGCGCCAAGACCTTCGATGCGTCCAGCGTCGCGGTCAACGCCGGCGAGAGATCTCTCGCCACGAGCACGAACGGCACACCGGGATCGGGGATGCTCGGCGGCGGCTCACCCAGCAACCGCGCGACCGCGCGGTCGCGCACGTCATCGAGTTCGCCGGCA
>DASSEQ010000072.1:0-3738 GCA_035695245.1 Mycobacteriales bacterium | reverse complement strand
CGACGAGGCGTTGTACCTCGAGCCGAAACATGTTGGTGCGGTCTACCCGACGATGCTGACCCGTCCGGGCGCGCAGGTGCGGATCGCGTCATCGGCTGGGCTGGTCGACTCCGAGCAGCTGCGACGGCTGCGGGACCGTGGCCGGGCCGGCAAGGACGCCCGGATGGCGTGGGTCGAGTACGGCGCCGAGCGCAAACCGTGCCTGCGGTCGGACTGCTCACACGCGGTCGGGTCGGAGGGTTGCGCGCTCGACGACCGCGACCTGTGGTGGCAGGCGAACCCCGCGCTGTGGTCGGGGCGGATCGACGAGTCGGCGCTCGAGGACCAGCGGAACTCGATGCCGCCCGAAGAGTTCATGCGGGAATTCCTCTCATGGTGGGAGGACCCCGACGCCGCGAGCACCGTGTTCCCGCTCGCGCAGTGGAAAGCCGGCAAGGCTCCGGCCCCGACGGGCGCTCCGGCGGCGTTCTCAGTGGACATGACGTGGGACCGCGAGTGGGCGTCGATCGGTGTCTGCGCGGACGGCTACGTGGACGTGGTCGAGCACTCGAAAGGCGCCGCGTGGGTCGTTGAGGCGTGCTCACGGCTTCAGCAGGTGCATCCCGACGTGTCGTTCTGGGTGCATCCGAAGGGCCCGGCCGGCGTGCTGATCCAGCCGTTGCGTGAAGCGTCGGTGCGGGTGCAGGAGATCACGACTGAGGACTACCCGCGGGCGTGTGTGGCGTTCTACGACGCCGTCACCCGCGGTGATCTGCCCCATTCGGGGCACCCGGCGCTCGATGCGGCGGTGGCCGGCGCGATGGTCAGGGGTGGCGAGACGTGGGTGTGGGATCGCAAGCATGGCGCGGTCATCTCGCCTTTGGTCGCCGTGACCCTGACGCGCTGGGCGTGGGAACGCGGGCGCGGAGACATCTTGCGCGCCGTCTGGTAGTCGTCCGAAGGCGTTTGGCCGCTGTTGGCGCGCTGCGCCGGGTGTGGCAGGGCCTCGCTGTTGTCGGCTTGGCCTTCTACGGCACGTGGCTCGTCTACCGTCCGGCCGCCTATCTCGTCGCGAGCGGGCTCCTGCTCCTTGACCTGGTCACTGACCGCTCCTGAGAGGACCCTTCGCGATGGGCGTGCTATTCGGCAGGGAGCGACGCCAGTGGGCGCCGGAACCGCCGATCCCGCCCTACCCGGGGGCGAACATCTACGGTCAGCCGTCCGTGGCGACCCAGCCGGACAGCGCGCTTGTCGTGCCGACCGTGTGGGCGTGCGTGCAGCTCCTCGCGAACGCCGTGGCGATGCTGCCGTTGCAGACCTACCGCCGCACCGGGGACATCCCGCAGCGGATCACCGACCCGACGCTCGTCACGACCCCGTCCGCGGACATGGGGCAGGCCGAGTGGCTGCACATGGTGATGGTGTCGCTGCTGCTCCGCGGCAACGCCTACGGGCTGAAGTCGAGCCTGGATGGTCTCGGTCGGCCCACCCAGGTCGTGCTACTCCACCCCGACCGGGTGACACCGGAGGTTGACCGGGACACCGGGGAGATCCGGTACAAGGTCGGTGACAACCAGCAGGACATGACCGACCGGATCTGGCATGTGCGAGGGATGACGCTGCCGGGCCGCAAGGTCGGGATGTCACCGATCGAGTACGCAGCGATGGCGATCGGGGTCGACCTGTCCTCCCGGAAGTTCGCGAAGGACTTCTTCGACGGCGGCGGCGTCCCGAAGGCCGTCCTCGAGTCCAACATGGACGTCAGCCAATCGCAGGCCCGCGAGCTGAAAGAGCGGCTGTTGGCCGGCGCGCGTAACCGGGAGCCGATCGCCCTCGGTAGCGGCGTGAAGTACGTCCCGATCACCGTGAAGCCCGAGGAATCACAGTTCCTCGAGACGCAGGCGGCGAATATCTCCGAGATCGCGCGGATCTTCGGGGTTCCCGCCGAGATGGTCGGCGGCAAGGTCGGCACGTCGATGACCTACTCGAACGTCGAGCAGCGGTCGTTGGACTTCCTCACCTACTCGGTGCAGATGTGGCTCCGGCGCGTTGAGGATGCGTTCTCCACGCTGCTCGCTCAGCCGCAGTACGTCGAGTTCGACATCTCCAAGCTGCTCCGCACCGACGCAGAGACTCAGGCGAAGGTCGATGCGATCCAGGTCGCTGCGAAGGTGCTGCCGCCGTCCCGCATCCTGCGGCGCCGGAACGAGCCGCCGCTGACCGACACGGAGAAGGAAGAGCTCGAGCTCGTCCCGCTGACCGTGACCCCAATGGGCATGGCGAAGGCCCTCCCGAACCCACCGACCCCCGAGACCTCCGATGACACGCCCGACGTGGCCCCGACCGTGAAGCCGAAGCTAGGAGTGGTCAATGGCTGAGCCCAGGCCGTATGAGACGCGGACTGTCGCCGCCACGGTGGAGTTGCGCGACGAGGACTCCGCGCCGGTCCTGACCGGCTACGCGGCGACGTTCAATGAGCCGTACCAGATCGGCTACTTCCGTGAGCGCATCCACCCCGACGCCTTCAGGCGGACGCTGACCGGATCTCCCGACGTGCGGCTTCTCATCGACCACGAGGGCCAGCCACTCGCCCGGACCAAGTCCGGCACGCTCACCTTGTCGACAGACCACCGCGGCCTTCAGGTACGGGCGACGCTCGACCCGTCCGACCCGGACGTGCAGCGGCTCCTGCCGAAGATGCGCCGTGGCGACCTCGACCAGATGTCGTTCGCGTTTCGTGTCCCGGCCGGCGGCGACACGTGGGACTACTCCGGCGACGTCCCCGACCGGACGATCCGCGAGGCGAACCTGTCCGGCGGCGACGTGTCCGTCGTCACCTACCCGGCGAACGAAGCCACCGAAGCCCAGGTACGAGCCCGTGACGAGCGCGAATCGGCCTACGTCCTCGCCGAAGCGATGCTGCGCGAGGTCCGCGCCGGCACTCAGTTCGACCTCGACAACGTGGAGCGGCTGCACGACGCGCTCGAGGCGCTCGGCATCCCGCTGACCCGCGCGGCGCAGGCCGAGGTCACCGAGGTCACCCCCGAAGACGTTCCAGAGCCGGGCCTTCCGCTCGACCTGGCGCGGCGGCTGCAACTGGCTGCCGAACTGCGCCGACTCTCGGCGTAAGCACCACCGCATCAGCCCGGATACGGCGCCCGGCTAGTCACGCCACCGCCCACGCCACCTGAACGCGGGTCCAGACACAACCAGACCCCGATCAGGAGATCACCCATGCCCGAAAACCCGCTCATCACGACGCTGCGGGAGAGCAGGGACGGCAAGCAGGCCGACCTCGACGCTCTCCTCGCGACCCCGACCGAGGAGAAGCGCAACCTCAACGCGGACGAGTCCGCGAAGTTCGACGAGGTCAGCGCCGAGATCCGCGCGCTCGACGATCGGATCAAGGAGCTCGAGGAGCTCGACAAGCGCCGTGCGGACGCCGCTGAGGCCCGCAAGGCCGCAGGTGACGTCGAGCCCCGTGCGCGCGTCACCGACGCTCCGATCTACCACCGCAACCGTGTCGAGAACTCCTACTTCCGCGACCTGTTCCTCGCGCAGCAGGAAGGCGACCCGAACGCGATCGACCGGCTTCGCCGCAACTCGAAGATGTCCGCTGACGAGCTGGCGAAGCGCAGCGACGCCGAGCTCCGCGCCCTCGGCAACACGGGTGCAGCCGGCGGGTCCGGTGGCGAGTTCGCGCCGCCGCTGTGGCTGATCGAGGACTTCGTCGCCTACGCCCGTCCGGGCCGGAAGTTC
>DASSEQ010000071.1:0-6201 GCA_035695245.1 Mycobacteriales bacterium | reverse complement strand
CTCGTCGACCAGTACTCGATGGGGGAGTACGACGGCTACCTTCGGATAGCCACGACGGTCGGGATCGCCGACCCGGCGCCGGGCGAAGGACTGGCACCGCGGGTGAAGTCGGACAACCGGGTGACGATCCTGCACGCCGTCAACGGCGTCCTCGTGCCGGTCGGTCGCGTCAGCGGGTTGGGTCGCGGCGAGAAGATCTACGGCGTTCGTTTTCTCGGTGCGCTCGGCTACGTCGTGACGTTCCGGCAGATCGATCCGCTCTATGTCCTCGATCTCGCCGATCCGGAACATCCGCGGGCGCTCGGCCACCTCGAGGTCACTGGCTATTCGGCGTATCTCCATCCGCTCGGCGATGGACAGCTCTTCGGGCTGGGTCGCGAGGTGGACTCCCGCGCGCATCCGATCGGCGAGCAGCTGTCCGTCTTCAACGTTTCCGACCCGGCGGCGCCGACGTTGCTGTCACGGGTGCGCCTTGCCAACGTCTACTCTCCGGCCGAAAACGACTTCCACGCGTTCCTGTGGTGGCCGGCTGACCGGTTGTTGGTCGTGCCGATGCAGGCGTGGGACGGGGCGCCGTACGAAGCCGAGTCCGTCTACCACGTCGACGCCGGCGGCACGCTGAAGCGAGTTGGTTCGCTGCAGCAGCCGGGCGGGTCCAACGAATATCTCGGCGGCACGATGCGCAGCGTCGTGATCGGTGGTCTGCTTTACACCGTGACCGACCGGGGCGTCATGGCGAATGACCTCAACACACTCGAGCTGGTTGCGTGGCTGCCATCCCGTTGAAGCGAAGCCGCGAGCAGAGCCCGACGCATGACGAAGCTCGGCTGCTCAAAGCGGCTGCCGCGGGTGAGCCGGCGGCGGTGCGGTGGTTGCTCGACGATGTTGCGCCGACGGTCTTCGGCTTCCTCTACGCCCGCGTCGGCGCGGACCGCGAGGTGGCCGAAGACCTGTTGCAGGAGACGCTCCTGGAAGTGGTGAAATCGGCGCCGGACTTTCGCGGCGACTCGTCGGTGTCGACGTGGATGTGCGCCATCGCGCGGCGCCGGCTTGCGCGGCACTACGAGCGCGAACGCAAAGCAGCTGTCGTCGAGTCACGGCTGCGACTGGTCACGGACGGGGATGACACGACGCAAGCACTCGAGCGGCGAGACGAAGTCGCGCGTGCGCTCGGCCGCTTGCCGGCGGTGCATCGTCAGGTGCTGGTGCTGAAATACCTCGACCAGCAGAGCGTGCAGCAGATCGGTGCTGAGCTCGGCCGGTCGCCCGTGCAGATCCAGTCGCTGTTGCAACGGGCGCGTGAGGGCTTGAAGCGCGAGCTGGCGGCCGACGATGAGTGACGACATCGAGCGCGCGCTGTCCGGTGTCGACGGTCCGCGTTCGCTTCCGGCCGAGCTGCGAGACCGACTGTTCGAGCAACTGACCACCGGCGCCGCGGAGACGACGGCGATGCCGCTCGGTGACGAGCTCGACAGCCGACTCGAGCGACAGCTGAGCGATCCGGTTGCCTTGCTGCTTGCCGATGTTGACGGCCCGCGTGCCTTGGCGCCGGCGTTCCGGGACCGTCTCCGCGAGCAGCTCAGCACGTCCCGCGTCTCCGAAACCCGCCGCGCGCAACGCTTTCTCGGCGCCGCGGCCGTGCTCGTGCTCGTCGTCGCCGTAGCCGTGGTTGCGACGTACGGCGGCTCGCGGGCTACCCGTCGACCCTCGGCGCAAGGGGTCAACGGAGCGACTGTCACGTCGCCGCCGAGCGTGTCGGGCAACACCGCCGAAGGCGGTTCTCAGACCGGGAACGCCGGAGCAGGGACCGGTGGAGTGCTGCAACCCAGCAGCGCACCGAGGCCGGCCCCGAGCCCAGCCGTGGCCGAAGGGCAGCCGGGGGTGCAGCCGGCCGGCGCGCCGGCAGTGCGCGATCTGTCGCCGGACGCCGGGCCCATCGCCGGCGGCACGGCCGTCACGATCCATGGCTCCGGTTTCACGGATGCGGTAGCGGTCACGTTTGCCGGACGTTCGGCGCACTTCACCATCGGCAGCGACGGCAGCATCCGCGCCGTCACGCCACCGGCGTCGGACCCCGCGACGGTCGATGTCGTCGTGCAGCTGCGCAACGGTGAAACAGCCCGGCTGGCAAACGCGTTTGCCTATCTCGACCGGCCCGGCATCAGCGGCGTATCACCGGCGACGGGCTCGACGCGGGGAGGCACGTGGGTCACCATCTCCGGGCGGGCGTTGCTCCGCGCGACCCAGGTGCGTTTCGGGGCGACGCCGGCGAGCAAGCTGCAGGTCATTTCCGATCGCCAGCTCCGCGCCCTGTCGCCACAACATGCCGCCGGACCGGTGGACGTCACCGTGACGACACCCGGCGGGACGAGCGCGACCGGCAGCGGTGACCGGTTCACCTACCTGCTCTGACCGCTATTGGAACGCGAGTCCGTCGAACTTGCCCGACGAGCGCCACTCGTCGAGATAGCCGAAGTACGCGACTGCGCCGTACGGGTATCCGACGAAGAACTCGGAGCGCTTGTTGGGTTGGCCCTCGTTGTTGTAGTAGCCGGGTGTGCAGTCCTGCGAGCCGATCATCCGACCGGGACCGGACAACAGGATCTGCATCCACTCGTCCTCGGCGGCCTTGGTCACCTCGACCTCGCGGCAACCGTTGTCCAAGGCGTGCTTGACGATCATCGCGATCGTCCGGCCCGACTCGGTGAGGTTGTGCGGCACGTTGGAGATGAGGTTGGCGCCCTGCGTCGGCTGCACGATGAACAAGTTGGGGAACCCGTGCACATGGGTGCCGTGCTTGGTGCGCATCCCGTCAGCCCAGTGCTCGGACAGCTTCAGTCCGTCGCGACCGACGATGTCGTAGCCGGTGCGTTGCGTGTATTCGGTCCCGACCTCGAAACCCGATGCGTAGATGAGGCAGTCGAGCTCGTACTCGACTCCGGCAACGACAACACCCTTGGACGTGATGCGCTCGACACCCTTTCCGGCCGTGTCGACGAGTGTCACGTTGGGGTTGTTGTAGGACTGCAGGTATTCGTCGTGGAAGCACGGCCGCTTGCACAGCTGTCGATACCACGCCTTCAGAGCCTGCGCGGTTGCCTTGTCCGCGACGATGGTGTCGACGCGAGCGCGGATCTCTTCCATCTTCTCGAAGTCGGAGTCCTCGAAAGCGGCCCACATCTTCTGCGGAGTGCGGTCTTCTTGCGGCAGTGCGGAGAGCCGCTCACGGATGCGACGCGACAGGTCTGTCCACCCGTCCATGACCAGGTCTTCCTCGGCCTGGCCGCCGGCCTGGTTGGCGGTGAAGTTCTCCAGCCAACGCTGTTGCCAGCCCTCGGTCGCGATCTGCGCAAACCACTCCGGGTCGGTCGGTCGGTTGTCGCGCACGTCGACGGACGACGGCGTGCGCTGGAACACGAAGAGCTGTCCTGCGGTCTTGGCCAGGTGCGGCACGCATTGCACGGCAGTCGCACCGGTGCCGATGATGCCGACGCGCTTGTCGGCGAGCTTGTCCATCGGTGCGCCCAGCGGGTCACCACCGGTATAGCCGTAATCCCAACGGCTGGTGTGGAACGAGTGACCCTCGAACGACGCGAGACCGGGAATGCCCGGCAACTTCGGCACGTGCAGCGGACCCGGTCCCATGCCGACGAACTGCGCAGTGAACTCGTCACCGCGGTTGGTGCGGATGACCCAGCAGCGAGCCACCTCGTCCCATTCGAGTTCGGTGACCTCCGTGTGGAACAACGCGTTGTCGTAGAGGTCGAACTGCTTCCCGATGCGCTGGCAGTGTTCGAGGATCTCCGGCGCATGCGCGTACTTCTCGGTCGGCATGTGCCCGGTCTCTTCGAGCAGCGGCATGTAGACGAACGACGCGGTGTCGCACTGCGCACCGGGATAGCGGTTCCAATACCACGTGCCGCCGAAGTCGCCACCTTTTTCGATGATGCGTACGTCGTCGATCCCGGCTTCCTTCAGCCGGGCGCCGGTGACGAGCCCGGCGAAGCCGCCGCCGATGAACGCGACCGTCACATGATCGGTCTTCGGCTCGCGCGGCGAGACCGGGGTGTACGGATCCTCGAGGTAGTGCGACAACTGCCCGGCGATCCGGATGTATTGGTCGTTGCCGTCCGGGCGGAGTCGCTTGTCCCGCTCTTCGCGGTACTTCTGCTTCAGGGCTTCCTTGTCCACGTCAACCACAGAACGGGATTCTGGTCCGATTGCACGGCTAGTGCAATAACCCTCTTCGGTGGCGTTGCGGGCGCGCAGTGTCTACGGTTCGTTCGTGGCCACGAAGCAGCTCGCTCTTGCGCAGAACCCGGACGCCGACGCCCTGCTCACCCGCGACCCGCTCGCGCTGCTCATCGGCATGGTGCTCGACCAGCAGATCCCGCTCGAATGGGCCTTCACCGGTCCGCTCACGCTGACCCAGCGGACGGGTCGGGATCTGGACGCCGCGGACATCGCGGCGCGTGATCCGGACGAGCTCGCCAAGCTCTTCGCCACGCCGCCCGCACTGCATCGCTTCCCGGGCTCGATGGCCGGACGGGTGCAGGACCTCTGCCGGCAGATCGTCGCCGACTACGGCGGAGACCCGGAGAAGATCTGGGCCGGCGTGTCCGACGGCAAGGAGCTGCTCAAGCGGATCGAGGCGTTGCCGGGGTTCGGCAAGCAGAAGGCCAAGATCTTCGTCGCCTTGCTCGGCAAGCAGCGTGGCGTGCAGCCGAAGGGATGGCGCGAGGCCGCGGGGGACTACGGCGCCACCGGCTCGTTCAAGTCGGTCGCCGACATCACCGACGCCAAGAGCCTCGAGAAGGTCCGTGCCTACAAGAAGGCTATGAAGGCAGAAGCCAAGGCCAAGGCCGGCACGAAAGCCTGAGCGTCAGGTGTCGATGCGGCGGGCGTCGCAATCCCAGGCGCCGTCTTCGTCGTCGAACCAGCGCCCGTTCTCGCCGAGGTAGCGGAACCGGAAACTGGTGCCGGCAGGCACCGACACCGCGATCGATCGGGTGCCGTTGGTGCGCTTGGCCAGGACGTGCTTCCCCGGCGTCCATTCGTTGAAGTCGCCGACCACTGACACAGCGCCGTTGAGCCCATCCTCGGGCAGGCTGAACGTGATCTTGACCTCGTTGGTCTTTGCAACCTTGCTGCGGCGGATCAACGGTCAACTCCTCGTTCCGGTACGACTAGGGACACTCTTTCCCATTTCTCCCTCAGTAGGCGCCCTGTCCAGGAGAAAGTAAGCCTTCGCTAGCCGTTCCGCTAGGTCACATTTCGGCCAGCCCGCGCGTGCGCTCAGCGAGGTCCGACGTACAAGGTCTGTGCCCCGCGCCCCACCAGCCGGGTTTGGTCGAACAGCCGTGACGCCGCCAGCCCGAAGCCGCGCGATTCCACCTGGGTGCGGGCGTCGAGGCAGATCCACTCGCCGGCCGGCACCGCGGCGACGTGCACGGTCAGCTCGGGGTTGATGAAGAACCACCCGGTGAGCGGGAGCACGTTGGAGACGCCGTTGCCCGAGTCGGCGATCGTCATCATCCGCTGCAGCCCGGTCGGCTCCTCGTCCGGCAGCAACGGCCAACGCATGCGACCCCAGATCGTCGCCGGGCCGCGGTCGGACCAGTTGCCGCCGGCTAGTCGCCACTCCATCGCGTGCAGGTAGCCGCCGCCCCAACCGGGTGCGAGCGGCGAGGCGGTCGGCGGCAGCGGTGGGGGTTCGTCGACCGCTGTGTCTTTGGGCTCGGCCCCGTCCCGGAGCGGCGGCAGTTCGAGGTCGGCGGCGCGGATCCGCCAAGCCCGCGCCCTGACGACCGTGCGTCCGCCGGCGTCCATCTCGGCCTCGACGAGCTCGACACTTCGCCCCGGGCGAAGCACTCGGCTCCGCACCTCGACCTCGGCGACCGGGACCGGTCCGAGGATGTCGATGCTCACGCGGGCGACGGTTGCCGGCCACGACGGCGACTCGCGTTCGATCGCGCGTGCCAAGAGAGCCGCCGGCGGTCCACCGTGCTGGAACGCCGGGTCCCACGGTCCCTCGGTGTGGGCGGTTGCTCTGAAGCGGCTGTCGCCGAGCGGCGTGAAGAAGGCGTCCGGCGTGGCTGGCATGGGCCTGCAATCTAACCTCGACCGCGATGACCCCCCTCGACGCGGCGGCGGTCGCCGCTGCCGGCCTTGCCGCGGGGGCGATCAACACGATCGTGGGCA
>DASSEQ010000070.1:0-3981 GCA_035695245.1 Mycobacteriales bacterium | reverse complement strand
GCGCTGACCTTGCTGCCCTTCAGCGGGATCGCCTGCAGGATGACCTGGGTGCCGCCGCGCAGGTCGAGGCCGAGTGCGGGCGTCGCCGATGGGCCGAGGAACATCGCGAGATAGAGCGCGACGAGCACGCCACCTACGACCGCAAGCATCCGCCCCGGTCGAGGGACTGATGGTCCAGCCACGTCAGTGCGTTCCTTCCGGCGGGTTGTCGTCTGGAGCGTCCGTCGTCTCGGGCGCTTCCGTTTCGGTCTCGGTCGCTTCCTCACTCGGTGGTACGACGACGCGCGCGATCGCCTGGCGCAGGAACTTGCTGTGCACCCCCGGCGCGATCTCCAGTGTCACGGTCTCGTCGTCACCGTCGATGACCGTCGCGATGAGCCCCGCGGTCGTCACCACTTCCACGCCCGGAGCGACGTTGCTGCGTGCCTCGATGACCGCCTTCTGCCGGCTGCGGCCGCGGCGCATCATCAGCACGACGGCGCCGACGATCAAGATGAGGAACAGGAAGCTCACATAGCTGCTGCCGGAACTCTTCTTGCTGGTGGTGTTGGCAGCAAGGACGGCAACGCTGCCGAGCGAGACAAGCACCCGGCGAGTCTACGGGCGTTTCGTGGCCCAGTTCCCGAATGATGGGCGCGGATCAGGCCTCGTCCACCTCGAAGAGCACCGCGTCGGCGGCGGCCGGGGTCGGCGGGCGCAGGCCCAGATGCTGCCATGCGGCACTCGTCGCCACCCGGCCGCGTGGAGTGCGCGCCAGCAGGCCCGCTCGCACGAGGAACGGCTCGGCGACGGTCTCGACCGTCTCCGGCTCCTCCGCCACCGCCACGGCAAGCGTCGTAAGGCCCACCGGGCCGCCGCCGAAACGCCGCAGCAGGGCATCGAGCACCGCCGTGTCCAGCCGGTCGAGGCCGAGCTCGTCGACGTCGTAGACCTTGAGCGCAGCGCGGGCGACTTCGCGGTTGACCACACCGTCGGCGCGCACCTCGGCGTAGTCACGCACCCGGCGGAGCAGGCGGTTGGCAATGCGCGGCGTGCCGCGGGCGCGCCGCGAGATCTCCTCGGCGCCGTCGGGGCGCAGGTCGACGCCGAGCAGGCCGGCACTGCGCACGAGCACGCGCTCGAGCTCGTCCGGCGAGTAGAAGTCGAGGTGGGCCACGAAGCCAAACCGGTCGCGCAGCGGCCCCGGCAGCAGGCCCGCGCGGGTGGTCGCGCCGACCAGCGTGAACGGCGCGACATCAAGCGGGATGGCGGTCGCGCCGGGCCCCTTGCCGATGACGACGTCGACGCGGAAGTCCTCCATCGCGACGTAGAGCATCTCCTCGGCCGGCCGCGCCATCCGGTGGATCTCGTCGAGGAAGAGCACCTCGCCCTCGCTGAGCGTCGACAGGAGCGCGGCGAGGTCGCCGGCGCGCTCGATCGCCGGGCCTGAGGTGATCCGCAGCGGCATGCCGAGCTCGGCCGCGATGATCATCGCGAGCGTCGTCTTGCCGAGCCCGGGCGAGCCGGAGAGCAGCACATGGTCGGGCGGGCGCTGCCTGGCTTTGGCTGCGTCGAGCACCAGGCTGAGCTGCTCACGCACCCGCTCCTGCCCGACGAACTCGTCCAGCTGTTTGGGCCGAAGCGCCGCCTCGACGACCTGCTCGTCGTCCTGGCCCTGCGGGTCGATGACGCGCTCGCTCATGCGCGGCTCAGCATGCGCAGGCTGGTCTTGAGCAGCGCTGCGACGTCAGGTGTGTCGCCGACGGCGATCGCGGCCTCGGCCTCAGGACCCACCGCGGCCAACGCCTCGTCGACCTCGCGGCCGGACCAGCCGAGCCCGGTGAGCGCGGCCCGCAACTGCTCGCGCCAGGCGCCGACGCCGGTCTGGCCGGGCAACCGCACGACGCCGCCCCCGCCGCCGACCGTGCCGCCGGCGAGCTTGTCCTTCAGTTCCAGCACCAGCCGCTGCGCGCCCTTCTTGCCGATGCCGGGCACCAGCGTCAACGCGCCGACGTCCTCGGTCGCGACCGCGGTGCGGATCGCGTCCGGCGAGTGCACCGCCAGCACGGCCTGCGCGAGCTTGGGTCCGACGCCGCTCACCGACTGCAGCACCTCGAAGACCGCCCGCTCATCGTCGGTGCCGAACCCGAAAAGCGTGAGCGAGTCCTCGCGTACGACGAGAGCCGTCGCGAGCTTGGCCTGCATGCCGGGGCGGAGCGTGGCGAGTGTTTGCGGGGTGCACAGCACGGCGAGGCCGATGCCGCCGACCTCGACGACGGCGGTGTCGCCGCTGACCGCGGCGATCTGGCCGCTGACGCTGGCGATCATCGTGCACCTGCCGCCGCGGTTTGGAGCCGGCGTTGCGCCCCACCTCGCCAAACCGCGCAGATCGCGAGCGCGAGCGCGTCGGCGGTGTCGGCCGGCTTCGGCGCCTCCGTCAGTTTCAGCAATCTGGTGACCATGGCTCCCACCTGCGGCTTGTCGGCGCGACCGTTGCCGGTCACCGCGGCCTTGACCTCGCTCGGCGTGTGCACGGCGACGGGCACGCCGGCGCGTGCCGCCGCCGTCAAGGCGATCGCGGCGGCCTGCGCGGTGCCCATCACGGTGCGGACGTTGTGCTGGCTGAAGACCCGCTCGACTGCCACCAGGTCCGGCCGGTGCGCGGCGATCCAGGCGGCGATCTCCTGGTCGAGCGACAGCAGGCGATGCGCGACGTCGTCGTCAGCGGGCGTGCGGACCACGCCGTACGCCACCGCGGTCAGCGTGCGTCCCGGCTCGCCCTCGACGACCCCGAGCCCGCAGCGGGTCAGCCCCGGGTCGACTCCCAGAACCCTCATCGCCGCTCCGAACACACGTTCGGAAGCGTAGGTCTCCGCGGCGGCAACGCCCCGCACCGACACGCAACGCGCGTCGCCAAGCGCACCGCCACTTCGGCGTGATCACCGCACAACGCCATGATCACGCGCGCGGGGTGGGGTAGGCCCGGACGCGGGTCAGCCGGATGATTTTGGTGCGGACCTGGTCGACGACCTGCTCGACGCGCCGCGACCTGGTCTCGGGCTTCTTCGCCTCGGTCACCCATTGCACCCACTCGCGGCGATGCGTGTAGGAGAACCGGTCGAACGCTCCCCGCAAAGCGCCCAACGCCTCGGCCAGGTCGGGCGGCACGTCGACCATCCGTTCGCCGGTGTCGTGCCACAGCTCGATGACGACACGATCGCCAGGGCCCCGATCAGCGGCGAGCAATATCTGCTTGTTGAACCGCACACCTTGGAAGTCGCCCATCCGAAACGCGCGGGTGCGGAAGAACGAGCCGTCGATCGTGCCGGCCACCGGCACCCGCACTCCCCCGCCGAGCGCCGCCAGGTCATCGTCGGACAACGCAACGCCAGGCTCGTCGTCGAAGACGACCTCGAAGCGCAGCGTCGTCACACCGACTCGAGAACCTCGTCGGACACGTCGAAGTTGGCCCAGACGTTCTGCACGTCGTCGGAGTCCTCGAGCGCATCGACCAAGCGCAGCACGCGCCGGCCGGTGTCGTCGTCGAGCGGCACCGACACCGACGGCAGGAACGACACATCGGCCGACTCGACTGCTATCGAGGCCGCCTCGAGTGCCACCCGCACGGCGTGAGCGTCGGTCGCCTCGCTGATCACCTCGAAGGCCTCGCCGAGGTCATTGACCTCTTCCGCTCCCGCTTCCAAGACCGCGGTGAGCACGTCGTCCTCCGACAGCGCACCGGCCTTCGGCACCAGCACAACGCCCTTGCGGGTGAACAGGTAAGCGACCGAGCCCGGATCGGCAAGTGAGCCGCCGTTGCGGGTGAACGCCGTACGCACTTCCGACGCTGCGCGGTTGCGATTGTCGGTCAGGCACTCGACCAAGACCGCGACACCGCCAGGGCCGTAGCCCTCGTACATGATCGACTCGTAGTCGGCGCCGCCGGCGTCGAGACCGGCTCCCCGGCGTACGGCGCGGTCGATGTTGTCGTTGGGCACCGAG
>DASSEQ010000069.1:0-14108 GCA_035695245.1 Mycobacteriales bacterium | reverse complement strand
CCACCGCGGTCGCGAACGGCGACCTGACGAAGAAGATCACCGTCGACGTCCGCGGCGAGGTGCTCGAGCTCAAGAACACGATCAACACGATGGTCGACCAGCTGTCGACCTTCGCGGACGAGGTCACGCGCGTTGCACGCGAGGTCGGCACCGAGGGGATCCTCGGCGGCCAGGCCAACGTGAAGGGTGTCAGCGGCACCTGGCGCGACCTCACCGACAACGTCAACTCGATGGCGGCCAACCTGACCACCCAGGTCCGCAACATCGCCCAGGTCGCCACCGCTGTCGCCAACGGTGACCTCACCCAGAAGATCACCGTCGACGCGCAAGGCGAGATCCTCGAGCTGAAGAACACCGTCAACACGATGGTCGACCAGCTGTCGTCGTTCGCCGATGAGGTGACGCGTGTCGCGCGCGAGGTCGGCACCGACGGCCGGCTCGGTGGCCAGGCGCAGGTGAAGGGCGTGTCCGGCACGTGGCGTGACTTGACCGACAACGTCAACTACATGGCGGCCAACCTGACCGCACAGGTGCGCAACATCGCTCAGGTGGCGACCGCGGTGGCGACGGGTGACCTGTCGCAGAAGATCACCGTCGATGCGCAGGGCGAGATCCTGGAGCTGAAGAGCACGGTCAACACGATGGTGGACCAGCTGTCGTCGTTCGCGGCTGAGGTGACGCGTGTCGCCCGTGAGGTGGGCACGGACGGTCGACTCGGCGGCCAGGCCCGAGTGCGCGGAGTATCCGGCACGTGGCGGGACCTGACCGACTCGGTCAACTCCATGGCGGCCAACCTGACCAGTCAGGTCCGCAACATCGCCCAGGTGACGACGGCCGTCGCGCAAGGTGACCTGTCGCAGAAGATCACCGTCGATGCGCAGGGCGAGATCCTGGAGCTGAAGAGCACGGTCAACACGATGGTGGACCAGCTGTCGTCGTTCGCGGCTGAGGTGACCCGTGTCGCCCGCGAGGTCGGCACCGAGGGCCGGCTCGGTGGTCAGGCGGAGGTGGCCGGCGTCTCGGGCACCTGGCGCAACCTGACCGAGAACGTCAACCAGCTCGCGGGAAACCTGACCACCCAGGTGCGCGCGATCGCCGAGGTCTCGACCGCTGTCACGCGCGGTGACCTCACCCGGTCGATCTCGGTCGAAGCGCAGGGCGAGGTGGCCGAGCTCAAGGACAACATCAACCAGATGATCGCGAACCTGCGCGACACCACCGACAAGAACGCGCAGACCGACTGGCTGCGAAGCAACCTCGCGCGAATCGGCGGACGCATGCAGGGACAGCGCGATCTGCAAGCACTCTGCGCGATGCTCATGAGCGAGATGACGAGCGTCGTCCAAGCGCAGCAGGGAGCGTTCTTCCTCTTCGGCGCCGAGGACGGCGGCGATCCGCTGCTCCGGCTCGCCTCGGCCTACGGCTACACCGGCGAGGACAGCACCTTCACCATCGGTGAGGGTCTGGTCGGCCAGGCAGCGGTCGAGAAGTCACGCATCCGCGTGCAGGGCGCGCCGGCGTCGTACCTGACCGTCAAGGGCGGTCTGGGCGAAGCGCCACCGGCTGATGTCGTGGTGCTGCCGGTGCTCTTCGAGGAGCAGGTGCTCGGCGTGATCGAGCTCGCGTCGTTCCTTCCCTACAGCGAGCAGCACCTCATCTTCCTCGACCAGCTCGTCGAGACGATCGGCGTCGTGCTCAACACGATCATCGCCAACACGCGCACCGAGGAGCTGCTTGCGCAGTCGCAGCGGCTGACGCAAGAGCTGCAGGTGCAGTCGGCGGAGCTGCAACGCACCAACGCTGAGCTCGAGGAGAAGGCGCAGCTGCTGACCGAGCAGTCCCGCGACCTCGAGGCGAAGAACCGCGAGATCGAGCTGGCGCGACTCGGCCTGGAAGAAAAGGCCCTGCAGCTGGAGCTCGCGTCGCAGTACAAGAGCGAGTTCCTCGCCAACATGAGCCACGAGCTGCGCACACCGCTGAACAGCTTGTTGATCCTTGCGAAGCTGTTGTCGGACAACCCGGAGAACAACCTGTCCGAGAAGCAGATCGAGTTCGCGCGCACCATCCACCGAGCCGGATCCGATCTGCTCGAGCTGATCAACGACATCCTCGACCTGTCCAAGGTCGAGGCGGGCAAGATGGACGTGCACCCGACGGCGATCGACGCTCGGGCGTTGTGCGAAACCATCGGGCAGACATTCGTGCCGGTGTCGGAGCAGAAGGGTCTGTCGTTCCTCGTCGAGGTCGACGCGGGAGTCCCGGACAACATCGACACCGACGAGCAGCGCATCCGTCAGGTGCTGCGTAATTTGCTGTCCAACGCGTTCAAGTTCACCGACTCCGGCGCCGTCACGTTGAAGTTGTCGATCGCTGATTCGTCGATGCGTTTTGGTGTCCCGACTTTGGACGACGCCGCCGGCCAGGTGCTTGCGTTTGCCGTCACCGACACGGGTGTCGGCGTGGCGCAGGACAAGCTGCGACACATCTTCGAGGCGTTCCAGCAGGCCGACGGCACGACGAGCCGGAAGTACGGCGGCACGGGTCTCGGCCTGTCCATCAGCCGCGAGATCGCTCGACTGCTCGGCGGCGCCATCACGGTCGAGAGCGAGGAGGGCATCGGTTCGACGTTCACGCTGTTCATCCCGCGCGCCTTCCCGTTCGCCGACACGGTGCAACTGCCAGTTCAAGGCGATCTCGATGGGCAACCGTCGGGGCGCGGTCCGATCATCACGACGCCGCCGTCGATGGACGAAGGGCCGACCGACTACGACGCGACGTCGCTTGCCGATGCCACGGTGCTCGTCGTCGATGACGACGTACGCAACGTGTTCGCCTTGACAAGTGCGCTGGAGATGCACGGCGCGAATGTTCTCTACGCGGACAACGGCGCGGACGGGCTTCGGTTGCTGAAGGAACGTCCGGATGTCGATCTCGTCCTGATGGATGTGATGATGCCGGACATGGACGGCAACGAGACGACGGCGGCGATCCGGCGCATGCCCGGGCGAGAGGAGCTGCCTGTTCTCTTCCTGACCGCCAAGGCGATGCCCGGCGACCGGGAGAAGAGCCTTCAGGCTGGTGCATCGGACTACATCACCAAGCCGGTCGACCTCGATCGTCTGTTGCAATCCATGCGTCAGTGGCTGCCGCGCATCGCCCGGCCGACGGAGCAGGTCTGATGCCGGCAAAGATCCTGCTTGTCGATGACAGGGAAGAGAACCTCCTGGCGCTCGAGGCGATCCTCGGCGGTCTCGGTCACGAGCTGCTGAGGGCCACTTCCGGCCAGGCTGCGCTCAAGCATCTGCTCGTCGAGGACGTGTCGCTCATCCTTCTCGACGTGCAGATGCCGGAGATGGACGGCTACGACACGGCTGCCCATATCAAGACGCGACCGCGGACGCAGGACATCCCGATCATCTTCCTGACCGCGATCGACCGGGAAGCTCACCAGGCCTACCGTGGCTACGCGGCCGGCGCGGTCGACTTCCTCGCCAAACCGTTCGACCCATGGGTGCTCCGGGCGAAGGTCGAGGTGTTCATCGGCCTGCAGGAGGAGCGCCGGCGTCTGCTCGAGCGCACAAGGGACCTCGAGCGCCGACTCGACGCCGTACGCGGAAGCCAGCTCGAGGCTGCGCTGCAGCGCGTGCAGAAGCTGCTGCAGATGGCCGGCGGCGACGAGACCGAGCGGGGACCGCTCACCGAGGCGATGGAGACGCTGCGAGTCCTGAGCGAGGAGCTAGTCGCGCCCGCGGCGTGGGCGCCCGCGCCGCGGTGAGGCAGAGGTCTCGACGATCTCGTTGGCGGCGCGGAGCTTCCAGGCCTGGGCGCGCAGCCGCTCGGTGGCGCGCTCCATCTCTTCGGCCGGATCGATCAAGGGTTCGGCAGGATAGGGCTCGGCCGGGGTGGCAGCAGACTCGTCACGCTCGGGCACTTGGACTCCTACGCGGCACTTACGACCGAGTTGTCCCCGATGTTTAACTCGCCAAACTCAGGCTAGGTGACGCCATCCGCTCCGGCGTACGTAGTCGCGAAGCGGCAGCCACTGTGACTCCTCGAGCGCCATTCCCACACCGGGCGCTCCGCAGATGTGCGGGCCGGGGTCGGTCACGAGCGGCAGGGTCGGCACGGTCACGTTGGGCTTCGTGAAGTCGAGCGTCAGCGCGATGTTGCGCGCGGCGGCGTCGCGCGGTGCAAGTGGCTTCAGCCCGAATCGCCACTCCACGAACTTGAGGATCGAGGTGTGGTCGTAGACCTCGGTGTCGATCTTGCCGCGCGTGGCGAACGGCGAGAGGACGAAGGCCGGGACCCGAAAGCCCGCTTGCGAGTGGTCGAAGTCGTTGGTGGGCGGGTCATCAGGCAGCTGTGGCGGCAGGACGTGGTCGAAGAAGCCGCCCCACTCGTCGTAGGTGATGACGAGCGCGGTCTTCGGCCAAAGCGGTGAGTTGACCAACGTGTTGGCGATGAGGGAGACGAACGCCTGACCACGGTGGATGTCCGCATGTGGGTGGTCGTCGTTGGATCCGCCCTGGTCCTCGCCGAGGAAGAACGGGTCGATGTAGCTGAAGGCCGGGAGTGTCCCGGACGTCGCCTGAGCCAGGAACGCCTCGAACGATCGCGAGATGGGGATGTACTTCTCGCCCCAGAGAGCCAGGAACGGCAGGTCGTTGAAGTAGTAGTTGGCGGTCACGCCCGCCGCCGAGAGCCGGTCCCAGATCGTCGGCATGTTGTTGGTGACCATCGAGTTGTCGACCTGCTCGGTGCGAGCGGCGTGGGTGTAGTAGCGGTTGGGATACGTCGAGGACAAGATCGAGCAGAACCAGTGGTCGAACACCGTCGTCTGCGAAACGAAGCTCGAGTAGAACGGCAGGTCGGCGGCGGTGTAGTAGCCGATGGCCAGGTCGTCGTTGGCGCCCCGGCGGAAGCCGTCGCAGCGCCCGCCGTCGAGCTGAACGCGGCCGCCGGCGTAGGAGTGGTCGGGATCGTTGAAGCCGCAGCCTTGGCGGTCGGTGAGGTGATGCGTCGGATGCATCACGCCCTTGTCGTCGGCATAGGCGAGTCCGGCCTGCTTGCCGTCTGCGCCGGGCAACCAGCCGAGGTAGTGGTCGAAGGATCGATTCTCCATGCAGACGACAACGATGTGCTCGATGCCGCTCGCGTTGGGATTGGGCAGCTTCGGACGTGCCGTCCGCACCATGCGCGTTGCAGCTGCAGCGCGTCCCGCGGCGGCACCTGCGGCTGTGGCCGCCGTGCCCATCAAGAGCTGGCGTCGGGTGAGCGGTGACATGTCAGCCCTTCTTCGCGCAGCCGGCGAACAGGTCGGTCCCGAATGAAGTGACCCCGGACGCACCGGCCATGCCGAGATGACCCTTGCCGTCACTTCCGCCGACGCGGATTCCGAAAATGTCTTCCATGCTGCGTAGCAGCGAGTAGTGGTTGTACGGCGTGCTGTCCGTGCGGCCGCCGGCGACACAGTGCCCGATGGCCAGTGCGCCCGTCCGGCCGCCGCCGGCGCCGTAAACGCCGGGCATCGGCGAGTCGGGTCCAGGTTGTTCGTTGCAGCACGCCGACGCGTCGGACTGGAACGCTGCTTCGTCGGTGACGATCAGTAGGAGGCCGTCCTTCTGGAACGCCGCCGACGACTCGATCCTCGGCACCCAAGTCGACAGGAAGTGATCGATGGACACGAGGCCACCGGCAGTCGAGCCTTGGGCGTCCTTGCCTTTGCAGGGCGCGTCGTGACCGTCGTCGCACAGGTTCGGCGAGATGAACGAGAAGTTCGGCGTGGTGCTGTAGCTCTCGAGATCATGCGACAGTCGGTAGAGCGGCACCACGTTGGCGTGACATGCCCCGGAGTCGATCAACGAGTGGAAGTAGACGAACGGGTTGTGCCGCGCGGCGTACTGGTCTGTTGCGGTGGCCGTCTGTGTGCCGTCGGGCATGCCGGTGCCCGCGGATGATGTTGGTGCTCCGCAGTGTGCGGGCTCCCGCGTAATGGTGTTGCCCATGTCCTCCATGTAGCCGTGCCAGGTCAGATGGCTGGCCGCGAGCTGGTCCGGCAGCGTGAGCACGTTCGACGGATAGACACAACCGGTGCCGACCGCCTGACCGTTGCTCGCGAACACCGCGGGGGACGGCTCGAAGTCGACGTAGTCGGGGCAGTCGTCCTGCGTCATCGGGTTCGGCGCCTGGCCGGACACCATGGCGAGATAGTTGTCGTTGGACTGGTGGCCGACGCCGTAGTAGTCCGACAGCAGCGTGCCCTGCTGCTTGAGCACCTTGCCGAGATAGGGGTTGGGGTTGCTCACGTACGTCGCTGAGTAGTCCTCGTTCTCGAGCACGATGACGAAGACGTGCCGGATCCCGAAGCTCGTCTTCGACGCAGCCGGCCGGGCCGAATGGGTGCCCGCCGTCGCAGCGACGGGGGCGACGGACCCCGCGACCACAGCGGCCGCGGCAAGGGCGAGGGCAGCCTTTCGGCGCAAAGCAGTCCTCCAGGAGTGGGGTTTCGACAACAACATTCGCCAGGCACGGTGTCGACTCCTCTCTGCATGGGCCCGGCGCCGGCTGAACACTCGGTGAACCGCGGGGGAGCGAAACGGACCGGGAAAGGTGTCGTCGGCGCCGATTAGGCTCGATTCCGTGCTCTCGACCGGCGTCGGTTCCCTGCCTGGCGACGACATCGATGCTGCTCTCGGGCTCGTCTTCGACGAGCTTCCCGACTTTCCGCACCTGCCCGAGCTGCCGGCGAGAGGCCCGGGCGCCGACATGATCGGCCGCAGTTCGGCGATGCTGGTCGACCTCTACGTCGACCTCCAGCCAGCCGGCTGGCGGCTGGTCCCGAGGCCCGGGGCGGAGGATCGGCGGGCGCGCGAACTGCTCGAGCGCGACCTCGATGCGCTCGTCCCGATTGCCGCTTCCTACGACGGCCCGTTCAAGGTGCAGGTGACCGGCCCCTGGACGCTGGCAGCCGCGCTGCAGACCGACCGCGGGCCGGTGTTGGCCGACCGGGGTGCCGTGCGCGACCTCGTCGACTCCCTGGCCGAAGGCATGCGGGTGCACATCGACGCGGTCCTCCGGCGGATGCCGAGGGCGTCGCTGACGGTCCAGATCGACGAACCGTCCCTTCCGGCGGTGCTGGCCGGGGCAGTGCCGACCGCTTCCGGCCTGTCCCGCATCGCTCCGGTTGACGAGACGGCCGCCGAGGACTTCTTGCGCCGCGCGGTGACGGCGATCGAGCAGCCGGTGGTCGCGCACTGCTGCGCCGCCGAGGTGCCGGTGCGGCTGTTGCGCTCGGCCGGCGTCACGGCGGTCTCACTCGACCTCGACCGCGCCGCGATCGATCACGACCAGCTCGGCGAGGCGATCGACACGGGGATGCACCTGTGGGCAGGCGTAGTGCCTTCGCTCGGGCCTGGTGTGCCGCCCGCAGTGCGGGAGGTGGTCGCCCCCGTACGCCGGCTCTGGCACGAGCTGGGCTGGGACGCGGCGCTGCTGCCGGAGCGCGTGACACTCACCCCGGCGTGCGGGCTTGCCGGCGCTTCGATCGGCTGGGCGCGGACGGCGATGCGACTGGTGCGACAGGCCGCGCATGTGCTTGCTGAAGCCCCGGAGGAGGCGCGGGCGTGAAGGTGACGCAGGCTCGGCAGCGACACAGTGAGCTGGCCCAGGAGGTCGAGGACCTGGCCTATCGCTACTACGTGCTCGCGCAACCGACCGCGTCGGACGCTGACTACGACGCGAAGATGCGCGAGCTGCAAGCGATCGAGCAGCGCTTTCCCGAGCTGCGCACGCCAGACTCGCCGACGCAGAAGGTCATGGAGTCGCTGTCCACCGACTTCGCCGAGGTCCGCCACCTCGAGCGGATGCTGAGCCTCGACAACGTGTTCTCCGATGAGGAGTTCCTCGCCTGGGCACAGCGTGCAACCCGCGAAATGCCGGTGCCGGGATGGCTCTGCGAGCTGAAGATCGACGGCCTCGCCGTGGACCTCGTCTACGAGTCGGGACGTCTGGTCCGGGCGGCGACCCGGGGTGATGGCACCACCGGAGAGGACGTGACCCTCAACGTCCGCACGATCGACACCGTCCCGACCCGGTTGAAGGGCAACGACGTGCCCGAGCTGCTCGAGGTGCGCGGCGAGGTCTACCTCCCGACCGAGGCGTTCGCAAGGCTCAACGATCGCCTGGTCGAAGAAGGACGGGCTCCCTTTGCCAACCCGCGTAACGCGGCGGCGGGGTCACTGCGGCAGAAGGACCCGCGTGTCACTGCCAACAGGCCGTTGGCCATGACGCTGCACGGTCTCGGTGCTCGGCGCGGTTTCGACGTCGCCTCCCAGTCCGACGCCTATGGCCGGCTGCAGGCGCTCGGGCTACCGGTCTCGAGCCGCTATCAAGTGGTCGACAGCGTCGAGGACATCCGCAGCTACGTCGCGCACTGGGGTGAGCATCGCCACGACGTCGAGCACGACATCGACGGCGTAGTCGTCAAGGTCGACAGCCTCGCCTTGCAAGGCCGACTGGGCGCGACGGCGAAGTCGCCCCGGTGGGCGGTTGCCTGGAAGTACCCACCGGAAGAGGTCAACACCAAGCTCAACAACATCTTCGTCAACGTCGGCCGGACCGGGCGGGTCACCCCGTTCGCACAGCTGGAGCCGGTGCATGTCGGTGGTGTCACGGTGAGCACCGCAACCCTGCACAACGAAGACGAGGTGAAGCGCAAAGACGTGCTCATCGGGGACACCGTCGTCGTACGCCGGGCCGGCGACGTGATTCCTGAGGTCGTCGGTCCGGTGGTGGCGTTGCGTGACGGCAGCGAGCGGCCGTTCACGATGCCGAAGAAGTGTCCGGAGTGCGACACACCGCTGGTGCGTCCGGAGGGCGAGGCGGACACCCGCTGTCCCAACACCGTGTCCTGCCCGGCGCAGCTGCGCGAGTCCGTGTTCCATTTCGCCGGCCGGGGCGCGCTCGACATCGAGGGGCTCGGCTACGAAACCGCGATCGCCCTGCTCGACGCCGGCCGCCTGCACGACATCGGTGACATCTTCCATCTCAGTGCGGAGTCTTTCGCTGGGTTGCGCGGCTTCGCCGACAAGAAGATCGCGCAGATCCTCGCCGGCATCGAGGCGGCTCGCGCCAGACCGCTGTGGCGGCTGCTGGTGGCGCTCTCGATTCGTCATGTGGGGCCGACGGCAGCGCAGGCCCTGGCGCGAGAGCTTCGTTCGGTCGACGCGATAGCGGCGGCGTCAGCAGAGGAGCTCGCCGCCGTCGAAGGCGTCGGTCCGACCATCGCTGCCGCCATCCAGGACTGGTTCGCCGACCCCCGCCATCAACAGATCGTCGAGCGGATCCGCACTGGCGGGGGGCGGCTGGTCGAGGAGGGCGAGGTGGCCGGCCCGGGGCCGCTCACCGGGCTCACCGTGGTCGTCACCGGCACCCTCGACGGCTACAGCAGAGACGCTGCTGCCGCCGCGGTGCAACAACGCGGCGGCAAGGTCAGTGGATCGGTCAGCAAGAAGACCTCGTTTGTCGTCGTCGGCGAATCGCCCGGCAGCAAATACGACAAAGCGGTGCAATTAGGCGTTCCGGTGCTCGATGAGGCCGGCTTCCGGACATTGCTCGACGAAGGTCCGGAAGCCGCCCGGTCGGTGGCACAGGCGGGCCAGTAGTCGCGCAGCGGCGCTGACATCTCAAGGTTGTCCGAACTGTGCCGATGCTCCATCAGGGTGAACTCTGCCCCGGCTTCCCCGCGCACGCGAACCGGGCAGCACCACACGCGGAGGTGACATGTCCACGCAGGACGAGGTGCAGGACCTCGCCCCGCGCCGCGGCGCGCCCGCGTTCTGGACCTACGTCACCGTCATCGTGCTCACGGGCGGCGGCCTCCTGGTGCCCTCGCTCCTCGGGCTCCATGGCGGAGACCTTCGCCACATGGGCACCGCCTTCGTCGTCATCGCTGCACTCGTCCTGGTCGGCGAGCTCCGCCCGGTCGTCACGGCCGGCTCGCCGGATGCGAACGGTGTCAGCACGTCGACGGCGTTCGTGTTCGCGCTCTTGCTGCACTGGGGACTAGGTGTCGCTCTGCTCATGCAGACCGTGGCGACCATCGTCGCTGACATGGTGCGGCACAAGGCCCCGTGGCGGACCGCGTTCAACGTGGCTCAATGCGCGTTGTCCTACGGTGCCGCCGCGCTGATGCTTTGGCTGTTCGGAGATCTGGCGACGCCCAGGCATCCGCTCCTTTTCACCGGAGCCGAGCTCCCGGCCTTTGCTCTGGCCGGCATCGTCTTCTTCGCCATCAACAACGGCCTCGTCTCTGGCGCGCTTGCACTCCATGACCGTTCATCCCTGCGCGAGAAGCTGTTCTCAGATCTCAGCTATCAACTCTTCTCTTCCGGTGCCCTCCTCGGGCTCGCACCGATCGTCGTCATCGTCATGGAGCGCAGCGCCTGGCTGATCCCGCTGCTTCTCCTTCCGATCCTCGCCGTCTACGCCACGGCGGAGATGTCGCTGGAGCGAGAGCGCCAGGCCTACCACGACGCACTGACCGGGCTCGGAAACCGCAAGCTGCTCGTGCAGGATGCGCGCAACCGCATCCAGGAGGCCGACGACAACAACCTCGGCGTTGCACTGTTCTTGCTCGACCTGGACCGGTTCAAGGAGATCAACGACACGCTCGGCCACCAGGTCGGCGACGCCTTGCTCCAGCTCGTCGGTGAGCGGTTGCTGTCCGTCGTACGCCCCGAAGACACAGTCGCCCGGCTCGGTGGTGACGAGTTCGCGATCCTGGTGACCGATGTCGGCCACTTGCAACGTGCGATGGAGGTCGCCGATCGCGTGCGCTCCGCACTTGGCGAGCCGTTCCGCCACGACAGCATGTCCTTCGAGATCGACGCCTCGATCGGCGTCGCCCTGCACCCGGACCACGGTCACGACTTCGAGACGTTGCTCCAGCGCGCCGATGTCGCGATGTACGTCGCCAAGGAGCGCAACACGGGGATCGAGGTCTACTCCTCCGACACCGATCGCCACTCCACCATGCGGCTCGGGATGATGGCCGAGCTCAGGACGGCGCTCGAGAACGGTGACCTGGAGCTGCACTTTCAACCCAAGGCGGACCTGCGGACGCGCGACGTCGTTGGCCTCGAGGCGCTCCTGCGTTGGCGGCACCCTGAGCGCGGCATGGTCCCGCCCGACGAGTTCATCCCGCTCGCCGAGCAGACCGGCTTGATGCGCGCGATCACGCAGTTCGTCGTGGACGCTGCGCTGAAGCAGCTCGCCGAGTGGTGGGGCCAGGGACTGCGAGTGCAAGCCGCGATCAACGTCTGCGCTCGTGACTTGTATGACCGGGACTTCGCCGACTTCCTCCGGCATCGGCTCGCCGAGCACGGAGTGCCTCCTCGTGCTCTCATGGTCGAGGTCACCGAGGGTGTCCTCATGGCTGACCCGTCCCGGGCCGCCTCGACGCTCCTGTCGCTGGCCGATGTCGGTGTCGGCGTCTCCCTCGACGACTTCGGCACCGGCTACTCGTCGCTGGTGCACCTCAAGCGGTTGCCCGTTTCCGAGGTGAAGATCGACCGCTCGTTCGTGATGCGCATGGACGTCAACGAGGACGATGCAGCGATCGTGCGGTCGATCATCGACCTGGCATCCGCACTTGGTCTGCGCGTTGTCGCCGAGGGCGTCGAGACGCAGGAGGCATGGGACCGCCTCTCGGTCTACGGCTGCGACGCGGCGCAGGGCTGGTATCTCGCCCCGGCGTTGCCTCCGGCCGAGATGACACGCTGGCTCAAGGATTATGTCGCCGACGGCGGGTCGTGCGCGCGCGAACCGGGCGCCGTGGTGCCGGCTCAGTCGCGAGCCGAAGAGCCCGAGCAACGGCGCAGCGCGCTGGCCTGAGTCGCCCGGCCGGGATCTGCCCACCGGGTGCTCGACGGCTGCATCCATAGGATGGCCGCATGGCCGCCAGTGCGATCACTCGCGATGACGTCGCCCATCTGGCGCGCCTGGCGCGCATCGCGATGACGGACGAAGAGCTCGACCACCTCGCCGGCCAGCTCGACGTCATTCTCGGTGCGGTCGCCCGCGTGCAGGAGGTCGCGGCCTCTGATGTGCCGCCGACTTCACACGCTCTGCCGCTGACCAACGTCTACCGCTCGGACAACCCGCGCCCGAGCCTGACCGACGAGGCCGCTCTTGCGGCGGCGCCGGCCGCCGAGGATGGCCGCTTCCGGGTCCCGCGAATCCTGGACCAGGAATGACGGCGGGCCGAGCCGGCGCCATTTCTGGGTGGCGGGTGGGGTGGAGGACGTGAGCGAGGAGCTGACGCGGCTCACGGCTGCTGAGCTTGCCGATCGGATCGCTCGGCGTGAGGTGTCCGCGGTTGAGGTGACCCAAGCGCATCTTGACCGCATCGCCGCGGTCGATGCCAAGGTCAACGCGTTCCTGCACGTCGACAGTGACGGGGCGCTCGATCAGGCACGTCGAGTCGACGCCGGGGAACGCAGCGGTCCACTCGCGGGAGTGCCGCTCGCGCTGAAAGACATCATCGTGACCAAGGGCGTGCCGACGACCGCCGGTTCGAAGGTGCTGGAGGGATGGCGGCCGCCGTACGACGCCACGATCGTGCAGCGGATGCGCGCGGCGGGCATCGTGGTGCTCGGTAAGACGAATCTCGACGAGTTCGCCATGGGCAGCTCGACCGAACACTCGGCGTACGGCCCTTCGCGCAACCCGTGGGACCTCGACCGCACCCCCGGCGGCTCCGGCGGCGGGTCGAGCTCGGCGGTCGCGGCGCACTTCGCGCCGATCGCGATCGGCACCGACACCGGCGGGTCGATTCGCCAGCCGGCTGCGGTCACCGGCACCGTCGGCGCCAAGCCGACGTACGGCGGGGTGTCTCGTTTCGGATTGGTGGCGTTCTCCTCGTCACTGGACCAGGCCGGGCCTTGTGCCCGCACCGTCGTCGACGCCGCGCTTCTGCACGAGGTCATCGCCGGCCACGACCCGTGCGACTCGACGTCCATCGACGCACCCGTGCCGCCGGTTGTCTCGGCGGCGCGCGACGGCGACGTCAGCGGTATGCGGATCGGCGTTGTCACGGAGTTCAAGGGATCCGGCTACCAGCCCGGCGTGCTGGCACGCTTCGACGAAACGGTCGCGTTGCTCGAAAAGGCAGGTGCGCAAGTCGAGGAAGTGTCATGTCCGCACTTCGACTACGCGTTGCCGGCGTATTACCTCATCGCGCCGTCGGAGGCCTCGAGCAACCTGGCGCGCTACGACGCGATGCGCTACGGCCTGCGGGTGGGTGACGACGAACTTCGCAGCGCCGAGGAGGTGATGGCGCTGACCCGTGATGCCGGGTTCGGCGACGAGGTGAAGCGGCGCATCATTCTCGGCACCTACGCGCTGTCCGCGGGCTACTACGACGCCTACTACGGCCAGGCGCAGAAGGTGCGCACGCTGATCAGCCGAGACTTCACGTCTGCATTCGAGCGGGTCGACGTGCTCGTGTCGGTGACGACGCCCACAACCGCGTTCCGGCTGGGGGAGCGGGTCGAGGATCCGATGGCGATGTATCTCGCCGATCTCTGCACCATCCCGTCCAACCTTTACGGCGGACCGGCGATGTCGGTGCCCTGCGGTTTGTCGCCGGACGACGCGCTGCCGGTCGGCTTCCAGATCATGGCGCCGGTGCAGGCCGACGACCGCATGTACCGGGTAGCGGCGGCAGTCGAGCGACTGCTCGGCAGTGATCGCCTCCTGGACCAAGCACCGCCCCTCTGACGCGCCTCGGCCACCACGCAAGCGGCTGCGCGCAGCTGCTGGCGGGGCGACGGTGTTGACTTTCACGAAGCGCACCTTTGACGGGTGGTTGAAGCGTGCGGTTCGTGCATCTCAACGCACAAGCTGGTCCGGCGCCGCTTTGGTACGTCGACCTCGACGGTCGCCGCCGTAAAACCGAGGAATGAGGCGGCGGTCGTCAAGCTCGATGCAGGGGCGCGCCGCCGTCCGCACCGCACTGTCGTTGAGAGGCGGGTCAATCGTCGTCGAGATCGAAGAGCAGACCGGCCTCGCGGGCGAGGGACGGAGCGAGGGCGGCCAGATCGTCCAGG
>DASSEQ010000068.1:0-21489 GCA_035695245.1 Mycobacteriales bacterium | reverse complement strand
GTTCCCGTCCGCCGAGCCACCGTCGAACGCGCCTGCGGCCACACCTCGACGCGCAGCCCGGAGCTCCGGACTGCCACCTCGTCGAGAACATCCCAGCCGAGGCCTTTCGGCAGCCGCCGAACGATCGCGTAAGCATCTCGGCTGTAGCACTTGAGGGCGCCGCGGGTGTGATCGGACCGGGCCGGCTCCTCGGCCTCGTCGATCCGTCCGGCGACCAGCCCGACGTCGTCGGTCACCGCGGCCAACGCGGCCAGGTAGTCGGTGGCGAGACGCACGTCCGCGTCGAGCTTCATCACCCGCGTCGCATCGGGGCAGAGCGCCAAGCCGGCATCGGCCCCGAACAGGAAAGCCGCGAACTCCGAGGCGTGTGCGAGCCCGCCCTCGTTGTCGCGCCGGAGGACATGGACCGGAAACGGCAGCGAGCAAGGCAGGCTGTTGCCGGTGCCATCGGTGCTTCCGTCGTCGACGACCACCCAGAGCGCCACCAGATCCGCGGTCTGGGCCATCAGCGTTGCCGCCAGGCCCGGCAGCCGCTCGGCCTCGTTGTGTGCCGGCGTCACCACGATCCAGCCCATCAGCGCCCCATCAGAACGCGGCGCAGCTTCGGGCCGATCACTTCAGGCACGCGCACGGCGTAGAGCAACGAGCAGGTGTAGTCCAGCAGGGCGGTGCGGGCGAGCCACAGTCTCGACACCGGCAGCCCCTGCGCTCGGGCGGCAACGGCGGCTCGGCCCTTGACCGGGTCGTGTCGCCGGCTGGCTGCATGCCCGCGCCGGGAGAGCACCCGGGCTCCGCCGGCCACCCGCCAGGTCTTCTTCAGCACCGCTCGCGCCGTGTTGCGGGCGGGATGGACGATTGCCGCATCAGCGGTGTAGGCGAGGCGGAACCCCGCTTCGCCGGCACGGCGCCCGAAGTCCCAGTCGCCGCCGGAGCGCAGGCTGTCATCGAAGCGGACGACGTCGAGCACCTCGCGTCGCACCGCAAGGTTCGCCGTCGCCGCAAAACCGATCCTGAGGATGAAGTGGTCCTGGCGCAGGCACTGCTGGCTGTCCACCCATTCGGCCGGTGTCGGACTGTCGTCGTAGCTGAACCGCACGGGTCCACCGGACATCTCCGACGACGCAAGTGCTGCGACGTGGGCCGTCACCCAGCCGGGCGTGACGACACAGTCTGAGTCGGTGAACAGCACGAACGACGCGTCGCCGACTCGGTCGATGGCGAGGTTGCGCATCGCATAGGAGCCCCGGTTGACCGGCGACACGACGACCTCGTCCGCATGAGACCGCGCGACCTTCTCCAGCTCGGCATCCGGCCCGTCGATGGCGACGATGACACGCAACGCGTCGTGGGGATAGTCGACGGCCTCGATGCTCTTCAGCAACCGCTGCAGGCCCGGAGCACTCCCGTGGGCCGGAACGCAAATGGCGACTCTGGGTGTCGTCATCGCTCACAGCCCGTGGACGTTGACCCCGGCCGGCACGGCGTTGCGGGTGTCGAGCACCAAGACTTCGGATGCAGCAACGGCGGCCAGGTCGACGTCGGCATGCGGGGTCAGCACCACGACCAGGTCCGCGGTTTGCAGGGCATCCGCGAGCTCGACGCTGTGCAGCGTGCGGCCATCGAGGGTGATCGAGTCGACGTACGGGTCGTGGTAGGTGACGTCCGCGCCTTTGGCCAGCAGGTGTTTGGTGACCTCGAGCGCCGGGGACTCGCGGCAGTCAGCGACGCCCGGTTTGTATGCCACGCCGATGCAGACGATGCGCGCCCGGGAAAGCGCCAACCCCGCCGTGTTGAGCAGCTCGGCGGCGCGGTTCACGACGTACGACGGCATCCGCGCGTTGATCTCCTGGGCGAGCTCGACGAACCGGAACTGGAAGCCGTGCCGGCGCAGTGCCCACGACAAGTACGACGGGTCGACCGGAATGCAATGGCCGCCGACGCCGGGGCCGGGCTGGAACGGCATGAAGCCGAACGGCTTCGTCGAGGCCAGTCGAATGACCTCCCAGATGTCGACGTCGAGGGCGCGGCAGAACACTGCCAGCTCGTTGACGAGGGCGATGTTGACGTGGCGGAACGTGTTCTCCAGCAACTTGGCCATCTCGGCCTCGGCGGTGCCTGAGGCGCGGACGACGTCGCCTGCGACCTTCCCGTAGACATTGGCCGCTCGCTCCGTCGCCTCTGGCGTCATCCCGCCGACGACCTTCGGGGTCGTCGCGATGGTCCAGGTGACGTTGCCCGGGTCGATGCGTTCCGGTGAGTAGGCGAGGTCGAAGTCGTCGCCGGCCGTGAGGCCGCTGACTTCTTCCAGCAGCGGAGCCGCGAACTCCTGGGTGGTGCCGGGGTAGGTCGTCGACTCGAGCACCACGAGGTCGCCGGGCTGGAGCACTTCGGCGACGAGACGGCACGCGCTCTCGACGTAACCGAGGTCGGGCATCGACTCTTTGAGCGGGGTCGGGACACAGATGATGTAGGTGGTCGCAACCTTGGCGTCGGCAATCAAGCTGGTCACCTGCAACGAGCCGGCCAGGCATCGCGCCAGCCGATCGTCGGCGATGTCCTCGACCGGACTCATGCCAGCCGAGATGCGCGCCACCTTGTCGTGGTCGACGTCGAAGCCGATGACGGAAACACGCGCCTCGGCGAAGGCGACCGCAAGTGGAAGACCGACGTATCCGAGACCGACCACACAGATGTCGGGGTCGTCGCGCTGAGTCATGCCAACCTCGCCTCGTCGTGAACGCCGGCACGCGCTAATGGTTGCTGCCGTTGGGTGTCGAGCGGTGCCGGCACGGACAGCAGGGCCGTGACGATGCGTTCGGCCGCATGGCCGTCCCATCCGACCGGCGGTGTGCGCGGGACGTCGCGCATCGCCATCGCCTGCTGCGCCGCACCTGTGATCGCGTCGGGATCGGTGCCGACGACCGTGTTGGTCCCGTGCGTCACCGTGACCGGTCGCTCGGTCGACTCGCGCAAGGTGAGGCACGGAATCCCGAGAATCGTCGTCTCCTCCTGAAGCCCGCCGGAGTCCGTCAGCACCAGCGCGGCACCCGCTTGAAGCGCCACGCAGTCCTGATAACCGATCGGCGGCAGCAACCTGATGCCGGGAGCTCGACGCAGAATGCGCTGAACCTCCGGAAGCAGCAGCTGCGGCGCCGTGCGCGGATGCACCGGGAACAAGACCGACTTGTGGTCCGAGATCTCGGCGACGGCGCCGATCAGCCGCACAAGCGTGGCCACGTCGTCGACGTTGGACGGCCGGTGCAGGGTCAGCAGTGCGAAGGCGTCGCGCTCGACCGCGTAGCCCGACAGTCGCGCGTCAATGTCCAGATTCGCGAGTGTCGCCAACAAAGAGTCGGCCATCACGTTGCCGACCCAGTGAATGCGGCCGCGATCCACGCCCTCACGCACCAGGTTTTCAGTGGCGTCCGGCGAGGGCGTGAAAAGCCAGTCGGACAACGCATCCACGACGACGCGGTTGACCTCCTCGGGCATCGTGCGGTCCCGGGAGCGGAGCCCGGCCTCGACATGAGCAACCGGGACGTTGCGCTTTGCGGCGACAAGGGCGCACGCAAGCGTCGAGTCGACGTCGCCCACCACGACCACCGCATCCGGTTCACGCTCGACAACGATGTCGTCGAAGGCGAGCATGACCGACGCTGTTGTCTGCGCGTGCGAACCACCGGCGCAGCCAAGGTGCACATCCGGGCGGCGAAGGCTGAGGTCGACGAAGAACGCGTCGGACATGTTTGCGTCATAGTGCTGGCCGGTGTGCACCAGCGTCGCGTCGACGCCGCGCCGCTGCATGACACCGAGGATCGGCGCGACTTTCATGAAGTTGGGCCGCGCGGCGGCCACCACCAGGACGTTCATCGCGCCAGCCAGGCCGACCACGTCAGCGCGACGAACCGCGTGTTGCCGACCAGGTATCGCCGGAACATCCGACGGGGCTCCTGGAGGAGACGGAAGCACCACTCGAGTCCGAGCCGTTGCATCCAGCCCGGCGCCCGCCGCGTCACACCGGCCACCACATCGAACGAGCCACCGACACCCATCGCGAACGCCGCACCGAGGGCATCCAGGTTGCGTGCGAGGAACCGCTCCTTCGCCGGCGTCGGCAGCGCGACCAGGAGCAGTGTCGGTCCCGCCGCTGCGACTTCGGCGACGACCTGCGGCTCCTCGTCGGCGGACCAGAAACCGTTGCGGCATCCGGCCACGACCAAGCCGGGATAGCGCTCGGTCTCGATCTCGACCACGCGGCGTACGACGTCATCCGTCGCGCCGAGGAAGAAGACCGACCAGCCGCGCTGAGCAGCCCGCGCGAGCAGCTGCTCCATGAGGTCGATGCCGGTGACCCGCTCGGGCACTCCGACGCCGAGCAGGCGGGCGGCCCAGACGACCGCCTGGCCGTCGGCGTTGACGAGCGAGCATCGGCGCACGATCTGGCGTAGCTCGGCATCGTCGGCGAGCTGAACGACCTTGGCCGCGTTGAGCACGACGTGCTGATGCACCCCGCCCGAGCTGACCAGCTGGTCCACGCGATCGACGGTCTGAGCCATCGACAGCGGATGCAGTGGCACGCCGAAGACCTCGGCAACCGGATGCGGCTCGAACGGCGCCCGCGCAAGGCGGAGCGGTTCGGCGCGGGTCACGGAGGTCATGGGTCTCCGAACGGGTCACTGGGCTGGTGGGGACAGTCGACTGAACAACGCTGAGAACCGGTAAAGGTCGCGCCCGGTAACGGGTCTCGTCCGTTTTGATCCGTTCTGCGCTACATTTCCTCGCCATGCGCAGGCTGTCGGCGCTTGTCATCGCGAGCTCCTGCACGGCCGGGGCGCTGTCGGGCTGGGCCCCTGCTGCTGCCTCGACGAGTGGCTGCCCGGCTGATGCGACGCATGTCGTGCACGTCGGCTCCGCCGCCGGGCTGCGCGCCGCGCTGGCCCACGCCGTCCCGGGCGCTGAGATCCGGCTTGCCTCGGGTGTCTACGTCGGACAGTTCACGCTTTCACGGTCCGGGGTCAGCGCCCACCATGTGACCCTCTGTGGCACTCGGGATGCGGTGCTCGACGGCGGCAACCTGCGCAACGGCTACACGCTGCACGTCACCGGTGCCCAGTGGGTCGACCTTGTCGGCTTCACCATCAGACATGGGCAGAAGGGCGTCGTCGTGGACTCGTCCCAGCACGTGACGATGCGGGCGATCGCGGTCCATGACGTCGGCTACGAGGCCATCGACCTGCGGCGCAACACGACGTACTCGGGCGTCTATGCAAGCCGGATCTACGACACCGGTCGCGTCTACCCGCAGTTCGGCGAAGGCGTCTACGTCGGCAGCGCCCGCAACAACTGGTGTGCCCAGACGAAGTGTCTGCCGGACCGCAGCGATCACGCCACGATCGCGGGCAACAGCATCGGACCGGGGGTGCCGGCGGAAGAGATCGACGTCAAAGAGGGCACCAGCAATGGCGTGATCAGCGGCAACAGCTTCGACGGCAGATCGATGACAAAGGCCTTGTCATGGGTCGACATGAAGGGCAACAACTGGGTCATCCGCGGCAACACCGGCCGGGACAGCCGCGTCAACGGATTCACGGTCACTGTCGCTGTTGCCGGCTGGGGCAACAACAACGTCTTCCTCGGCAACCATGCGATCGTCAATGCTTCCGGCTACGGCTTCAAGATCGCTCGCGGCGCCGTTGGTGACGTCGTCTACACCGACAACGTTGTTCAGAATGCCCGCGACGGCGCGTGCAACGTGCCCGAGCAGAGCTGACGGCGGCGGCGACCCAGCAGCGTCAAATGGGCACCTGCGAGCAGGAGGATCGCAGCCACTGCCAGTTCGGTCATGCTGTCGCTGCCGGTGAACGGCAGGCCGTGTGACGTTTGCGTCGTGCGCGTCGGCGGTGTCGTTGCCGGGCTAGAAGCAGGTGAGCTCCCTGGGCCGCCCGCGGTCGCGATCGGCGTCGGTGCCCCCGACGTCGTCCCGGGCGCGACACCTCCAGCGGGAGTGCCGGCCGGCAGATCGCGGTTGTGCAGCGCCGCAGTAGAGACGCCACCGAGAGTCAAGTCAACTCCGAGAGTGCGGAGGTTGGCCAGGGCCGAGCCAGTCGGCAACGATCCGACATCGACCGACAGAGCGCCGAGCGCACCGGTCAGAGCATCGGTCGCCGCCGGCAACCCGAGTCCGGCAAGCACGGTGTCGAGCTGCGACACCGTGTCATCGATGCTGCTGACAACAGAGTCAGTGACGGCCTTCAACGAGATCGACGGCAGGGACAGACGCAGCGGTGTCACGGCCGCCGAGGCCTGCGCGGTTGTGTCCGTCGCCCCGAGGCTGCCGCCACTTGTCGATGTCGCCAGACCGTCGAGCACGGGCACCGGCACAGTCGATGCCGCCGGCAAGCCAGCGAGCGCCTTCTGCAGCGCCGACGTCGCGGTAGCGAAGGCGGCGCGCAGCTGATCGCAGCTGCCGGCCGGGAGGCTCGAAGTCGTCACCGACGCCCCGCTGACGCTGCAGGTGACGCTGCCCGTTCCGCCGCTGCCGTCTGCCGCGGCACTCACCTCGGTGACGACATGACCGAGGTTCACGAGCGGTGCCGAGCCGACGAGTTGAAGCAGCTGCGACAGCAACGCATGAAGGTCGGGCAATGCCTGGATGAGGTTCGTCACCTGCGTCAACAGTGTGGTCAACGTGCTGGTGAGATCGTCAACGGCCTGCTGCGCAGTCGCCACCGCCTGGTTGGCAGCGGCAAGTGCCGCAACAAGGGTGTTGAGCGCGGTCTGAGCGGCGTCCACTGCCGCCTGATCCGAGCTCACCGTCTGCTGGAGGCTGGCGACGGTTGCCTGATCGGTGCTGACCGTCGCGGTGGCTGCCGCGAGCTGCGCCTGCAGCGCCGCGAGCTGCGCCTGCGCAGAGGTCAGCTGCTGTTGTGCCTGGGCCTCCGCCGCCTGCGCTGCTGCCAGTTGTTGCTGAAGCAGCAAGGACACCGGGTTCGACGCGAGTTGTGCCTGCAGTGAGCTGACCTGCGCAGTGGCGGCGGCCAGGGCACTCTGGTCGCTCGACACCAAGGCGGTCGCAGCAGCGACTTGGTTCTGCAGCGACAGCACAGACGCTTGGTCCTGAGTCAGCTGCTGCTGCGCGGCCGCCAGTTGTGCGACGGCCAGCGACAGTTGCTGCTGTGCCGTCGTCAGCGTCTGCTGCGCAGCCTGCGTGCCGGGGAGACTGCTGAGCAACGCCGTCAGCTGCTGCTGCGCAGCCGCCAGCTCCGCGGCGGTGGTGTTCACCTGGTCGAGCAGGCCGGACAGAGCCGTGAGCTGGTTGAGCGTGGAGGTCACGCTGGCCGGCAGCTGCACCTGAAGCGACTGCGCGATCGTGAGCAACTGCGACAGAGGCAGAGCGCTGAGCACATCGGCCGGAAGCAGGTCACCGAGGTGGATGGCGGCGCCGACGCTGTCCAGCGTCAGGGTCGACGTCGACGAGGCGGCTCCGGCGACGGACTGCCAGCCGTGCTGGCCCAAAGTGGCAGTCGCGCCGAGCGCACCCATCGCAAGTGAGCCACTCAACGCACCGAGACCCGACGTCGCGGAGTCATCAGTCTTGCTGACGTCGTAGCCCGCCAAGGTGATGCTGCCGCTGGCCGGCGTCGTGTTGACCGGGAGGGTGTAGTCACCCGTTTTGTCGCCCGCACTCGTGTCGACGGCCCACCCGCTCGGCGATGCGCCGAGGAGGTCGACGCCGTCGAGTCCGAGCCGGCCGAGCACCTGGTCGATCGTCGTCGCGGTCGCGCTGACCCTGCCCAAGGCGATCGTCCGTGCCACACCGGTGGCATCCGTGACGGTGAGCGTCGGCAAGGTCAGAACTGTTTCGGCGCTGCCCGTGTCGGGTTGCGGAGTCGACGATCCATAGGACCCGGTCGATCCGGCGATGATCGCGGCAACGGCTGCCACGCCGACCACTCGCGTGTGGTTGATTCGGCGACGCCGCATGGCCCCAGACCGCACCTGCTCCCCCTACCTGGGTAGTCCTTCCTGACTGCATCGACCCCGGGCATACGCCCTTTAGGGCATCTGCCGAACATCGTTCGGAGATCCGCCCCAACTGCCTTGATATGCGCGAAATGTTCTGCAGGTAGCGTGCGGCAGGTGCGATCGCTCGTCGTGAAGCTGACCGCCGGCGCCGAGTCGCCCGAGCTGTGCAACCAGGCCTTCAACGTCGCGGCCACCGCCGTGGCGTCGGGCGCCGTCGTGTCGTTGTGGTTGACCGGGGAAGCGTCATGGCTCGCTGTTACCGGCAACGCCGAACGAGTCGAGCTGGCGCACGCAGCGCCGCTCGGTGATCTGCGTGATGCGGTGCTGTCCGGCGGACGCATCACGCTCTGCACGCAGTGCGCCGCCCGCCGAGGCATCGCCGAGGCCGATCTCGTTGCCGGCGTGCGCATAGCGGGTGCCGCGACGTACGTCGACGAGGTGCTGACACCCGAAGCGCAAGCACTCGTCTACTGAGTGGCGCCTGAGGAGACCATCCGCGCACGCCGGCGCCACCAAGCGAGCCCGAGCAGGATCACGACGAAGAGCACAAGACCGATGGCGATCGGCACCAACACGTCGCGGTTGCGGGTCAGCGGAACCGCCTTCGCCGCGACCGGGGCGGCCTTCGTTCCGATCGCAAGCGGGAAAGTGATCGTGGCTTCCGCAGCTCGTCGCAGCAGGTCCGACTGCAACTCGATTCGCGCATGCCACGGGCCGGCCGGCAACGCCTTGTCGAGAACGACGGTGACCGGCTCGCGTTGTCCCGGCGCGAGGGTCGTGCCGAGCCGCACCGGGAACGGACCGGCGGACAACCCACCCGGCCCATGGTCCAACGTGAGCGTTCCGGTCATGTCCAGGGCGCGCCCGCCGGTGTTGTCGACGCTGGCCTGCACCACCGGATCGCCCGAGTCATCGCGTTCGGCTTGCAACTGGTCGATGCTGAAGTCGGACGCGGGCGGACCACCGGCGCCGACCGACAGATACATGCGGACCCCGACGCGACTCACCAACGCGATCTGGCCGGGGCCTGCCGTCGGGCGCGCCTCCGCCAGCACCACGCCATAGCGTTCGCCCGCGGAGGCGTCCTTCGGCACGACGACGTGCACCGTGACGACCTTCGCGGCGCCGGGGGCAAGAGTGAACGCGGTCGGATCGGTCGACGTCCAGCTGACGAGATCGTTGACGGTGTGCCCGTCGGCAACGCGAAAGCCGCCGGAGGCAATGGTCGCCGCGTCGGCGTACGTCGTGATCGGCAGCGCCTGGGCGGTGCCGTTGGAGACCTGGATGTGGCGCGTGATCGAGCCGCCGGGCGCGACGTTGTCGATGATGTATTCGTGCGCGCGCGGGTCCTTCGCCAGAGCGGCGGGAGCGTCGAGAAGCCGCACGCCGAGACCAGCGGAAGGACCCGCAGGTCGCGGCGCAGACGCAGCCGCGAGACCACTTGTCGCCAGCACCAGCGTCGTCGCGGCGGCAACGGCACTTCGCCGTCTCCCCATGATGCGCATCACACCGCATTCATGCGACTGCCGCCGACATTTCGCCGACGGCAATCACGAAGGGTGTCTCAGGCGACGGTTTGGGTGATCGTGCCGGTGTAGGTGTCCGGGGTCGCCGTCGGAGGCACCACGATGGTCAGCTTCGGAACACAGCTGATCGAGTTGACACCAGTCGCGACGGCCGACATCAGCAGACCACCGGTGGCCAGGGTGACCGGGGTCTTCGTGACGGTCAGCGTGCCGACCGGAGTCTGGCAGCCCGTGCTCACGTCGAGGGTCGAAAGGCCGGTCGCCATCGAGTTCGTGTTGGTTCCGGTCCAGGTGGTGAGCGACGAGACGGTGTCGGTCCAGCCGAGCGACACCGTCCGGTTGTCGGTGACCACGACCGGTGAACCAGAAGGCCACGCGGGGCTGAACGACAAGCTGGTTGCCGATGGCGTGAACGGCGTCGAGCTGAAGTCGACCGACGACGGCACACTGAGGGTCAACGAGCCGCTCGCGATCGCGAAGGTGACATCGGTCGAACCGCAGGAGCTGCCGGCACATGCGGCGTTCGCCGCGGCCGGCACTACCGCCGACAGTGTGGCCAGGGCCGCGATCGCGGCGCCGATGAGCGCGCGCTTGCGCATTGACGTAGTCCCTTCGTTAACGACCGGGCGGCGCTTGAAAGGTCGCCCGATGCCTCTGAATGACTAGTCGTGCATGACGCGCTGCAACTAGATGACTAGTAATGACTATTTCGATCGAGAGCCGAACGGCCGATACAGACCGGCGTTCAGCGGCGCGGACCGCATATGTTGACCGGCGTGGCCGTAGACGGGGTGACGCTCGACGACGAGGGGCTGGCTCGGCTCGACCAGGTGCTGATCGGCCTCGCACCACTCTCCGTTCTGCCCGCAGCTTCGGCTTACTTCGACAGCGAGGGCAACCTGATCGCCACTCGCGACGGAGACAACCTCACCGCGACCACCACGCGGCCCTGGACGGCGCCGGCGGACGTGCGGTCGTCCCGGCCGGTGCTGATCGCGGTGGCCGGGCAGGTCCCGGATTCGCCGGCGACGCAGCCCGTGGACGCGGTGCTGCTGCTGCCGGCCGGAGGCGTGCGCGTCGATGACGCGCGGTTCGCTGCCTGGGCGAAAGCCTGGCGAGACTTGGGACTCGACGAGATCACCACGCCGGTGTCCCCTGCCGACGCGAGCCTTCGTGCGGCCGAGCTCTCTGCGGCCTACTCGAGCCACGGATCCGTGCAGATCGCCACGAAGCCGCAGCCTCCAGGCAACGGACGGGTCGTGTTCTTCACCGGCTTGTCCGGTTCGGGAAAGTCGACGATCGGCCGCGAGTTGGTGCGTGCGCTGGCCGGCAGTCGCTCCGTCACGCTGCTCGACGGCGATGTCGTGCGAACCCACCTGTCCAAAGGTCTCGGGTTCTCGAAGGACGACCGCGACACCAACATCCGGCGCATCGGTTGGGTCGCCGCCGAGGTGGCAAAGCACGGCGGGTTGGCGGTGTGCGCTCCGATCGCGCCGTACGACGAAACCCGCCGGTGGGTGCGGCACGCCGTCGAGCGAGTGGCCGGTCCGGGCACCTTCGTCCTGGTTTGGGTGGCGACACCGCTCGAGGTGTGTGAGAGCCGCGACGTGAAAGGGCTGTACGCCGAGGCCCGCGCGGGTCGGCTGACCGGTTTCACCGGTATCGACGATCCTTACGAGCCACCGACGGACGCCGAGGTCGTCCTCGACACGAGCCGCAGCAGCCTGGACGAGTGCGTCGCGATCGTCCGGGCGCGGCTCCAGGACGAGACACATCGCCTCGCGACATGGCACCATCCGTCAAATGTCTGACTGTTGTCGCCGTGGCGCGTAGGCGGGAGCGCACCACCGATGCATGATTCGCCCGTGACGCACTGGCGGCTGCCGCCACTGTCGCGATCCGTGCCCGAAGCACGCCGCGATGTTGCGTCCACGCTCGAGCAGTGGGGCCTTGCCGATCTGAGCGACACAGCCGTGCTCCTCGTCAGCGAGGTCGTCACCAACGCCGTGCTGCATGCCCGCACCGAGGTGATGCTCACGATGAGGCGGGTGGGCAGCGGGGTGCGGATCGAGGTCAGTGACGGCTCCGCGCTGCCGCCATCGATGCGCTGGCACTCGGACACATCGACGACAGGACGGGGACTGCGGATGCTCGACCTGCTCGCCGACGCATGGTCGGCGGAGTCGACGGCGACCGGCAAGACAGTGTGGTTCACGGTCAGCGGTGACCGCGACCCCTGGGCGGCCGCGGCGTTCTCTGCCGAGGGCGGGGCATGAGCGGGCAACCGATCGAACCGTCCGGAAGTCCGCTTGGCCGCTACGACACCGACACCGAGGACGCGTTGTTCGAGGTGCGGCTGGTGTCACTCCCGGTCCAGGTGCTGGCGATGAGCCGCGAACAACACGACGAGCTCATGCGCGAGTTCGCGATGTTGGCGCTGGACGAGAGCCTGAGCACAGAGCACGTGCCCGCCCGGCTGCTCGAGCTCGTCGACGTGCTGGGTCGTCGCTACGGCGCGGTGTCGGCGCGACCCGATGAAGAGATCGATGCCGCGATCGCCCGCGGCGACAAGAGCATCGACCTCGTCTACCACGTGCCGGCGCACGTGACCGAAGCTGCTGATGCGCTCGAGCAGCTGATGAGCGAAGCCGACAGTTTCTGCCGTGACCAGCAGATGCTCGCGCTGGCGCGCACTCCGCTCCAGGAGCGGTTCGCGCGGTGGTACCTCGACCAGTTCCGTCGCCAGATCGCGGGGCGACCACCCGAGCCTTGGGCCGGGCCGTTCGACCCGGACTGATCAGGGCGCGTGCGGCAGGCGAAGCCGGGTGCACGCGTCGAGCATCCGCTCGGCGAGTGCCGGCTGGCAGATCAGCAGGTCCAGCGTCAGCCGTTCAGGCGTGTTGAACGCCAGTGGCGACCCGTCCAGCCGGCTGACGTGCAGCCCGGCCGCCGCGGCGACCGCGGCCGGTGCCGCCGAGTCCCATTCCTTCATCCGCCCCCGATGCACGTAAGCATCTGCTTCCCCGAGCAGGATCGACATCGCCTTCATGCCGGCCGAACCGATCGGGGTCGGCACCACACCGACGGCGTCGGCGAGCTGGGACACGAACTCGGGCGCCCGCGAGCGACTGACCGCGAGCCGCGGCGGCTCCGCGACATCAGGCAACGCGGGGTAGTGCCCGTCGGTCGACAACGTCATGTGCCGTGCGGGAAGCGCGACAGCACCCACGGTGAGACCACCGGCGGCGCGCTCCCACAGGGCGACGTGCACTGCCCAGTCGGTGCGGCCGGGTTCGCCGAACTCGTTCGTCCCGTCGAGCGGGTCAACGATCCAGAGCCGATCGGCGTGCAGGCGGGACCGGTCGTCAGCGCCCTCCTCCGACAACACGGCGTCATCGGGACGTGCGTCTGCGAGCTCCGCCATCAAGAACTCGTGTGAGTGCTGGTCGCCGGCGTCACGCAGCGCCCACGGGTCGTCGAAGCCCATCCGGGAGCGCAGCCGGAGCAACAGCTCACCGGCTTGAGTGGCGAGCCGTGCCGCCAGCCGCGCGTCGTCGCTCAACGGCTCACAGCATCATGCCGGCGCCGACGGTGGATCCGGTCGCCTCGTCGATCAGCAGGAATGATCCCGTTGTGCGGTTGCGGCGGTAGTCGTCCGCGAAAAGCGGCTGAGTGGTGCGCAGGCTCACGCGGCCGATCTCGTTGAGGCCGAGAGAGTCAGCCGTCTCGTCGCGGTGCAGCGTGTTGACGTCGATCCGGTAGTCGAGGTCGCGCACCTGGGCCCGCGCGTTGCGCGTCGTGTGCTTGATCGCATACATGCCGCGGACGGACAGCGGCTGGTCTGACAACCAACACACCATCGCGTCGACATCCTGGCTGATGCGCGGCTGGTTGTGCGGTCGACAGATCATGTCGCCGCGTGACACGTCGATGTCGTCCGCAAGGCGAATCGTCACTGACATCGGCGCAAACGCCTCGTCGACGGGCCCGGTCGCGGTGTCGATCGAGGCTACGCGGCTCTGCAGTCCACTGGGCAGGACGATCACCTCGTCACCGGGCTTGAAGACACCCCCGGCGATCTGGCCGGCATAGCCGCGGTAGTCGTGCAGCTCGGGATCCGTCTGTGCTTGCGGGCGGATCACGTATTGCACGGGGAATCGTGCGTCGATGAGGTTGCGGTCGCTTGCGATATGCACCTCTTCGAGGTGATGCAGCAGCGACGTGCCGTCGTACCACGGCATGCTCGCGCTGCGATGCACGACGTTGTCGCCATTGAGCGCGCTGATCGGGATGAACGTGAGGTCACCGATGTCGAGCTTCGTGGCGAACTGCCGGAACTCGGCCTTGATCTGCTCGAACACGGTTTGGTCGTAGCCGACGAGGTCCATCTTGTTGACGCACAACACCAGGTGGGGCACGCGTAGCAACGACGCGATGAACGCATGCCGGCGCGACTGCTCGACCAATCCGTTGCGCGCGTCGACGAGGATGAGTGCAAGGTTGGCGGTCGAGGCACCAGTCACCATGTTGCGCGTGTATTGGACGTGCCCCGGGGTGTCCGCGATGATGAACTTGCGCTTGGGTGTGGCGAAGTAGCGGTAGGCGACATCGATCGTAATGCCTTGCTCGCGCTCGGCGCGCAGCCCGTCGGTCAGCAGCGCCAGGTTGGTCTGCTCGTCGCCGCGGTCGCGAGACGTGCGTTCGATCGATTCCAGCTGGTCTTCGAAGATGCTCTTGGTGTCGTAGAGCAGCCGGCCGATCAGCGTCGACTTGCCGTCGTCGACACTTCCTGCCGTCGCAAAGCGCAGCAGCTCCATCAGAAATATCCCTCGCGCTTGCGGTCTTCCATGGCCGCCTCGCTCAGGCGGTCGTCGCCTCGGGTCGCGCCGCGCTCGGTGATGCGGGTCGCGGCGGTCTCGGCGATGACCTCGTCGTACGTCGACGCCGTCGACTCCACCGCCCCGGTGACAGGCACGTCGCCGACGGTGCGGTAGCGCACGGTCAACGTGGCCACTTCCTCGCCCTCGCGAGGATGGGTCCACTCGCTGACGGCGTACCACATGTTGTCGCGACGGAAGACTTGCCGCTGGTGGGCGAAGTAGATCGACGGAAGCTCGATCTCCTCCTGGGCGAGGTATTGCCAGATGTCGAGCTCGGTCCAGTTGGAGAGAGGGAAGACGCGGATGTGCTCGCCTTTGTGATGTCGCCCGTTGTAAAGGCTCCAGAGCTCGGGCCGCTGGTTCTTCGGGTCCCACTGACCGAACTCGTCCCGGAACGAGAAGACGCGCTCCTTGGCCCTTGCCTTCTCCTCGTCCCGGCGAGCACCGCCGAAGACGGCATCGAAACCGTGCTCGTTGATCCCGTCCAGCAGCGTCACCGTCTGCAGCGGGTTGCGAATGCCGTCCGGACGCTCCCGCACCCGGCCCTTGGCGATCGACTCCTCGACGCTCGCCACGACGAGCCTGACGCCGAGCCGCTCGACCGTGCGGTCGCGGAAGTCGAGCACCTCGGGAAAGTTGTGGCCCGTGTCCACGTGCATGACCGGGAACGGCACGCGCGCCGGCGCGAACGCCTTGGCGGCGAGATGCAGCATGATCACGGAGTCCTTGCCGCCCGAGAAGAGCAGCACCGGCCGCTCGAACTCGGCGGCGACCTCGCGGACGATGTGGATCGACTCCGACTCGAGCGCCTGCAGATGCGTCAGCTCATAGGTGTGTGCGCTCATTTGAAGATCGAGGGTAACCGGAGAGTGACAAACGGCCGATCGTGACCGTGCCGTCAGGCAACGTCCTCAGCCGCAACCGGCCGGAGGATCTCGACCGGGTAGACCACCGGGAGCGGGGCCACGCCGCGCTGCACCCAGGCGGGGACGTCGGCGAGATCGACGCGGCCGGCCAGCCCCAGCAGGAGCCCGACCGTGCGCGCCAGGATCCACAGATCCAGCCGCAGCGAGACGTTGCGCAGGTAGAACAGGTCGAACGAGGGGTCGCCGGTCGCCGTACCGGCTCCGGCCACGCTGATCTGCCACAGCCCGCTACACCCCGGCGAGACGCTGCGCCGCATCCGGTCATAGACCGGATCGACCGGCTCGACGTCGTCGGACAGTCGCGGACGGGGTCCGACCAGGCTCATCCGGCCGGCGACCACCTCGAGCAGCTGCGGCAGCTCGTCCAGGTGGGTCCGCCGCAGCCAACCGCCGAGCCGCGGAATCGCGCACCCGGTGATCTCCGGCTTCATGGCCTGGACCGGGAACGACGGCGGCAGGGTGCGCAGCTTGATCATCCGGAACTCGGAGACGCCGGTGCCCGGGCGACGCTGGAGGAAGAACGGGTTGCAGCGCAGCGTGCACAAGGTGAGGAGTGCGAGTACGGCGATAACCGGAAGGGCTAGCAGCGTCAGGATCGAGCCGACGACGAGATCGAAAGCCCGCTTGCGGAGCCGGGTCGACCGATCGGGCAAGGCGCGAGCGTCGAAGAGGACACCGACAGGCTCGAGGTCGGCGGGAGTCGCTGACGGGCCGGCGACGCGCATCACGTGAACGGGGACCGCCCCCGAGAGCACAGTCATGCCCCCCGCCCCTCCCCTAGAAATGCTTCGTCGTTGCAACCGGTCACATCCGGACAACGAGCCAACGATGTATGCGTTACAGGTGCGACCCGAAATTCCTGCTGACCGCAGATGATCTTCTGCGTGCCGAACGGCCGATTTATGCCAGCGTGTCGTAGATATGCCAGGTCTCGCGTGCGGCTCGCTCCCAGGTGAAGGCTTCAGCGCGCATTGCGCCGCGCCCGGCAAGATCCATTGCTGTGGCGTCGTCGCCAGCCAGCCGCGCGATGGCCTCGGACCACGCCGCGGGGTCGTCCGGATCGAGCAACAAGCCGGCGTCACCGACCACCTCGGGCACCGAGCCGGCCGTCGACGCGAGGACGGGCGTGCCCGCGGCCATCGCCTCCAGCGGCGTCAGACCGAAGCCTTCATAGTGCGACGGGTGCACGAGGGCCCGCGCCCCTTGAAGCAGGGCGACGAGATCCGCGTCGCTCACCCTCCCGGTCCATCGCACCTGCTCGGAAACTCCGAGCCGCAGGGCGCGTTCGCGAAGACCCGCGGCAGCCCCTCCGTCGGCCCCGACGAGCGCCAGCAGCGGCCGGCGTTCGCGGCTGATGCCGGCCATCGCGTCGAGCAAAAGGCCGAGGTTCTTGCGGGGTCCGATCTCGCCGACCGCCACCAGGTAGCCACCTGGCCGCAGCTGAAAGCGGTCACATGCAGCGGCGATGACCGCCTGAGGCAGTGGGGTGCGGAAGCGGTCGTCGACGCCCTCGGCCACCACCGTCACTCGGTCCGGCTCGACACCGAGCATGCTGCGCACGTCGGTTGCCACCACTTCGCTGGGCGTGACGATCCGGGTCGCATAGCGAGCGGCGTGGCGCAGCGCCGAACCAACGATTCGCCGCGCGAACGGCGTGTACCACTCGGGGTGTTGCAGGGTCAGCAGGTCGTGGACGGTCACCACCAGTGGCTTGCGGGTCGGCACCGGCACGGCCGGTGTCAGCGAGTGCACGAGCTCGACGTCACCGAGGAAACGTTCGGCGAGCGGGCGGCGCAGCGCCCACCAGCTCAGGTGGACCAAGCGGCGATGCACGGGCCAGGTCCGCGTCGCGACCGCCGCCGGCACCTCCGGCGCGGCCGACGTGCCGCCGTGCCACAGCTCCACCTGATCGCCGCCGACGGCGGTCGCGGTGAGCGCGGCGGCGAGTTGCACCGCATAACGGTGCACTCCGGTGGGGTTTGTGACAGCAAGTCGATGCATCTGCAACGCGACGCGCCGGCATCGCTCTACCATCGGGCGCATCTTGTCACGGGCAGCGGCAGGCCGAGTCGTCATCGACGGCACAGCGCTCGTCGACGGCTCGCAGTTCCGGGGCATCGGCACCTACCTGCGTGAGCTCGTTGCCGGGCTTGCGGCGTACGACGACATCGAGCCCGTGTTGATGGGGCGGCGCCCCATCGGACCGGCCCGTTGGCGGGGCCGGACCGGCGATTGGTTGCTGCCGCGCGACATCAGGCGCTCGCGGCCGGACATCTTTCACAGCCCCGCGCAGTCCCCACCACGGCAAGTGCCCGTGCCCTGGGTCCAGACGCTGCACGACTTGACGCCGCTGGTCTTCCGGCATCCACTGCTCGAGGCCGACCGGCGGCGGTGGGAGCGCATCGGACCCCGGCTGCGGCAAGCAACGCGCGTCATCTGCGTGTCCGCCTCGTCGGCACGACAAGCACAGCAGCTGCTCGGCGTGGACCCGGACCGGACCACCGTCGTGCCGCTCGGCGTCGATCCGGCCTTCACCCCGGAAGGCCCGCGTCGCACCGACGGTCCTTACCTGTTGTGGGTGTCGTCCTGGGGTCCGCACAAAGGCTTGGAGATCGCCGCGTCGGTCGTCGCCGCCCTGGCTGCGGAGGGACGCCCACATCAGCTGCTGGTGGCGGGCTACCAAGACACTCAGATGCTCAAGCACGTGCGAGCCGCTGTCGAACTCGCGGGCGACCGGGTCGAGGTGCTCGGGCATGTCAGCGAGCTGGCGCCGCTCTACCGCGGCGCCGACGCACTGCTCGTGACAAGCCGCGCCGAGGGCTTCGGCCTGCCGGCCCTGGAGGCGATGGCCTGTGGCTGTCCGGTCATCGCGTTCGCGAACACTTCCCTGCCCGAGGTCATCGGGGACGCCGGACTGCTGATCGCGGACGGCGATGTGGGCGGTTATGTCGCCGGCGTGCAACAACTCCTCGACGATTCCACCCTTCGCGAGCAGCTCCGCGACAGCGGCATCCGCCGGGCCAAGGAGTTCACCTGGCGCCGCACCGTCGAACGGCACGTTGAGGTCTACCGGTCGCTGTTAGCGTCACCGTTGTGCTGACGGTGTGCGTCGTGGCAGCGCGAGATGACGATCCCGTGCCCCGTGTGCTCGATGCGTTGCGCCAGCAGCATGCCGGCGGCGATGTCGATGTCGTCGTCGTCGATGCGACGCCGTCGGGTCAGCTCGCCGCGATGGAAGCACGACAGTCACCGCCGGTCACTGTCGTCCGCAGAACGGCAGACATGCAGCGCAGCGCCCTGCTCAACGTCGCGTGGCGCGCAGCGACCGGACGCGCAGTCGCCTTCCTGTCGCCGCGCCTGACTCCGGCCGCGATGTGGGTCGACGCCATCACGACGGCACTCGAGCGCGGTCGGCGTCTGGTGACGGCCACGGTGCTGCCGAGCACGGAGACGGTGGCCGCATCCGGACCGTTGTCCTATTCGCTTTGGGCCAACCGCTACGAGCTGCCGGTCGTCTCGGCCGACCACTTCGCGTGCCTACGAGCGGACCTGGAAGCGATCGATGGCTGGGACGAGGCCGTCGACGACGACCTGGCGGACGTCGACCTGGCAACCCGACTGGTCGACAGCGGCGTCGACCCACGCTGGGCGCGGCACGCGGTCGCCTACTACGACGTCACCCCCGCCGACCTCAGGACGATGGTCGAGCAACGTCGCGAACCGCTGCGATCGGCGGCCGTCCTCGCCCAACATCCGCGGGCACGAGCACGGCTGACCGTCGGCGGATTGTTCTGGCACCGGCGACAGGCAGAGGCACTTCTCGCCGTAGCCGGCGTGTTCCTCAGCGCTCGGAACCGCCGCGCCGCCCTGCTCGCCGTGCCATGGTTGCACGAGCGGTTGTGCCTCACCCCGGCCGCCGGTGGCAACCGGCGTCGTTGGCTCGTCCTGCCCGGAGTGTTGGCTTTCGATTTGTACGACGCCACCCTCGCGGCCGCAGCGCGGATGCGGTCGACCCCGGAGCACTGACATCACGGCCGACCCGGCGTCGAGCCTCAGCGTGGTCGTCGTCAACTACGACACGTCTGACGACGTCGTCGCCGTCCTCCAGGGTCTCGACGATCCTCGACTCGAAGTCGTCGTCGTCGACAACGCGTCCGGACAACCACCGCCGGTCAGCACCCCCAACGCCCAGCTGTTGCAGCTGCCCACCAACGCCGGCTGGGCTCGCGGCTGCAATGCAGGGGCCGTTGCAACAACCACGCCTGTTCTCGCCTTCGTGAACCCGGACGCACGACCGAGCGCCGACGCGCTGCTGGCTCTCGCCGAGTCACTCGGCGACCCTTCCGTCGGCGCTGTCGCGCCGCATTTCCTCAACCCCGACCGAAGCCCGCAGGCTTTTTACTTCCGCTTCCCCGGTGTCATTGGTGGGCTGTTCTGCTTCCTCCCCGCCGGCCAACGCCTCGACCACGTCATAGGAAGCCCCTTCATTCGGCACCGCACCTATGACTTCGGCAAGAGCGTCCCCGTCGAGGTTGATCAGCCGGGCGCTGCGTGTCTGTTGCTGCGTCGTGATGACTTCATGGCCATGGGCGGCTTCGACGAGGACATGTTCCTGTTCTTCGCCGACACCGATATGTGCCGGCGATTGAAACGGCAGGGCAAGAGAGTCGTGGTTCGCAGCGACGTTGAGGTCGTGCACGAAGGCGGTGCGAGTGTCAGGCGTTTGCCAGTAGCCGCGATGCGCGAGCAGTTCCAACGCGACTATGTGACCTATCTCAAGCGCAACCACGGACGCGCTGCCGTTGCCGTGACGAAGGTTGCGGCGCTGGTGTTGAGCGGTCTTCTCCCGGCCGTCTGGCACCTGCTTCGCCTTCGCCCACGGTCGAGCGTGGAGCAGTTGCGCATGACGATGCACGTGGTGCGCTCATGACGAACGGCACGGTGCTGCACGTGGCGTTCCCCTCACACGGCGGCGTCGGTCGGGTCGTTGCCGATCTCGCCGGCGCCCAGGTCGCATCCGGCTGGAACGTCGCGGTTGCATCGCCGAAAGGTCCGTTGACGACGTGGCTCCACCCCCGGGCGGCGCATCACGACTGGGAGGCGACCAGGTCGCCAGGACTCACACTTCGCGACGAGGTGCGCCGACTGCGGCGAATCCTCACGGTCGTCGAGCCCGACGTCGTGCACCTGCACTCATCGAAGGCCGGCCTCGCCGGTCGACTCGCCCTGCGCCGCAGCCGACCGACCGTGTTCCAACCACATGCCTGGTCGTTCCTCGCCGCCGCGGGGCCGCTCGCAACCGCGGCACGGCTCTGGGAACAGACGGCTGCGCGTTGGGCGGACGTGATCATTCATGTCAGCGCAGCGGAGCGGCAGATCGGCGAAGCGGCCGGCATTGCTCCGCGGCGGTGGGCGCTCGTCGCCAACGGCGTCGATCTTCAACACTTCCAACCGTCGGATCGCGCCCAAGCTCGGCAGCGACTGGGGCTGGCCGACGCTCCTCTGGTCGTGTGCGCCGGGCGCATCTGCCGGCAGAAAGGCCAGGACCTTCTCGTCAGCATCTGGCCGACCGTGCGCGCTGAAGTGCCGACCGCGACGCTGTCGCTCGTGGGAAGGGCCGAGGAGGCGCTTCCGGACCTGCCGGCCGGCGTGATCGTCCGGCCGGAGACCGATGATCCGCGCGACTGGTACGCCGCCGCCGATCTTCTCGTCGCACCGTCGCGGTGGGAGGCCGGCCTCCCCTTGGTCGCACGCGAAGCCATGGCCTGCGATTGCAGCGTCCTCCTCGCCGACCTTGACGTCGTGCGCGATGACTTCCCCGCGGATGCGGGCGCACTGGTGCCCGTCGACGACGCAATGGCGTGGACGGAAGCGCTGCTCAGCCGGCTCCGGAATCCCGCTCAGGCGCACGCCGAGGGTGGTTTCGGCCACCGTCATGCGCAGTCACACTTCGACATCGCGATGACAAGCAGCGCCGTCGATGCTGTCTATCGGTCGCTGCTCGACGGGCGCACCGCATGACGCGACCACCCAAGCGAGTCACCTTCTTCGACGGCTACCCGCACACGGTCGGCGGGGTCGCCAAGGTCGGGTTGCTGCTGGCCGAAGTCCTGGGCGACCTCGGCTGGCAGC
>DASSEQ010000067.1:0-14558 GCA_035695245.1 Mycobacteriales bacterium | reverse complement strand
CGCATCGATCCGCTAACGAGCCGCGTTTCGATGCGCCTGAGATCTGCCTCGAGATCGGCAGTGCGGTCTCGATGCTGCGGCAGCATGGTCCCGAACAGCACGTCGTGAAACTTGGGGATCTGAAGCACCTGCATGCGCTCGATCAACTTCGTGCCGGCGCCGTCGGGCGTCAGCTCGAACTCCCAACGCGTTGAGTCCGGCAGGAGACGAGTCGGAAGGGTCCGCCAAACGATCTGTCGAGGCGCGTGGACATCAAGCAATTCACACACGCGCGACCATCGCGTTGCGTTGCGTCGGTTGCGACCACGAAAGCGCGCCCCGCGCACGGGGCCGGTCGCACCGTCGATCCAGTCGGCACCACGGCACTCGACGCTCCACTCGCCCGTTCGGGTCACGTCCGAGACCAATGCCCAGACGGCCTCAATGGGTGCATCGACGACAATCGACGCCTCAGACGACTTGCCCACTCGCAGTGCCATTGATTCTCCCCGTGTCGTGGAAGCAGTCCTCATTATCTGACCTCGGGGAAGTCAGCCGCGGAGAGGGCGAAGCGGCTTTCGTCCGGTTCGCGCGTAATGCGCGGCACGAGATGCAGTCCGGCAGGGTCCATTCGGACCCAATCCGTGCGATCTGGATGTCGACGATGATGTTTCGGGGGCTCCCAGCGGACGGAACCAGTGGACAAACGTACGACGCTGCCAGATGGACGGCAGTTGGGTTGGCGGGTCTGGGGCGACCCCGACGGCAGGCCACTGCTTCGACTGCAGGGCACTCCCGGTTCCCGCTTGTCGATCCCGCCCGGCCATCACGAATGGTTCGATCAGCATCTCCAGGTGGTCATGACCGACCGTCCCGGATTCGGACTTTCGACCCGACTGCCGCGGCGCACGGTGCTCGACGTTGCCGACGACTATGCAGTGCTGCTCGACCAGCTACAGCTGGACTCGGTCGCGGTTCTCGGCATCAGTGGTGGCGGCCCACATGCTTTGGCATTCGCAGTCCGCCACCCGGACCGGGTTCGCGCTCTCAGTGTCATTGCCGGTGTACCGCAGCTCTCTGACTCCGACGTGTTGCAAGTGCCCAAGGCCAACGCCATTGGCTACGAGCTGGCCAAGAACGGCTGGGACTCGCTGCACGCATTCACCGAAGAAGAGCGGGCCAGGATGCTTGCCGATCCGATCGCCGGCCTGCGCGCCTCGATGGTGCACGCACCGCCGGATGACCAGCGCATCATGTCCGAGCCGACATGGCAGCAGGCCTACAGCACCGGAGTCCGGGAGGCGTTGCGTCAAGGCGGGCAGGGATGGACGGACGAGACGATGGCAATCCTGTCTCCCTGGGGGTTCGAGCCGGAGCAAGTGCGACCACACGTGGTGTGGTGGGCTGGCGAAGCCGACATCAATTGCCCCCTCACCGCAGTGCGGCGCTACGTCGATCGGCTGCCATCAGCGGACCTCCACGTCTGGGAAGGCGCCGGCCACTTCCGCCAATACCTGCGAGCCCATCAATTCATCGCGGACTTGATGCACCGCGCCTTCGGTGACTGAACCGCCAAGCTTCCGCGACCAGCTGGCGTCGACGGCAGCGACCGCCGCCGACAGGGGTGGGCACGACAGGGGTGCGCCGCCAGGGACTCGAACCCCGGACCCGCTGATTAAGAGTCAGCTGCTCTAACCAACTGAGCTAGCGGCGCGTGTCGTCGAGCCTAGCAGGGAAGGCGTGCCAGGCTGAGGGCCGTGGATCCGCTGACGGTCGCGCGCTCCTGCGCTGACCGCATGTACGCCGACGACCTCGCGAGCCAGGCGTTGGGGATCGAGATCAGCGATGTGGGGCCCGGCACGGCGACGGCGACAATGGTGCTTCGTGCCGACATGGTCAACGGCCACGGCATCGGTCACGGCGGTTACGTGTTCACGCTCGCCGACACTGCATTTGCCTTTGCTTGCAACACCTACGACGACCGCACGGTCGCTGCCGGTGCAGATGTGACGTTCCTCGAGCCAGTGAGTGCCGGTGACGCGTTGACCGCGATCGCGACGGAGCGTGTCCGCCGCGGCCGTTCAGGTCTGTACGACGTCACTGTGCGTCGGGGCGACGGCACCGTGGTGGCTGAGTTCCGCGGTCGGAGCCGGAGCCTCGGCAAGCCCCTGCTCGGCTAGCGCGAGGCCCGAAGCCGGTGGTACGTGACCGGCGCGACGGTGCGGAAGATCGGCGCGACGAGCGGCAACCGAGCGCAGTTGATCTCGACCCGAGGCCCACCGAGCCGGCGCAGCACCAGCGCCGACACCTGTTCCTCGCTGCGCCGCGCGGCGCGCGGCGGCATAGCGAGCCCTCCCGACTGCACCGCACGCAGTCCCATCTCGGTCGGCACCCACGCCGGATAGATGACGTGCAACCGCACGCCGTCGTCTTTGGCGTCGTACGCAAGCGACTCCGTCGCTGCTGAGAGTGCTGCTTTCGACGCGCAGTAGTCGCCGGCGCCGGGGCCAGGGGAGCGGGCGTCGTCAGACGACATGTTGGCGATGACCCCGTCACGGCGCGCGCGCATCCCCGGCAGCACCGTGAGCATCGATGCATACGCCGCGAAGAAGTTGACCTCCATCACGGTGCGGGTCATCTCCAATGATGGGACCTCGTGCCGGATGATGCCGCCGATGCCGGCGACGTTGAGAAGGATGTCGATCCGGCCGTGCTGCCGCTCGAGGTCTTCCAGGACAGCGACGTACGACGACACGTCGGCGACGTCGCAGACGCGGTAGTCGAGCCCGGTCTCGGAGAGGCGGTCCTCCCGACGGGCGATGCCGACCACAGTCGCGCCCGCCGCGGCGAGGTCTGACGCCAGCCGGCGGCCGAGCCCCGACGACGCCCCGGTTACGACAGCCACGCGGTTGCGATAGTCCACCCGCGCATCCTCGCGCGGTCCGTGGTTTCGGCGCGCCGTCGGTCCGCGAGGATCGAAGCGGACGGCCGTTGAGCGAACGTGTTGACGCGATTTCCTCTCCGCCGGCTTCTTCCCGTCATCGGTCTGGTTGCGGCCAGCCTGACCGCCCCGCTCACGTCGGCCCCGACCGCCGCGGCGGCAACGCCTTCGATCGGCCACGTCTGGACGATCGTGCTCGAAAACAGCGAGTTCGCGCAGACGTTCGTCGGTGGGCGGTCGAGCGCGCCGTATCTGACCCAGACGCTTCCGTCGCTCGGCAAGCTGCTCGTCCAGTACTACGGCACCGGGCACTCGAGTCTCGACAACTACATCGCGATGACCAGTGGGCAGGGTCCGAACCCGTCGACCCAAGGCGACTGCGACACCCCGACGACGCTTGGTGGCGATGCCGGCCAGTGGCACTTCGACGCGGACGGCCAGGCCGTCGACGACAGTGGCGCGAGCCCGATCGGCTGCACCTATCCGGCCGGCGTGCACAACATCGCGGACGAGTTCGAGGCTGCAGGCATCTCCTGGAAGGGCTACATGGAGAACATGGACGCGCAGCCCGGCACGCGTCCCGACTGCTCCAACCCGTTCGTCACCGGCACTCCGACGCGGACCGAGGCGGATCCGGACTACAAGAACAAGCACAATCCTTGGGCCTACTACCACTCGACGTTCGACCAGGACGCTTATTGCCAGGCCCATGTTGTGCCCCTCGGCTACCTCGACAGCAACGGTCAGGCTCAAGGTCAGCTCATCCAGGACCTGCAAAGCATCGACACGACTCCGGCCTACTCGTTCCTCACGCCGGATCAGTGCCACGACGGACATGACGCGTGCGCGAGCAATGGCAACGATGCGCTCGCCGGCGCAGACCAGTTCCTCAAGGCATTCATCCCGGCGATCATGGCGTCGCCGGCATATCAGCAGGATGGGCTCATCATCGTCACGTTCGACGAGGGGACGAGCGATCTGTTCTGCTGCGGCGAGAAGAAGGCCCCGAACCTCCCCGCTACCGCGGACAACGGCTATCCGATTCCCGGGCCGATTGCCGACGGTGGCGGTCAGACCGGTGCGATCCTCATCTCACCGCGGATCGCGGCCGGCAGCGTCGACGCGACGAACCAGTTCAACCACTTCTCCTACTTGCGGAGCATGGAGGATCTCTTCGGCGTGCCACATCTTGGTTACTCGGCAGCGACCGGGTTGACGACCTTCCAGGACGCAAAGGAGTGGAGCTGACTCAGACGGCGTCGTAGTCGACGACGACATCGTCCGTCGTCGGGTGTGACTGGCAAGTGAGGACGAAGCCGGCGTCGGTCTCCCAGGACTCGAGCGCGTAGTTGACGTCCATCTCCACCGATCCCTGGAGCAGTTTCGCTCGGCAGGTCGCGCAGACCCCGCCGCGGCATGAGAACGGCAAGTCCAAGCCGGCCGCCTGCCCGGCTTCCAAGACGGTGTCATCCGGATGCGCTTCGATCTCGGACTTGATGCCACCTTGGATGACGGTGATGTGCCGCCGATCGCCCGTCTCGCGATGTGGTCGCGGTGCGGACGGTGCATGCGATCCGAACAGCTCGAGGTGCACGTGGTCGGGCGCAGCCCCCAGTTCGACGACGGTGTCTCGGGCCGCGAGCGTCATTTCCTCCGGCCCGCAGATGAAGATCTCGTCGTACGACGGAACATCGAGCAGTGTCCGGGCGAGCTCGCGGATCTTCGGTGCTTCGAGCCGACCGTTGAGCAGCGGCGTCTGCTGCTGCTCACGACTGAAGACGTGCACGACCTGCAGCCGATCGAGATAGCGGTCCTTGAGGTCCTCGAGCTGCTCGCGGAAGATCACCGTGCTCGGACCGCGGTTGCCGTAGACGAGCGTGAACCGCGATTGCGGTTCGCGGGCAAGCGTCGTGCGGATCAGCGACATGACCGGAGTGATGCCGCTGCCGGCAACGAGTCCCAGGTAGGACCTGGTCCGAGTCGGATCCAGCGTCGTCGTGAACCGGCCGACCGGTGTCATCACGTCGAGCAGCTCACCAGCCTCCAGCCGCTCGTTGGCGTAGACACCGAACACGCCACCGGGGAGGTTCTTCACCGCGACGCGCAACTCACCGTCATCCAGTCCGGAACAGATCGAGTAGGAACGCCGCAGCTCCGCGCCGTCCGGCCCGGCGACGCGAAAGGTCAAGTGCTGGCCCGCTTCGAAGGCGTAGTCCGCGGCCAGCTCGGGTGGCACCTCGAGCGCGATCGACACGGTGTCAGCGGTCTCGCGGCGCACGTCGCAGACGCGCAGCTGGTGGAAGACCGGCATCAGTGCCGCTTGAAGTAGTCGAACGGTTCCCGACAGATCGTGCATCGCCAGAGCGCCTTGCACGGTGTCGACCCGAAGGGTGCGATCTCCTCGACTTCGCGCCTACCGCATCGGGGACAGGTCGCCGGGGTGCCGACGTCGACGAGCGGAAGCGAACGACGGCCTTCCGGTGGCGCGATGCCGTGGCCGTGCAGCTTCTCCCGCGCCTCTGGACGCATCCAGTCGGTGGTCCACGCCGGTGACAGCTGCGTCCGCACTTCGACGTGGTCGTACGACGACTCCAACGTTGCGCGGACGTCGTGAGCGATGACCTCCGTGGCCGGACACCCCGAATACGTGGGGGTCAGTGTCACGACGACGCTGTGGCCGTCTTCCGATTCGACCGCGTCACGCACGATGCCGAGGTCGACGACCGAGAGCACCGGAATCTCCGGGTCCGGCACCTGCTCCAGCAAGGCCCACGCCCGCGCGGACGAGCTGTTCGTCACCACTTCGCTCCGGGGTGGGCGCGCGCGAGGGACTGCATCTCCGCCAACAGGTAGCCGAGATGCTCGGTGTGCCAGCCGTCACCGCTCGATCGCTGGGTCCACGCATCGCGGTCGGGCGTTGTCAGCGTGGCCGTGGCAAGAACCGGCTCGATGCGGTCGTACCAGCCGGACGTGGCGAAGTCACCCCGATACGGCCACAACGCGTCCAAGGCTTCAGTCATTCGCCGATGCGACTCGTCGGTGCCGTCGCCGAGACGGATGACCCACGTCGAAGCATGGCGCAGGTGGTAGGCGTTCTCCTTGATGGCTTTCTCGGCGACGCCACGCACATCCGGTGCCGAACTCGACGTCACGAGCGCCGGCCACACTGATTCCAGCCAGGCCGACACGAAGAACAGTCGCAGCAACGTCAACGCGAAGTCGCCGTTGGGCAGCTCGCACATCAGCGCGTTGCGAAACTCTTGCGGCCCGCGGAGATAGGCCAACTCGTCTTCGTCGCCGAGCACCTGCAGCAGTCCACGAGCCTGGCCGAGCAGGTCCAGCGCGATGTTGCCGAGCGCGATGTCCTCTTCCATCGTCGGCGCGTTGCTCATCCACTCCGACAGGCGATGGGACAGCACCAGGCAACTGTCCGCAACGGTGAGCAGGTCGGGGTCAGATGTTGCTGACACCGTCGGGCACCTCGTAGAAGGTGGGATGCCGGTAGACCTTCGACAACGCTGGCTCGAACAGCTCGTCCTTGTCGGCCGGGTCACTGGCGATGATGGACGCCGACGGGACCACCCAGATCGAGATTGCCTCTCCGCGGCGGGTGTAGACGTCGCGCGCGTTTTCGATCGCCATCTCGGCGTCGACCGCGTGCACGCTCCCGACGTGTTGGTGATGCAACCCGTTGCGGCTGCGGAGGAAGACCTCCCACAGCGGCCAGCTGTCACGGCGTTCGCCTTCAGGCTGCGGCATGGCGCGCCTTCGTCTTCGCCGCGTGCGCGGCGGCCGCCGCGCGCACCCACTCTCCTTCGTCGTGGGCATTGCGTCGGTGCGCGATGCGCTGCGTGTTGCATGGCCCTTCGCCGCGAAGCACCGCTCGGAACTCTTCCCAGTCGGGCTCACCGAAGACGTAGTGACCGGCGCTCTCGTCGAACCTCAGGTCGGGATCCGGCACCGAGAGGCCGAGGAACTCGGCTTGGGGAACCGTGACGTCGACGAACTTCTGTCGCAGCTCGTCGTTGGAGAACCGCTTGATCTTCCAGCGCATCGATGTGTCGCTGTGCACCGACTCGCCGTCATGCGGACCGAACATCATCAGCGACGGCCACCACCAGCGGTTCAGCGCGTCCTGGGCCATCGCGCGTTGACCATCCGTGCCGCGGGCCAGAGTTGTCATGATCTCGAAGCCCTGCCGCTGGTGGAACGACTCTTCCTTGCAGATGCGGACCATGGCGCGGGCATAGGGACCATAGGAGCACCGGCACAACGGGATCTGGTTCATGATTGCTGCGCCGTCGACCAGCCAGCCGATCGCCCCGATGTCAGCCCACGTCAACGTCGGGTAGTTGAAGATCGACGAATACTTCGCCCGGCCGTCGAGCAGTTGGTCGACGAGCTCGTCGCGGGAGATGTCGAGCGTCTCGGCGGCGGCGTACAGGTAGAGACCATGCCCGGCCTCGTCCTGCACCTTCGCCAGCAGGATCGCCTTGCGGCGTAGCGATGGTGCGCGCGTGATCCAGTTGCCTTCGGGCTGCATGCCGATGATCTCGCTGTGGGCGTGCTGGGAGATCTGCCGGATCAGCGTGCGGCGATAGGCCTCGGGCATCCAGTCGTTGGGCTCGACCTTTTCCTCGGCCGCGACCCGAGCCTCAAAGCGCGCCTCGAGCTCGTCCGGCGCCGCAGCGTCGCCATGATCATCTCGTTCGTCGAGCGCCTGCGAGTACACGACTAGAATCTAACGCTCTCGCGCAGATCTTGCAATGAGGTGTAACACCCGTCGAGGGATCTGCGCCTCGAGCCGTCCGCCGACGAGGCGCGCCCTCGCGCCCGCCCGGCCGGACGCGACCAATGGCACCGCATCGCCGACGGAGCCACCGAGCTCGGCACTTCGGGTGATTCCGCTCTCGGTGAGGCGCAACGCGAGCCGCCACTCACCGGAGGCGGGGAAGTCGGCTCGGGCCAGCTTTGCTGCCCAGCCGGACCAGGCCAGTCTGGTCAGGTCGCCACCGACGCCGCGGACGTGATCCGGCCGTCGCCGGCGCTCAGCCCTGACCACGTGCTGCTGTCCGGTGCCGCTCGTGCAGACGATCTCGACCACGTCCTGCCGGCTGGCCGCGATGTAGCGAAGAAACGCGGTCCCCGCCAGCACCAGACCGTGGCGGTCCCACCACATCTCTTCCAGCCGCACGCGAAGCGTGACGAGCTCGGTGATGTCGTACGCCGGCTCCGGCGCGTCGTACCGAGGGTCACGCAGACCCGGCAGCCATGCGAACACCTGTGGCGGGTCGACCCTGGTCGTCAGCGCCAGCCGTCGTGCGGTGCGGCGCGCGCCGGACGACGTGCTCTGCCCGAACGACGGCTCGACAACCCCGGTTGCGTTGTCGAGCAGTACTGCCCATGCCGCGGCACAGGAACCGGCGGCGAGCAGCCGCATCACGATCAATGCTCGGATGGAAATGTCCTCGGCCTCGAGGTGGATCGTGCGCAGCCGCGCCCCGAGGCGTCGCAGCATCGCGGTTGGCGCTGCCTCGAACTCAGCCGTGAGGCGAAGTAGGTGCTCGTGCAAGTCGGCGAGGCTGCCCGGACGCGTCAGATCGACAAGCGCATCTGCCGACCGCACATGATCAGTATGGTGTGCCGCGGTGGCCCCCGACGTCAGTGTCGTCGTGCCGGTTTACAACGCCGGCGTGAACCTCGACGGATGCATGCGCTCATTGCTGACGCAGACGTTGCCCGCCGACCGCTACGAGATCCTGCTCGTCGATGACGGCTCCGACGACGGCACCGGCGCGGACATCGACAGGTGGGCGGCGCAACACCCCGCGCAGGTGCGCGTCTTCCACGAGGTGCATTCCGGCTGGCCCGGCAGACCACGCAATGTGGGGATCGAGCAGGCGCGCGGTGACTACATCCAGTTCGTCGACAGCGACGACGCGCTGACGCCGGGCGCACTGGATCGCGTTCTACGAGCGGCCCGTGCCAGCGACGCTGACATCGTTTTGCCCAAACCGGCCAGTGACTTCCGTGGTGTGAACCACGACCTCTATCGGGCCAACCGAGAGGGATTGACCTGGCGCGACTTTCCGCTGGTGGAGTCGCTGGTGCCGCACAAGCTGGTCCGTCGTGCGTTCGTGCTCGACCACGGTCTCCGGTTTGCCGACCGGCCGCGCCACGTCGAGGACCAGCTGTTCTTCGTTCATGCCTATGCGCACGCACAGTCGGTCGCGATCGTCGCGGACGAGGTGTGCTACTTGTTCCAGCGTCGCCGAGGGTTTGGCCGCAACCTCGGCGACGTTCCCGCAGATCCCGACGGTTACTTCCGCGACCTCGAGGACGTGCTCGACGTCATTGACCGACATGTTCCTGACGGTCCTGAGCGGTTGCGGTTCTACGAGCGGTTCTACCGCGTCGAAGTCTTGGGTCGGTTGCGAGATCGGCCGATGCTCGACTACGAGACGGGATACCGGCGGGCGCTCTTCCAGCGGATCCGCCGCCTTATTGACGAACGCATGCCGCCAGAGCTCGATGCGCTGCTTCCGGCCTTCGTCGCGCCACAGGCGAAGCTGGTGCGCGACCACAACCTGCCGGGGCTCATCAGACATGCGGAAGACCTGGCGACGCTGACCGTCGACGCCAGGCTCAGGTCGATCACGTGGCACCACGGACTGTTACGGATCGACGTCGATGCGGCATTGCTGCTGCTCGGTGCGCCCTTGATGCACGAGCCAGATGCGCGCGACGTCGCCGACGTGGTGGTCGTCGGTCGCGGCGAATCGGCAACCTGGTTCGTGCGCCCGACGCTGCGGTTGAGGAACGACGGCGACGGCGTCGTTGTCAGGGGCGCCATCGAGATCGACCCGCGGCACGTGCTGGCCGGCCGTCCGATCACGCCGGGCCTGTGGGATGTGCGCATGCGGGTGCGCGTCGGCGGGCTGACGCGCACTGTGCGCTTGTTCTGGCCGGAGGACACGTGCGTCGAGCAGATGTGCCTCTACGCCGCCGAGCCGGAATCCGTGCTGCCCTATCGGACCGACTCGGCGGGGCTGGCGCTTGATGTCGGCGCGTGGAGCCATTCGAGAACCGAACACGCCGCGGCTGGTGCGGTTGTCGGTGACCGCGGATGGACGCTGCCCGGAGTGGTTGCGTCCACTGCGATGAAGTTGCAGGTCGGGCTGCTCCTCGAGGCGACCGACCAGGAGTTGGCGCACATGGTCGCGACCCTGCGGATCGACGAGTCGGGAGCGACGCTCGACCGCTCTCGCCGGATCGGAAACGGCAGGAGGGTGTGGCTGCGCCTGGGCGATCCCGGCTCGGACGAGCCTCGACCGTTGCCCTGACCAGGACGTCGCGGTCAGCCTGACTCGGCGAGCAGCGGCAGCACCCGCGGCGCGATCTCGGTGGCGAGCACGATCACGGTCGCGGCACGCACGACATCGGGTGCGGCGACGATGCGGTCGATGACGCGCTGGAGGTCGGCATTCGACCGCGCCACGACGCGCACCATCACGTCGGACGCTCCGGTGATCGTGTGCGCCTCGAGCACCTCGGGAATCGCGCGCAGGTGATCGGCAACCGGTCGATGTCCCCGCCGTTGGCTGATCTCCAGGGTCGCGAACGCCATCACCGAGAAGCCCAGCGCTGCAGGGTCGATCGCCGGCGCCCAGGAGGTCAGCACACCGGCCTCCTCCAGCCGGTCCAGCCGTGCCTGCACCGTGCCTCGCGCGACCCCGAGCGCACGAGACGCGCCGAGCACCCCAATGCGGGGATCCTCGACAAACTGCCGCAGAATGCGCCGATCGAGGCCGTCTGTGCTGTGCATATTGCTCAATATAGACGAGGATGCTTGTACGTCGTGCCTTCTCGGGGCACGCTCCGGACATGGCGCATGACGAGTTCCCGGTCGAGGCTGTCGACTACGTCCACTTCGCGGTCGGCAACGCCAAGCAGGCAGCGCACTTCTACTCCACGGCGTTCGGCATGCGATGCACCGCTTACCGGGGTCCGGAGACCGGGACGCGCGACTCGTCGTCGTACGTCCTGGAGTCCGGTGGCGCCCGGTTCGTCCTGACCGCCGAGGTGCACTCGGGCACCGACTTCGGTCGGCACGTCCGCGACCATGGCGACGGTGTCGTCGACGTCGCCCTGCGCGTGCCCGACGCCGCCGAGGCCTACGACCATGCGATCGCTCGGGGGGCGAGCGGCGTCATGGAGCCGACCTCGTATGAAGACGAGCATGGCAAGGTCGTCATCGCGCGCATCAAGACCTACGGCGAGACAACGCACTCACTCGTGCAACGCACCGACTACAGCGGCGTCTTCATGCCTGGGTATGCACCGCGGGAGCCAATCGTCGCGCCGCCGGCAAAGCGCTTCTTCCAGGCCATCGACCATGTCGTCGGCAACGTCGAGCTCGGGCACATGGACGAGTGGGTGGAGTTCTACCACCGCGTCATGGGCTTCACGAACATGAAGGAGTTCGTGGGCGACGACATCGCGACCGAATACTCAGCACTCATGAGCAAAGTCGTCGCGGACGGCAGCCGCAAGGTGAAGTTCCCCTTGAACGAACCCGCGGTCGGGAAGAGGAAGAGTCAGATCGACGAGTACCTCGAGTTCTACGGCGGCCCCGGCGTGCAGCACATCGCGCTCGCCACCAACGACATCGTGCGCACCGTGCGGGAGATGAAGAAGGCCGGCGTCGAGTTCCTCGACACTCCCGACACCTACTACGACGACCTGGGCTCTTGGGTCGGCGAGACGCGCGTCCCGCTCGACCAGCTGCGCGACCTGAAGATCCTTGCTGACCGCGACGAAGACGGCTATCTCCTGCAGATCTTCACCAAGCCGGTCGAGGACAGGCCCACGGTGTTCTTCGAGCTGATCGAGCGCCACGGCTCGATGGGCTTCGGCAAGGGCAACTTCAAGGCTTTGTTCGAGGCGATCGAGCGCGAGCAGGCCCGACGCGGCAATCTGTAACCATGCCAAAACTTCGCAAGGTGCTGGGCACCGTTCCGGCGTATGTGCCCGGACGCAAGGTGCCGGGCGCGGCCATCCTGGCCTCCAACGAGTCGCCGTACGGGTTGCTGCCGAGCGTCGCTTCGGTGCTGACCGAGCACCTTGCCGGAGTGAGCCGCTACCCCGACATGAGCAGCACTGCGCTGATCGAGGCGATCGCAGCGCACCATGACGTCGACCCGACGCGAGTGGCGGTCGGTGCGGGCAGCGTCGAGGTCTGCAGCCAACTCGCGGCCAGCGTTGTCGACGACGGCGATGAGGTTGTCTTCGGCTGGCGCGCGTTCGAGGCCTATCCGATCATCACCGCGGTCGCCGGCGGCTCCGCAGTGAAAGTGCCGCTGACCTCGTCAGCGGTGCACGACGTCGACGCGATGGTTGCCGCGGTCACCGACCGGACGCGGCTCATGTTCCTGTGCAATCCCAACAATCCGACCGGCACGACCATCGGGCGCGACGAGCTGCTGCGACTCGCCGACGGTGTTCCCACGGACGTGCTGCTCGTCATCGACGAGGCCTATCGCGAGTACGTCGACCCAGAACGAGTGCCCGATGCGTTCGTGTTGCTCGGCGACCGGCCCAATGTCGTCGTCACCCGCACGTTCTCGAAGGCATATGCGCTGGCCGGTCTTCGCGTCGGCTATTGCCTAGCCGGCCCCGAGGTCGCCGCGGCGGCTCGCAAGTGCCAAGTGCCGTTCAGCGTCTCGGGCCTGGCGCAGAGCGCGGCGATCGCGGCACTGGGTGACCGAGAGGAGGTCGCCCGCCGAGCAAAGCTGACGGTGGCGGAGCGCGAGCGCGTCCGGGCGGCGTTGCTCGAACACGGCTACGACGTGCCGCCTTCTGAGGCCAACTTCGTCTGGCTGGCTCTCGGCGACCGCACTTCGGCTTTCGCCGAGGCTTGCCTCGCCGGCGGCGTGGTTGTCCGGCCGTTTGCCGGCGAAGGCGTGCGCGTCTCGATCGGCACCGACGACGAGAACGACCGGTTCCTCGACGTCGCAAGAGCGTTCGCCGGCTGACCCGGCGACTCGTTCCGAGCCTGGGCGAGGCGGGTATCTCCTGATCATGCTCAGGATCCCGACGCTGCTGCTCGTCATCTGGTTTGCCATCGGCGCGGTCGCCGCGTGGCAGCGTGACTACTTCAAGAACGACACGCACACATGCGCGAAGGCGGGCACGATTGCGGCAACGATCGCCGCCGGTCCGCTCAACTACGTCGGCGTCAATCCGAAGATTCACTGCACGCTTCCGCAGCCCAGCCGCTGACCGGCCAGCGGGTTCGGCGCCACCTAGACTGGGAGGCCCCGGAGTCGTTGGAAGGCCTGTCGTGCGTGCGTTGCTGGTCGAGTCCGTGCACCCGGACGCCGTTGACGTGCTGCGCGCGGGTGGCTGCGAGGTAGAGCTGCTGGAGCGAGCACTCGACGAGTCCGAGCTCGTGGCTGCCCTTGCCGGTGTGCAGCTTCTCGGCATCCGGTCGAAGACCGACGTCACCGCAGCAGCCTTGGCGCAGGCACCTGACCTCCTCGCGATCGGCGCCTTCTGCATCGGCACCAACCAGATCGACCTGACCGCCGCCGGCGCTCGCGGAGTGGCGGTGTTCAACGCGCCGTTTTCCAACACGAGGTCCGTTGTCGAGCTCGCGGTCGCTGAGATCATCGGGCTGACCCGCCGGCTCACCCAGAAGAACACCGACATGCACGCCGGCGTGTGGGACAAGTCTGCGGTCGGCGCACACGAGGTGCGCGGCCGTCGGCTCGGCATCGTCGGCTACGGCAACATCGGCGCGCAGCTCTCCGTGGTTGCAGAAGCACTCGGGATGGCGGTGTCTTTCTTCGACACTGCGGACAAGCTCGCTCTGGGCAACGCGCGTCGTTGCGGGTCGCTCGACGAGCTGTTGGAGAGCGTCGACGTCGTGACGCTGCATGTCGATGGCCGCGCCACCAACGCGGGAATTTTCGGCGCCGAGCAGTTCGCCAAGATGCGGCCTGGCAGCCTTTTTCTCAACCTGTCGCGCGGTTTCGTCGTGGACCATCACGCCCTTCGGGAGCACATCGAGTCCGGTCACCTCGCGGGTGCAGCCGTCGACGTCTTCCCGACCGAGCCCAAAGGCCGCGGGGACGAGTTCGTGTCAGAGCTGCGCGGACTGCCCAATGTGATCCTCACACCGCACATCGGCGGCTCGACCGAAGAGGCTCAACAGGACATCGGCCGCTACGTTGCCGGCAAGTTGCGTGACTTCGTCACCGAAGGGGCCACGACGATGAGCGTCAACTTGCCTCATCTCGCGTTGCCGCAGCAAGACGGGTCGCATCGCATCGCTCACATCCACCACAACGTGCCCGGGGTGCTTGCCACGATCAACGGCATCCTGGCGGAGCACAAGGTCAACATCGAAGGACAGCTGCTCGGCACTCGTGGTGAGCTCGGCTACGTGCTGACCGACGTCGGCGTCGACTATCCGCCCGCAGTCCTCGACGAGCTGGGCGGACTCGAGGAGACCGTGCGCGTGCGGCTGCTGTCGTGACGCTCGAACAACAACTCGCCTCGGCAGTCGGCGCGGAGCATCTGCTCACGGACCCGCAGGTCACGGCGTCGTACGACGTCGACTGGACCGGCCGGTTCC
>DASSEQ010000066.1:0-7945 GCA_035695245.1 Mycobacteriales bacterium | reverse complement strand
TCTCGGCGATATCGAGGCCGTCAGGTCGGCCAAGCCGCTCCTGCAAGTCGGGCAGGATGCGAAGCGGCTCGGTTGCCGCCTTGAGCCGATTGATCTCGCCGACGAGCTCGTCGATCCGCCCGGCCAGCGTGGCGGAGAGCTTGTCGAGGTCGGTGCGGGCAGGTTGCTCCGCCACCCTCGCGGCGATCCCGGTGAAGGCGGAACGCACCTCGCGCAGCTCCTGCGCCAAGCCGTCGACATGCTCCTGCACGCCGAGGCCACCGCTGACGCCGGCCAGCGCGTTGGAGTGGGCCCGGACGGCATCCTGCAGCTCGGCCACGGAAGCCTTGATCTCGGCAAGGTCGACGCCCCGCTGCTGCACCATGCGAGCGACGCCGTCGAGCCGCTCGCCGAGCATTCGGACCGCATCGCGCACTTCGGCAGCCACGCCGGCGATGGCGCCGGAGGCGGCTTCGTCGCCGCTGCCCGACCCCAGGGACGCGATGTCCTGCGCGACCCGCGCCAGCTGCGCGCGAAGTTCGGTGAGGGCCTGAGCGACCTGCCGCTGTTCGCTCAGCTGGTCCTCGACGGCCCGCGAGAGAAGCGACTGCATGCGCTCCGACATCGGCCCGCCCGAACTACCGGGGTCGGCCGTCATGTCCCCACCGTCATGCGAGGAGTATCCCGGCTAGGCCGCCGATTGGCGCCGATTCGTCGCGAGTTTTGCTGTCGTTGATCGGCTAGGGAAGGAGCGGCTCGAGGCGGCGGTTGACCGCATCGAGCGCGGCGCGGATCGCCGCCTGCCGCACGTCCTCCCGGACGACGGCCGAACCAGTCAGTCGGTCAGTGCCTCCGCCGCTGACCATGGTGACCGAGACCAGCACGGTGCGGTCGCGGCCGGTCGGTGTCACCTCGACGTGGTCGACCTCGAACCGGGCCTTGTTGCCGATGAGCTCTTCGATCGCGTGCAGGGCCGCGGTCGCCACCGCTCTGTGCACGCCGCTCTGAGTTGCGGTGCCGGTGCTCTCGCCGCGCACCTGATGCTCGCGATAGTTGAGCAGGACCGTGGCCGTCACGTCGAGACCTGAGGACACCAGTTGCATCCGGGAGATCACCGGGCGCCTGCCGTGTGGCTGCTCCGGTACGTCGACCGACGCGGCGTCCTCGATCAGCTGCACCCGCTCCGCGTCGACGCCGAGCCCGAACTGCTCCCGAAGGAGGCGCCCGACGCTGGTCGCGACCTGCACCTCGTCGACACCGGGGACCAGGCCGAGACGCAGCAGACCGAGCCCGCCGCCATCGGCGTCGGGCTCGACATCGGCGTCCGCGACTCCGGGCACACCCCGAAGCGCGGCGACGATCTCCGCGTAGTCGGTCACGGTCAAACCTGGCTCCTACAAGTGCAGCGATGGACACGCCACTTCGTCACGGTGATCGGTGCGTCGCGCGTGATGCTTGAGAAGTCAGAGACGACTAGGCCGACTTGCGTGCGTTTGCCCTCTTCGCTGTGGTCTTTTTGGCTGTGCCACCACTCGTCCGTTTGGACCCCCGTGTCGTGGTCTTCTTCGCCGGCGCCTTCCGCGCCGGGGATTTGGAGCTGGCCTTCTTCGGTGTTGACGGCGCGCTCGCCGGCGCCGCCTCCCCGCGGCCTTGCCGCGCGGCCTCGACGCTCGCGCGCAGAGCCGACATCAGGTCGACGACGGTGCCGGTGTCCGCGGCAGGCTCCGCCGGAGCGACGACCTCTTTCCCTTCAACCTTCGCCTCGATGAGGGCCTGCAGGGCTTCGCGGTAGTTGTCGGAGTACTGCTCCGGGACGAAATCGCCGGACAGCGTCTCGATGAGCGACTGCGCCATCTGCAGCTCCTGCGGGCGCACATCGACGTCCTCGTCCAAGAACCCGAACTCCGGTTCGCGGATCTCGTCCGGCCACAACATCATCTCGAGCACGAAGATCCCGTCGCGCACGCGCAGCGTCGCGAGACTCTCGCGCTGACGCAACGCGATCTTCACCAGCGCTACCCGACCGGACGCCTCGAGCGCTTCGCGAAGCAGCACGTATGGCTTGGTGCCGGCGGCCTCCGGCTCCAAGTAATAGGACTTTGCGAAGTAGATCGGGTCGACCTGCTCCAACGGGACGAACTCGAGCACGTCGATGGACCGCGATGTCGTCAACGGAAGATCCGCGAAGTCGTCGTCGGTCAGGATCACGACCTCGCCGGTCGGCAGCTCGTAGCCCTTCGCGATGTCGGAGTAGTTCACCTCTTCACCGCAGGTCTGGCATACGCGCTTGTAACGGATCCGGCCGCCGTCTTCACGGTGCACCTGGTGGAACGCGACGTCCTTTTCCTCCGTCGCGCTGTAGACCTTGATGGGAATGGTCACCAGCCCGAACGAGATGGCGCCTTTCCAGATGCTTCGCATGCCGGCCTCCTACCCGTGATCATCCCTGGTGCATGCAAATGCGTCTACGGTGGCGCTGAGTAGGGAGAATTCGTGACCGGTCCGGAACTGCGAACGTACCGCCGCAAACGCGACGCGGCTCGCACACCGGAGCCGGTGCCCAAGCGCAGCCGCCCACCGAAGTCCGGCAACGATGACACGTTCGTGATCCAGGAGCATCACGCCACTGCCCTGCACTGGGACTTCCGGCTCGAGCGCGGCGGCGTACTGGTCTCGTGGGCAGTGCCCAAGGGCCTGCCGACCCATCCCGGCACCAACCACTTGGCCGTGCACACCGAGGACCACCCACTCGAGTACGCCGCCTTCGAAGGCGACATCCCCAAGGGCGAGTACGGCGGAGGTGCGGTCACGGTCTGGGACCGCGGTCGTTACGAGTGCGAGAAATGGACCGACCGCGAAGTGAAGATCGTCCTGCATGGCGACCGCGTCAGCGGGCGATATGTGTTGTTCAAGACCGGCAAACGTGACCGCGACTGGATGGTGCACCGGATGGACCCCGCGCCCGAGGGATACGAGCCGCTGCCGGCTCTGATCCGCCCGATGCTCGCGGTGCTCTCCGAGCGGCTTCCGCGCGATCAACAGGCATACGGCTACGAGTTCAAGTGGGACGGGGTGCGCGCCATGGTCTACGTCGACGGCGGTCGACCGCGAGCCTTGTCGCGCAACGACCGGGACGTGACGGCGTCCTACCCGGAGCTGCGTGACCTGGCCGAGTCGCTCGGGTCGCGCACGGTCGTGCTCGACGGGGAAATCGTCGCGCTCGACGCGCAAGGTCGGCCGTCCTTCGAGACGTTGCAGGCACGCATGCACGTCACCAACGCCGCGCAAGTGCGCCGGCTCGTCACCCAGGTGCCGGCGACGTACCTCGTATTCGACGTCCTCTATCTCGACGGCGCTTCGCTGCTCGATACGCCGTACGTCGAACGGCGCCGGCTGCTCGAGTCGTTGCAACTGTCTGGACCGTCGTGGCAGACACCTCCTCACTTCGAGGGTGACGGCGACGCAGTGCTCGCGGCGTCGAAGGCGCAAGGACTCGAGGGTGTGCTCGCCAAACGGCTCGACTCGCGCTACTACGCCGGCAAGCGGTCCGACTCTTGGCTCAAGGTGAAGAACCTTCGCACCCAAGAAGTCGTCATCGGCGGCTGGAAACCGGGTGAGGGTCGCCGCGCCGGCGCCATCGGCTCGTTGCTGCTCGGAGTGCCGGGATCAGACGGCCTGGCCTATGTCGGCCATGTCGGCACCGGCTTCACGGACAAGATGTTGCGCGATCTCGAAGCCGACCTCGCCCCGCTTACGCAGGACGAGTCGCCGTTCGCAACAACGGTGCCGCGCGAACATGCGCGCGATGCACGTTGGGTGCAACCGGTGATCGTCGGCGAAGTGGCGTTCGGCGAGTGGACCCGCGAAGGTCGGTTGCGGCACCCGGCCTGGCGCGGTTTGCGGCCGGACAAGAACGCTGCGGACGTCGTCAAAGAGCAGAGCCAGTGAGCGCTGACTCGGCGAAGGTCGCCGTCGAGGTCGACGGCCAGACCCTGACCCTGTCGAACCTCGACAAGGTGCTCTATCCAGAGACCGGGTTCACCAAGGGCGAGGTGATCGATTACTACACCCGGGTCGCTCCGGTGTTGCTGCCGCACCTGCGCGGGCGCGCGCTGACGTTCAAGCGATATCCGGACGGCGTCGACGCGCAATTCTTCTTCGCCAAGAACATCCCGCAAGGCACGCCGCAGTGGGTGCGCAGAGCCAAGCTGCCGTCGCCGGGATCGAGCAAGAACCGCGACACCGTCATCTATCCAGTCGCCGACGATCTCGCCACGCTCGTCTGGGCCGCCAACCTTGCCGCGTTGGAGCTGCACGTGCCGATGTGGCGCATCGACGCCAACAACCGACCACAGCATCCGGACCTGCTCGTCTTCGACCTCGACCCAGGGCCGCCCGCCACCATCGTCGAGTGTTGCGAGGTCGCACAACGCGTTCGCGACGTCATGGATGAGGACGGGCTGCAGGGCTATCCGAAGACGAGCGGATCGAAGGGGTTGCAGCTCTACGTGCCACTGGATGCAACGTCTGCATGGGAGGACGTGCACGCGTATGCCCGCGCTCTGGCGCAGCGACTCGAGAAGGAGCACCCGAAGCTCGTCGTCTGGAACATGAAGAAGGATCTGCGCAAGGGAAAGGTGCTCGTCGACTGGTCGCAGAACAACGCTGCCAAGACAACGATCGCTGTCTACTCGCTGCGGGCGCGGGAGACTCCGACCGTGTCCACCCCGGTGACCTGGGATGAAGTGGAGCGGTGCCGTAAGCCGGACGACCTGCGCTTCACCAGCGACGCGGTGCTGCAACGAGTGCAGTCATACGGCGACCTGTTCGAGCCCGTCCTGCGCGGCAACCAAACCCTCCCCTAGCCACCGCCCCGCGCACACTTTTCGCCGATCATGCACATTTACGTCATATGGGCCAGTCGTTACGACGTAAATGTGCATGATCGGCGAGGTATTGGCGGGTCAGCTGAGGGTGGGGACCACGACCGAACCGGAGAGCTGTACGACGGCGGAGCCACGGTTGGGCACGAACGGCAGAGCCGATGTCGCGACCTGAAGCTCGAGCGCGTCGCCCTTCTTGAGCAACCAGCTCACGCCGACGAGATTCAGCGAGACCTTGTGCGTCGTCGTGCCGGCCGCTGCGCCGTTGTCGGCCAGGTCGAGGTTGTCGAGCCGGATCGCCGACGTCTGCAGGTCGAGCACCTTGCCGGAGTTCTTGTCCACGAGCTTGAAGAACAGATCGGTGCTTGACCCGGCAACAGTGACGTCGAGGTTGACGTGACCTTCGCCGACAACCATCGTGTCGCGCTTCGCGGTGAACACCGGCACGGTGAGAGCGGACGGGTCGCCCGCCTGCGACGCGGCGTCGGTCACGAGTGGTGAGTAGCCACCGGCATTCGGGTCGAACGCGGTCGGCGCACCGACACTCGCGACCGTGCCGGAAACCGGCGCCTTGACGAGCGCCGCGTGGCCCGGAGCGGCGACGGTTGGGAACGATGACAGTCCGTGCCAGGTCCCGTTCTGGTCCTGCGCGAGCACGGGCGGGAGGGTGTCCTTGGCGCCCTTGTCGTGGCGCAGGTAGACGTCGAACCAGTGGATCGCAGCTTGCTCGATGAAGTCGCCGTCACTGGTGCCCTTGGCGAGACCGCTGCTGGGCTTGTCGCTGTAGCCGTCACTGGTCGGGCAGCTCACGTGACCACCGCAGAAGGCGATGAGCTTCACCGGCACACCGGGGTGCGCCTGCTTGATCTGCGTGAGGTTCGCCTGAGCTTCGCTCAGGTTGAACAACGTGTCGACCGTGCCCTGCACGAGCAGCGTCGGCACGGACGGCACGTGCCCTGCGGGAGCTGCGCCCCACGAGACCATCGAACGCTGCGCGAACCATTCCAGCGACTGCTGGTCGGGATAGCCCTGGGCGATGCCCTGTGCCTCGGTGCGGTAGATGTTGGGGTCGTAGCCGCCGGTCTGCATGCCGGCAGTGCCACTCGGTGTCGCATGCCCCTGTGCGATGCCAGCCAGTCCGGCGCCGAAGAGCAGCTCACCCCAGCCGAGCTTGATGACGCCGCCGGGGAACAGCGAGTAGCGCAAGTCGTTCCAGGCCCACTCGGGCACGATCGCCTTGACCCGTGAGTCGAAAGCAGCAGTCGAGAGCTGGATGCCGCCGCCGTAGCTCGCGCCGAGCATGCCAACCGCCGGCTGGCCGAAGGTCGAGCTGTGCCTGTTGGTGTCCCGCGCGATGTCCTTTCGCGGTGTCAGCACATCGTTGATCAGCGACGACACGTCGCGACCTTCGGACAGCGGACTGTCGACTTCGGCGACACCGCCGGACTCTCCGAACCCGCGCGCATCCCATGTCAGTTCGGCGTAACCACTCTTGAGCAAGTTGGCGTCGGGAGTGGTGTCGCCGGAGCCGCCCCAGCCGTGCCCGACGAGAATCGTGTACGCCGGATGCCGTGCACTTGCGGTCGCCGGCGTGAACAAGTTGTAGACGATCGGCGTGCTGTCAAAGCTGGCGATGCAGCCACGCACATACGTGTACGCCGGCGCCGAGTTGCTAGCGGCCTGGTGCGTGGTTGACTCCACGCTGGGGCACGAAGCGGCATGCACCGCCTGGCCCGCACCACCGGCGAGCACGAGTGAGGCTCCGGCAACGGCCACGGCAAGCGGGGACGCAAGAAGGGCGCGCGTGCGGACAAGGCGCATCGAGGACATGCAGAACTCCCGGTAGGTGTGCTTTCACCGTGCAACGACCGAGGGCTTCGTCAGGTGACGGCCGCTGACCTGCTTGTTCTCAGAACTGGCGGGATGCCAGCTCGCCCAGCGGTGAGTTGTCGAACTCGTCCAACAGGTGACGCACGTCGCGAAACACCGCGATGGCACCGGCGCCACGCAGCTCACGTTCGCTGATGCCGCCGGTGAGCACGCAGACACAGCCCACGCCCGCACGCTCAGATGCCTCGACGTCCCAGACCGTATCGCCGACAAACACGGCATTCGCCGCGGCCAGACCCGCCTTATCCAACGCCGTTCGCACGATGTCCGGATCCGGCTTCGACGCGTCGACGTGGTCCTTCGTGGTCACGACGTCGACGGCGTCATCTGCGTCGATCGCGGCCCGCAAGTGTGTGGCTTCTTCCTCCGAAGCGCTCGTCGCCAACACAACGGCAAGCCCACGCTTCTTGGTCTGCCGCAACAGCTCACCCGCGCCGACGAAGGCCACCAATTGGTGTTTCCACGGGCCGTAGAAGTCGCTGTGGGCCGCTCGAACCTCGTCGTCGTCGTGGCCCAGGATCGTCGACACGAACTGGTCAGACCCTTGCCCGACGGTGCGATGCAGGTCGGTCATCGCGACGTCATGGCCCTGTGAGCGGAAGGCTTCCCACCAGGCCACGACGTGCAGGTAATTGGTGTCGACAAGAGTTCCGTCCACGTCGAACAGCACCCCGGACCGCATGGTTTCGTCGTACCCCTCCGGGTAGGTCCGCAGACATGGCCGAAGACCATGACGTCGTTGTCCTGGGTGGCGGCTCGGCCGGCGAGTCACTCGCGCAGGAGTTCGCGGCACGAGGCAAGACCGTTGCCCTGGTCGAAGACCGACTCGTCGGCGGCGAGTGCCCCTACTACGCGTGCATGCCGAGCAAGGCAATGCTCCGCGCAGCCGCAGAAGGCATGTCATGGGAGAGCGCGATCAAGTTGCGCGACGACGTCGCGGGCCACCGGGACGACTCCGACGCGGCAAAGGCGCTTGTTGACGCCGGGGTCGACGTCGTGCGCGGTCAAGGCGTCATCACCGGGCCTGGCACAGTGCGAGTGGGTGCTCGCGAGTTGTCCTGCACCGACCTCGTGATCGCAACAGGCGCCGAAGCGGTGCTGCCGGACATTCCCGGACTCGACAAGACCGCGGCGTGGACGAGCGACGACGCGTTGAGCTCCGAGGAGTTGCCGGAGCAGCTGCTCATACTCGG
>DASSEQ010000065.1:0-19117 GCA_035695245.1 Mycobacteriales bacterium | reverse complement strand
GGTGTGACGGTTTGCACCCCGAGCGCGATCTCCGACCCGGTGCACTATGACCCGGCGACGGGCGGCAAGGTCGGCAGCGGGCTCGAACTACCCAAGGGCAAGAGCCATGTCAACGGCGCCGTCGCCTTGGAATACGTGCGTGCCCGCGAGTTCGACCCGAGCGCGGACATCGGACGGATCCAGCGGCAGCAGAAGTTCATGGCGGCGATGATGCAGAAGGCGGAGAGCACGGGCACGCTGCTCGATCCGTTCAAGCTGGTGGGCTTCCTCAACGCTGTCACCGGGTCGCTCCGCACGGACCCGGGCTTCGGCGCCTCGCAGATCATCCGGCTGGCGAAGAAGTTGCACAACATGTCGCCGTCGCACGTCGAGCTGCTCACCGTGCCACTTGCCACCAGCAACGGCCGCGCCCTCATCGGCGGCAGCTACGCCTCCGTGGTGGAGTGGGACCCGGTGCTCGCGCCGCAGTTGTTCAGCGACCTCACCAACGACGTGCCGATCGACCAAGCCGACCAGGGCAAGTCGGCCAAGGTGACGATCCCGCCGGGCAGCATCGCCGTGTCGGTTCTCAATGCGGCCGGCCGCCAGGGGCTCGCCGGCCAGACCGCCGCCAGCCTCAGTGCGGTCGGCTTTCGCATCGCCAAGACCGGAAACGCTCCGGCCGGGACCAGCGCCGGCGTGACCGTCGTGCGCTATGGCCCGACGCGGAGCGACTCGGCCCGGACGCTTGCCGCCGCCGTACCAGGGGCGGTGTTGCAGCTCGACAACAGCCTCGGCGGCAGCCTGCAGCTGCTCGTCGGCACCAACTACCACGGCGTACGACGGGTCGTCGTCGCCTCACCGAACGCCGGGGCACATGCCAACCTCCAGATCCGGACCGCGTCGCAAGACATCTGCTCCTAACCGTCGCGGAGATCGTCCGAAAAGGGGAGGACTCGGACTTACCCATACGGACACACCGAGGAGCAAAATGCCCTAACTCGCCACGGCGATGGCAGTTCGCCCCTAGCGTGGACGTGTGCGTTTTCCTCGACTGATCATCGGGCTGCTGGGCCTGTCCCTCCTTGCAGCCGCCTGCGCCGGCGGAGCCAAACCCGCCGCTGTTGCCAACACGCCGTCGCCGACCGTTTCGGCGACCCCGACGCCGTCAGTGACACCCGTCGCGGCAGTCACCTGTCCGCTGACCGGGGTCGCCCCCACCGCCGCGCAGAACGTGAAACGTCCTGCCCTGGCGGTGAAGATCGACAACATCAACCCGGCCCGCCCGCAAGCGGGTATCGACCACGCGGATGTGGTGTTCGAGGAGCAGGTCGAGGGCGGGCTCACCCGGCTGCTCGCGGTGTTCCAGTGCGACTCGGTCGGCCGGGTCGGTCCGGTGCGCTCGGCCCGGACGAGCGATGCCGACATGCTCGCGCTTCTGCATGGGTCGGTGTTCGCCTACTCCGGCGCCAACCCCGCGGCGCTCCCGCCGATCCGCCAGCACGGTGACGCGGTGATGATCTCCTACGACCACTACGGCAACGTCTTCCATCGCGACGGCTCACGCCCCGCGCCGCACAACGTGTTCTCGTCGACGCAGATGATGCTCGCCGCCGGCGTCGCTCGCCGGCGCGGGTTGACCGCACCGAAGCCGCTCTTCACCTACGCGCCCGCCGCAACCGGTGGCACGAAGGCCACTGCCGTGGGCATGTCCTGGCCCCAGGCGAGTGCGTCGTGGCACTGGAACGGCAAGGCCTGGCTGCGCACCCAGAACGGCACGGCTGATGTCCTGACCGACGGCAAGCGCGTGCAAGCCGCCAACGTCGTGGTGATGTCGATCAAGCTCGGCAGCACGGGGCTTCGCGACGTGCTCGGCAACGCCTCGCCCCTGGACATTACGGTCGGATCGGGCAAGGTGTGGGTTTTCCGTGACGGCACCGTCATCACCGGCACGTGGCGGCGCGCGAAGATCTCCTCACCGCTGCAGTTCGTCGACGCCACCGGCGCGCCGATCGCGCTGTCACCAGGGCGGACCTGGGTCGAACTGCTGCCGCACCAGACGCTGCCGAAGATCTCCTAGCTCGCGCGTTACCCCCGGCGGCCATGCTCGTTGCATGGGGTGTACGCGTCTGACAAGGAGCCGGACATGCTGCACCTGCCTCGCACGATCACCACGCCGCTGCCACTCCTGGTCGCGACCGGCACCGGTGAGGCCGACCTCTCCGGCGAGCTGCGTTACGACCCCAGCGACCCGTTCGCGGTGTCGCTCGCCATCGGCACCGAGTGCGGTGAGCCGGTGGTGTGGACGTTCGCCCGGGACCTGCTCTCCGCCGGCGTCTCGGCCGCCGCGGGCGAAGGCGACATCACGATCGAGCCGGCCAACGCTGACGACGGCGTCGAAGAGCGCGCGGTGCGCGTCACCCTCGCGACCGACTGCCTCGCCACGATGCTCGTCTCGATGGACCGCGTCGTGGAGTTCCTGGTCGAGACCTACGCGCTCGTCCCGACCGGCACCGAGCTGGACCGCGTCGACCTGGACGCAGAGATCGCCGCGCTTCTCGGCTGAGCCGTCCGGCTAGCCGAACTCGTGCGGTCAGGCCCGGCTGCGGCGCAAGACGACCACTGCAGCGATGGCCGCGGCAACGCCCACGACCATCAGCACACGATCAGTGCGCAGCGTGCGCTTGACCGCGTATTGCGATGAGCCCGTGTAGGCCGAGCCGCCGCCGCTCGTAGCGATCTCGAGGAGCTCGCTCTGCCGTTCGTGGCGCCCGCTCTGCCGTTCGTGGCGCCCGCTGTGAGCGGCTGCCGACGGGGGCGCGTCTAGAACGGCCGCCGGAGCGGAGCCGTTGCCATGCCCGTTGTGGGCGAAGACGCCGCTCACCTGTGCCTTCACGGCGGCCGCGCCCCTGCTGGCGGCACGCTTGGGGCTGATCCGGTCGGCGATCGCATCGATTGTCTCGGCCAGCTCCGCCCGCGTCTGTTCGATTTCCTTCTGGATCGCGTCCGGGCTACGCGTCTCGGGCACGTCGGCTCCCTCGTCATGACTGGGCTCGATCATCTCATCGACCACCTTGCATCCTTACCCCGACCGCGGGCTACCGTCCCATTCATGCGCCTGTCAGCCGGTGACCCGGCCCCGGACTTCGAGCTGCTCGACGCCGATGAGCATCCAACGACGCTGATGCAGTTCCGCGGCAAGCGCCTGGTGCTGTACTTCTACCCGGCAGCAATGACTCCTGGCTGCACGACTCAAGCCTGTGACTTTCGCGACAACCTCTCCGTGCTTCGCAATGCCGACTACACGGTCGCCGGCATCTCGCCAGATCTCCCGCAGAAGCTTCGCGAGTTCCGCGACCACGACTCGCTGACCTTTCCGCTCCTGTCCGATCCGGACCACAAGGTGCTCGAGGCTTACGGCGCCTGGGGCGAGAAGTCGCTGTACGGCAAGACCGTCATCGGCGTGATCCGGTCGACCGTTGTCATCGACGCTCGTGGAGTCGTCGAGCGCGCGCTCTACAACGTCAAGGCGACCGGGCACGTCGCGAAGTTGCTTCGCGACCTGGCGCTCGCGTCGTAGCTGCGCGGTGAGCAGCGACAATGCGTGGCTGATCGGGGTCGGCCGCGCCGACGTAACGGGCGACCCATGGAACGTCGGCATGATGGGTTACGGCATGCGCTTTCAGCGCACGGCTGGACTGCATCTTCGCCAACGAGCCCGGGCGTTCGTCATCGTCGATCCGTCATCAGGCAACCGCGTGGCCTACGTCGTTGCCGACATCGGAATGTTCTTTCGCAACGTCAAAGAGGCGGTGCTGGCCCGGCTCGATCCAAGCCTTTACCGTGCGGACAACGTCGTGCTGACCGCGACGCACACCCACGCCGGCGTGGGCGGCTACTCCTGCTACCGGCTCTACAACATGACCACCGACGGCTTTCAGCGGCGCACGTTCGACGCGATCGTCGATGGCGTCGTCGCAGCAATACAACAAGCCACGGCTGACGCCGCGCCTGGCCGGTTGGTCCTCGCCCGGGGTGAGCTGCACGACGCAAGCGTCAACCGGTCGCCGCAGTCGTTCGACCGCAACCCGGCCGACGATCGAGCCGCATTCCCGGACCGAATCGACCCGACCACCACGTTGCTTCGGCTCGAGCGGCAAGGTCGCGTGGTCGGCGTCATCAACTGGTTTGCGACCCATGGCACGAGCTTGAGCAACCGCAACCTGTTGATCAGTGGCGACAACAAGGGCTACGCCGCCTACCGATGGGAGCGCGACGAGCCGTTGGTCGCAGCCTTTGCGCAGACCAACGCCGGCGACATGTCGCCGAACGTCCCGGACGCGACACGCGGGCCAACCGACAATGACGTCGACAACGCGCGAATCATCGGGGAGCGGCAGTTGGACGCCGCATTGGCGCTGGCACGAACGACCGGCACCGAAGTGACCGGCACTGTGACGACCGCGCTGCGACACGTCCGGCTCGAACATCTCGACGTCGCCGCGTCGTGGTGCAGCGACGGTCGCCCGCACCGCACCGGGCGAGCAGTCCTCGGTGCGGCATTTGCCGCGGGCACGAAGGAAGGACCCGGAGTTTCCTTCTGCCACGCCGGCGTCGATGCGAACAAGCTGCTCGACCTGGCTGGTGGCGCGCTCGGTCGGGTGATGCCGACGCTCGGTGACGCGCAGCTGCCGAAGGCGATGCTGCTGCCCGTCGGCCTGCTCGGGTGGACGGCCGATGTGCTGCCGATCCAGCTCGTTCGGATCGGTGCACTGGTCCTCGTCGCCGTGGCACAGGAAGTCACGATCGTCGCGGGACTCCGGCTTCGACGACTTGTCGCCGCAGCCTTGGGAGTGGATGTCGAGGACGTTCTCGTGCAGGGCTATGCCAACGACTATGCCGGCTACCTGACGACACCGGAGGAGTACGGAGAGCAGCGCTACGAAGGCGGGCACACGATGTTCGGCCGCTGGCAGTTGCCGGCCTACTTGCAAGAGGTGAGCCGGCTCGTGCAGGACATGCAGGAAGGTCGCGTCGCGGGCGACCCGCACGCCCCGCCGGCGGCCCGGACGCGGCGCACAGCGCGCGCCCGGTTGCGCAAGGAGCAGCCGGTGGCGATCGGCCAGCCCGCCTCGTCGTGCTCACCGGGTGACGTCGCGCGCGCGACCGTCCGGGTGGATGACCCGCGCGGACCGTTGCGGCCCAACTACTTCTCCGTGCAACGTCAGACGGGCGAGGAATGGCAAGCCGTCACCGATGACGCCGACTGGGCTACCACCATCGAATGGCACGCGTCAGCGGGCGGCGCATGGACGGCGACGATGACCTGGACAGTGCCGCAAGTGAGCGGGACGTTCCGGTTCGCCTACACAGATGGAAGCTCGGAGACCAGCACGTCAGAGTTCGTCGTGCACTAGCTCCGCCGCGCCTGTCGCCAGGCCGCTCGCACCAGCGACTGCACCAGCGATGGATCGGTGACCAGCGCGCCCACTGCGTAGCGCGGCTTGAAGTCACTGGCGAACACGCGCGCCGCCTGCGTCGGGGTCAGGCGTTCGAGACGGCGGATCACCCGGTCCCAGTCGTCGTCGCGAAAGTTGCAGATGCGGGTGTTGACGGCGTACGAGATGGCGAGGTCCCGACCCATGCGCCGCTGCCACTCGCGTGGGTAGGCGTCAAGGTTTCGCCGTGTATACGTCCCATCGGAGCGCGCGATGACGTCACCCGCGATGCGTCCCGCCACGATCGCGTAACGGATGCCTTCGCCGAGCAACGTGGACCCTTGACCGGCCGCATCACCGACGCTGATCAGACCATCGCCGATCAACGTCGTGGCGCTCGGCGGCAGCACCGGCATCAAGCCGCTGTGCATCTCGATCGGGCTCGCCGGAGTGCCCGGCGCAAGCAACGTCGTGAAGGCCTTCATCAGGTGCTCGAGCAGAACCCGCGGCTCCGCATCACTCTCCGGCCGGACGACGCCGACACCCAGCCGCACTCGCGACTCCCCGACCGGGAACGCCCAGCCGTAACCGCCGGGCGCGACATCGTCGCCGAGCCAGAACACCGCTTGGTCCTGGTCGTAGCCAGGTGCGTGCAGCTCGAGCTCCATGCCGACCGCACTGCGATCATTGCCGGGTCGCAGCCCGGCTTCGCGCGCGAGAAAGCCGGTGTGTCCACTGGCGTCCACGACAAGACCGCTTCGCAGCTCGTGCCGCCCGCGGAACGAGTCACGGACCGCCACTCCCGCGATGCGGCCGCCGTCGTTGATCGCGCCCTCGACATGTGCCTTGAGCCGGATCTCGGCTCCGGCGTCGACCGCGCGGGCCGCCAGCCATTGGTAAGTGCGTCGTACGTCGAGAACGCAGCCACGCGCCTTGCGGTAATGCTTCGCGACGTCGGTGGTCGGACCGATCACCCGGATGGAGTGCACCGGGTGCCAGCAGGAGGAGGGAAGTCCCAGTCGACGCAACGGCTTGATGAAGCTGCCGCCGCTGGTGCGGACCGGCTCGCCGATGGCGTGGCCACGTTCGAGCACGACGACGCGCGCGCCGCCGGCCGCTGCTCGCTCGGCGGTTGCGAGCCCGGCCGGACCGGCGCCTACGACAACAACATCGACGTGCTCGATCTCGGTCAGGCGGCGGCCTTCTCCAAAACGTGTACGCCGCAGGCGGAGCCGAGCCCGATCACGTGCGCGAGGCCGACCTTGGCACCCTCGATCTGGCGGTCGCCGGCCTCACCACGAAGGTGATGGCAGACCTCCCAGATGTTGGCGATGCCGGTCGCCGCGATCGGGTGGCCCTTGGACTGCAAGCCGCCGGACACGTTGACCGGCCGCTTGCCGTCTCGCCACGGGGCGCCGGAGAGGAAGAAGTCGACCGCACCGCCGGGCTCGCAGAGCCCGAGGTTGTCGTAATGAACGAGCTCCGCAGTGGCGAAGCAGTCGTGCAGCTCGACCAGGTCGAGGTCCTCCGGGCCGATGCCGGCCTGCTCATAGGCCTGCGCGGCAGCGCGCCGGGTCAACGTGTTGACGTCGGGCAGCACCTGGCACGCCTCTTGCCACGGGTCAGAGGTGAGGACCGACGCCTTCACCTTGACCGCACGCCGCTGCTGCTCCTTCGAGAGCGTCTTGAGCTTGCTGTCGGAGACGACAACCGCTGCCGCCGCACCGTCACAGTTGGCCGAACACATGGGTCGCGTGTTGGGATACGCGATCATCACGTCGCCCATGATCTGTTCGAGCGACATCTTCTTCGTGTAGGCCGCCAGCGGGTTCAGCGTCGAGTGCGCGTGGTTCTTCTCGCTGATCTTGGCGAACAGCTCGAATGGGGTGCCGGAGTAGGAGTTCTCGTACATGTACTCCATGCCGACCTGCGCGAACACGCCCGGCATGTTTTCGGTGCCGACGCGTCCGTCGAGAGTCGCGACCGCCCCGACGCGACCGCTGGGCTCCCAGGTGTCCTTGTCCGGCTTGCGGTTGCCGGCGCCGAGCAGTCCGGCACCGGCAAGCTTTTCGACGCCAACGGCGAGACCCATGTCGGCCTCCCCCGCCTTCACCGCCATGATCGCGGTGCGCAGCGCAGTGGCGCCGGTGGCACACGCGTTGGCGACGTTGTAGACCGGAATGCCGGTCTGCCCGATCTGCTTCTGCAGCTGCTGGCCGATGCTTCCCGAGCCGCCCATGAGGTTGCCGGCGGCGAGAACGCCCATGTCCTTGATGGTCACGCCGCCGTCGCGCATCGCGGCGATCGCCGCTTCGCTGGCGAGGTCGATCGTGTCCTTGTCCGGATGCTTGCCGAACTTGGTCATGTGGATCCCGAGGATCCAGACGTCTTCAGCCATCAGATCGCAGTCCTCTCGACTGGTTCGAAGCCGAATCCGACTGCCTCGGTTCCGGCCGAGTCGGTGCCGACCGGCACCGTGGCGAGTCGCACCTTCATCCCGAGCTTCACACGCTCGGGATCCGGCTCGACGTTGACGACGTTGCCGCGCACGCTGGTGCCGTCGCAGTCGACGACGCCGGCGACGAACGGCACCGGCACACCGGGTGCCGCGAACGTCACGATCGTGTACGACTTGAGGACGCCTTCGCGAGCGACATCGATGCTGTCGAAGCCCTTGTCGCTGCCGCAGGAGGCGCACGCGTTGCGGCGGTCGAAGAATTTCGCGCCGCATGAGGTGCATTGCTTGGCCACGAGGTGCGGCTCATCGCCCAGCACCAGATAGTCCACGAGGGGCACTTGGGTCACCCTCTGTTTATAGCGACCCGCCAAAAGGTCCGCGACAGGGGTAGCGGGTCGGTGCCGCCTCCGTGCGCGCCGGGGGATTCGAACCCCCACGTCCGAAGACACAAGAACCTAAATCTTGCGCGTATACCAGGTTTCGCCAGGCGCGCCGCAACTGGATGCTACGCCGTCGACCGCGCGCTCCGCTTCCGACACCACGTGCTGGTCTGAGCGTGACAGTTGGGGCAGAGAAACCGGAGGTTCTCGATCCGATTATCGAGCCAGTCCCCGTTGACGTGGTCGATGACCAGTCGCAGTGGTCGCCCATTCCACGATCCGTCACAACCGCAGAGAGCACAAACCTCAGGCGACTCCAACTCTGCGCAGCGCGTTCCGCAACGTGGGCGCCTTCGGCCGGGGGGAGCCTTCCGGAAGAACGACGAGAACCAATTCCGGCCGCTTGCGCGGCATTTGCTGTCCCCGGTTGCTCGCTTGCCCGAGGAAGTGACCGGTATCGATGCCGGCCGCTCTTATTCGTCTCGCAATGTGTGCGTGTTGCCCGCCCGATAGCGGAATGCCCAGGATGCGTAGGACGCCAGCGATCGATGTGGACTCGCGGACTGCGGTCGCGAGGAGGTCCTCGCCGTACGAATACTTCGGCGAACGATCCCAGTGCGTCGTGTCGATCTGCCACCGCGCGAGTCGGCTCCGCATGTTGCGGCGGACCCGGGGCGTGCTCTCGACTCCTAGTCGATCGAGGAGTTCCGCCATGCAACGAACCTGCAGTGCGCAGGACTCAACCTGGCTTCGGTCGTAGCGTCGCGCAGCCGGCATGGGGAGATGCTGCCGACCCGCTACGACAAAATCGGCTCAGAGTTGGGCGAGCTGGGGAGCGAGGGCGCGGAAGGCCTTGCCGCGGTGGCTGATCGCGTCCTTCTCCTCGGGCGACATCTCTGCCGTCGTACGTCGTTCGCCGACCGGCACGAAGATCGGGTCGTAGCCGAAGCCGGCTTCGCCTCGCGGCGCGCGGATCAGCGAGCCTTCACAGCGACCCTCGACGACGACCTCGCGGCCGTCCGGAGTCACGGCCGCCGCGGCACACACGAAGGCTGCGCCGCGACGCTCGTCCGGCACGTCCTCGATCTGCTCGAGCACGAGCCGCAGGTTGGCCGCGTCGTCGCGGGCGCGCCCGGCCCAGTAGACCGACAGCACGCCCGGCATCCCGTTGAGCGCATCAACGGAAAGTCCGCTGTCGTCGGCAACGGCCGGCAACCCGCTGGCCAACGCCGCGGCTCGGGCCTTCAGCAACGCGTTGTCGGCAAAGGTCGCTCCGCTTTCGACGACCTCGCCCGTCACTCCGACGTCGTCGAGCGACAGCAACTCGACGTCGTACGACGCAAGGATGCGACGCAGCTCGTCGATCTTGTGCCGGTTGCGCGTCGCGAGAACGACGCGCATCACGCCGACAGTGCCTGCTGCTGCAGCTGAGTGAGGCGCAGGCATCCGACGGCGGCAAGGTCGAGCAGCGCATCGAGCTCGGTGCGGTTGAACGGCTCGCCTTCTGCGGTGCCCTGCACTTCGACGAAACGACCGTCACCGGTGCAGACGACGTTCATGTCGGTCTCGGCAGCGACGTCCTCTTCGTAGCAGAGGTCGAGTCGCGGTGCGCCTTCGAGAACACCCACCGAAACAGCAGCGACCGAGTCGACGAGCGGCTCGCCGACCAGCGCGCCTCGCTCCCGCAACCACGAGACGGCGTCCGCGAGAGCGACGTACGCGCCGGTGATCGCTGCAGTGCGGGTGCCGCCGTCTGCTTGCAACACGTCGCAGTCGATGACGATCGTGTTCTCGCCGAGCGCTTTGTAGTCGATTGCGGCGCGCAGCGACCGGCCGACGAGACGCGAGATCTCGTGTGTACGGCCGCCGATCCGGCCCTTCACCGACTCACGGTCAGACCGCGTGTGCGTCGAGCGCGGCAACATCGCATATTCCGCCGTCACCCAACCGAGGCCGCTTCCCTTGCGCCAGCGCGGCACACCCTCGGTGACCGATGCCGCGCACAGGACGCGCGTCTTGCCGAACTCCACCAGCACCGAGCCTTCGGCGTGGTCGAGCCAACTTCGTGAGATGTGCACTGGCCGAAGCTCATCGTCGGCGCGACCGTCGGGACGAGACATGCCGACAGCCTCTCAGACGTCGATAGCGATGCCAGGCGCGGCAACGGTGATCTCGCCGTCGTACGCGCTTGTCGCCTCGTCGAACGTGCGGTCGCGGTCACCCCACGGCACCAGATGGGTGAGCATCAACCGCTTCGCGTCGGCCCGCGCCGCGTGCTCGGCGGCCTCTTTGCCGGTGAGGTGGATGTCCGGCGGGTTGTCTTCGCCTTCGAGGTAGGACGCCTCGCAGAGGAACAGGTCGGCCTCGCGCGCCAGTTTGATCAGCTCGTCGCAAGGCGCGCTGTCCGCGGAGTAGGCGAGTGAACGCCCGCCGGCGGTGATGCGCATGCCGTAAGTCTCGACCGGATGGTTGACGCGATCGCGCTCGATCGTGAACGGGCCGATCTCGACGTTGCCGGGGCCGCTCGCCGGATGAAAGTCGTAGACCGCCTCGAGCAGGTCGTGCACCGGCCGGCCGAAGGCTGCCGCAATGTGCTCCTCGACGTCGCTCGGTCCGTGCACGGGCAGGCTCGGCGTCGGACCACTCGGGTGATAGCGCCGCGCATACGTGTAGGTCACCAGGTCGAGGTAGTGGTCGCCGTGCATGTGGCTCAACATGATCGCGTCGAGATCGAGCAGACCGATCGACTTCTGCAAGGCGCCGGTCGAACCGTTGCCGGCGTCGATGAGAAGCCGGAACCCCTCGTGCTCCAGCAGGTACGACGAACAAGCGGTGTCCGGCCCGGGGAACGTGCCGGCGCAGCCGACGATCGTCAGCTTCACGAGATCGCCCTCGCCTTCGAGCCGAGCAGCTCGGGCGACCGCTCGGCCCGGGCGACATCGCCGATCTCGGGGCCGAGGAACCGGCGGCCGAGCCGACCGAAAGGCTCCGGGTCACCGGTGGCGAGGAAGCGATGCTTCGGCGGCGGGAGCGTCTCGTCGCGGAAGACCCCGTGCTCCGCCAACGCGCGGTAGACGTCCTTCGCCGTCTCCTCTGCACTCGACACCAAGGTGACGGTGTCGCCGAGCACGTAGGAGATGACGCCGGTGAGCAGCGGGTAGTGGGTGCAGCCGAGCACCACCGTGTCGCACCCGGCCGCGACGATGGGCTCCAGATAGGACTCCGCGGCCGCCAGCAACTCGTTGCCCCAGGTCTCCCCCGCCTCGACGAACTCGACGAACCTCGGGCAGGCAGCGGTCGTCAGCTCGATCTGCGGCGCGGCGGCGAACGCGTCGTTGTAGGACCGGCTCCCGATGGTCACCTGCGTGCCGAGAACGCCGATCTTGCCATTGCGCGTGGCGGCGACGGCCCGTCGTACGGCGGGCTGGATCACCTCGACTACCGGCACCGGTGCATAGCGCTCGCGGGCATCACGCAGGCATGCGCTGGAGGCGGCGTTACAGGCGATGACGAGCATCTTCACCGAGTAGCCCTCGACCAGGTGGTCGAGCACATCGAGCGCAAGTGCCCGCACCTCGGCGATCGGTCGCGGCCCATACGGGCTGTGCGCCGTGTCGCCGACATAGACGATCGGCTCGTGCGGCATCTGGTCGAGAACGGCGCGCGCAACGGTCAGGCCTCCGACACCACTGTCGAAGATGCCGATCGGCGCATCCACGTCACGCAATGTAGCCGTTACCAAGCCCCCCATGATCGTGTGACCTCCGTCACACCCGGCCGGCACCGAGGGCTGTGGATAGCGGCCGGCGTGAATGGCCGATTCGCGTCAGGCTTCGCCGGTGCGTCCGGCCGCGGTCCCTCCTGAGCTATGGGATAAGCCGTTCACGCCCGCGCAAGCCCGTGCAGCAGGTATCACGAGCAGCGCGCTGACACGCGCGAGCTGCGATTGGCCGCCGCCCGACTGGTCCTACCACCCGTGTTCATCCTCCGTGAGCAGACTGCCGCCTGGGTCTACGGCGCGGACGTTCGCAGCCATGACGATCTTGATGTCCATGTGTATGTGCCGCCCGGTAGTCGGGTTCGCGAACGTGACGGCCTCTATCCTCTCGTGGCTTCCCTCACCCCGGAAGATGTCAACCAAGCGGGCGCCTGGTTGCTGACGTCCCCGACACGCACGGCCTTCGACTGCCTGCGCATGTCTGATGACGTGGAAGCGGTCGTCTTCGCAGACGCGTTGACGCATCTCGCCAGAACATCGACCGGTCTCATAGCGACGTACGCCGCGACTCATCACGGCATGCGAGGCTGCCGCGTAGTGGAGGCGCGTCTGCCCGACGTCGAGCCGAAAAGCGAGTCTCCGATGGAGACGCGGCTCCGGCTTCTGCTCCTTCGCGCCGGGCTCCCCCGACCGTTGGCGCAGTGGGAGGTCCGCAACGAGGCGAACGTGTTCGTCGCCCGGCTGGACCTCGCCTGGCCCGAGTTCAAGGTGTCCATCGAGTACGACGGCGCCCAGCACTGGGCAGAGCGGCGTCACGACGACCGGCGACGGGCGGCCGCCCGCTCACTTGGCTGGCACGTCGACGTGGTCAGCGCCGAGGACTACTACCGGACGCCGGACGACATCGTCGTGATGGTCACGCGGGCGCTGGCCGCTCGCGGCCGGCGAGATTGACGAAATTGGCGGAATACCCCACCCCATGAAGCCAATTTCGTCGATCTCGATGCTGCACCGACCGCGGGCGGTCAGGCCCAGAGTTGGCCCTCGAGGCCTTCCGCGGCGGATTCGAGGGTGCCGGCGTAGGCGCCGGTGGAAAGGTACTTCCAGCCGGCGTCGGCGAGGACGAACGCGATGTCGGCGCGCTCGCCGGCGCGGACGGCGCGCTCGGCCTGGCCGAGAGCGGCATGCAGGACGGCGCCGGTGGAGATGCCGGCGAAGATGCCCTCGGCGTCGATGAGCTGACGCGTACGCCGCAGTGCGTCCTCCGGGCCGACCGAGAAGCGGGTGTCCAGGACCGAAGCGTCATAGAGCTCGGGCACGAACCCTTCATCGATGTTGCGCAAGCCATAGACGAGCTCGCCGTAGCGGGGCTCGGCCGCGACGATGCGGATGCCGGGCACCTTCTCCTTCAGGAACCGACCGACGCCCATCAACGTCCCGGTCGTGCCGAGGCCGGCGACGAAGTGCGTGATCGTCGGCAGGTCCGCCAACAACTCGGGCCCGGTGGTCTCGTAGTGCGCCTGCGCGTTCGCAGGGTTGCCGTATTGGTAGAGCATCACCCAGTCGGGATGCTCCGCCGCCAGCTCCTTGGCCTTCGCCACCGCCTGGTTGGACCCGCCCGCGGCCGGCGACAGGATGATCTCGGCGCCGTACATCTCGAGCAGCTGCCGGCGCTCGATCGAGGTGTTCTCCGGCATCACGCAGATGAGCCGGTAGCCCTTGAGCTTGCAGACCATGGCGAGCGAGATGCCGGTGTTGCCGCTCGTCGGCTCCAGCACCGTGCATCCCGGCGTCAAGCGACCATCGCGCTCCGCCTCGGCCACCATGAAAAACGCCGGCCGGTCCTTGACCGAGCCGGTCGGGTTGCGGTCCTCGAGCTTGATCCAGAGGCGTACGTCGTCACTCGGGCTGAGGCTCGGCAGCCCCACCAGCGGAGTGCGCCCGAGCGAGTCGAGCAGCGACGCGTAACGCGTCATCCGCCGGCTGCTCCGCCCGCAGACATTTCCTGGGCTGCTCCGCCCGCCACTGCCGGAAGGATCGTCACGACGTCGCCGTCGGCGACCGGAGTCTCGATCCCGCCGAGAAAGCGCACGTCCTCGTCGTTGAGGTAGACGTTGACGAAACGGTTGAGCGCACCGTCGTCGGCCACCAACCGGCCGCGCAGGCCGTCGTGGCGGGTGTCGAGGTCGGCGAACAGATCGCCGAGGGTTTCACCCTTGCCCTCGACCGCCTTGTCGCCGCCGGTGTAGCTGCGCAAGATCGTCGGGATGCGGACTTCGATGGCCATGGTCACATTCTCCCAACGTCACGCGGACGGGGACGATTCCGGGGCGGCGGCCGCGACGACCTCGACCGGTTCCTCGTCGACCTCGCCGTCGCGGATGCGGAACGAGCGAAGCTCGACCGACTCCGGGTCCCGCGTCGACACGAGGACCCAGTGTGAGTCCGGCGACAACGATCCGAACTGGATGTCGGTGCGCGACGGGTAGGCCTCGGTCGCCGTGTGCGAGTGGTAGATGACGACGATCTCCTCGTCCCGCTCGTCCACCTCGCGGTAGAGGTGGAACAGGTCCTGCGAGTCGAACTCGAAGAACGTCGGCGACCGCGCCGCATTGAGCATCGCCTTGAACCGTTCGGGCCGGTCGCTGCCGGCCGGCCCGAGGATGACGCCGCACGCCTCGTCTGGATGGTCGCGGCGAGCGTGCTCGACAATGGCGTCGACGAGGTCTTGGCGGATGCGCAACACACACCCAGGTTAAGGAACGCCGCTCAGAGCACCGCCTCGACGAGCATCTCCTGCACCATCGACAACCAGTCGTACGCCGCGACCAGCGGCAACCTGGCGTCGTCGGGCGCGAGCGACGACCGCCAGTCCCCGAAGTCATCCGACACGTCGAGACGGACGCCCAGCACCAACCGGATGTCGTTGATGGCCGAGAGCCAGCCGTCCGCCTCGTCGCTCGAGAGCTCGATCGGCTGCCCCTCTGCGGACAGGGCGTCAACCAGCCGGCTGAGCCGATCCGACTTGCCCCGGCGAAGCTCTGCGTCGGTGAGCCGCCGGAACTCCGCGGCGCCCTCCGGGTCGTCGTACGCGTCCGGCAGCAAGCGGTGCACGGCCGGATCGTCGGGTGCGGCGACTGCCTCGTCCGACATTCCGACCATCGCAGCCAACGGGTCGGCGTCGCTCTCCTCCGCCGCCAGCAGCTGCATGACCTCACCGGCCAGGCCGGCAAGAATCAGCCGCTCCTCGGGGCGGAACTGCACGCGGACGACGCTGCCCTTGCGTTTTATCGAGGCCATGCGGCAGGTCAGTCCTGCTGCAAGGTGGCCCACAGGCCGTGGGCGTGCAGCCGCGAGACGTCGTGCTCCATCTGCTCGCGGCTGCCGGAGGAGACGACAGCTCGACCGTCGTTGTGCACCTGCAGCATCAGCTTGTGTGCCTTTTCCTTGCTGTAGCCGAACAACTTCTGGAAGACATAAGTGACATAGCTCATCAGGTTGACCGGGTCGTTCCAGACGATCGTCTCCCATGGGCGTTCGGGTTCGACGACCTCGTCGCTCTGCGGGCGCTCGACCCGCTCGATCGCCGGCGCCTCCGCCATGTCTCAATCCTCGCGCACGATGGCGGAAAACCGCCGGAGACCTCGGCCTCGCTCACTTAGGGTGATCATGTGGGACGGGGTGTCGGGGCTCGGGTGTGGTTGGCACTCTGGACGGTCTACCTCGTCTGGGGTTCGACATACCTCGCGATCCGCGTGCTCGTTCATCCGAGCGTCGGGACGGGAATGCCGCCGCTCATCGGCGCGAGCGCACGCTTCATCGTCGCCGGAGTCATCACGCTGGCAGCAACGGTGCGCAGGCCTGCAGCCGACGGCCAGCCGGACCCCCTCGGCTGGCGCCAGTGGGGCTCATGCGCAGTGGTCGGCGTCGCGTTGCTGCTCGGTGGCAACGGACTCGTGTCGATCGCGGAACGCCGAGTTGCCTCCGGCCCGACCGCGGTGATCATCGCGACGGTGCCGATCTGGGCGGCCCTGCTGGTTGCTGTCACCGGGCGGGAGCGAGTGCGCGCGCGACATGCGGTCGGCCTCGCGCTCGGGTTCGCCGGCGTTGCGGCACTCGTCGCCGGCAGCGGTGGCGGGCGGCTGGACCCGCTGGGCGTGACGCTGCTTCTTGTCGCGTCGCTGTCATGGTCAGCGGGGTCGGTGTGGTCGCGCACCGCACCCCTTCCTCGACGTCCGCTGGTCATGACGGGCATGGAGATGATCTGCGGCGGCGTCGGATGTCTCGTCGTCGGACTGGCCACGGGCGAGGCGGGACGGACCCATCTGTCCGCGATCCCGGCGCGTTCCTGGTGGGCGCTTGCCTATCTCGTCGTCTTCGGATCGATGGCGGCATACACCGCCTACGTGTGGCTGCTCGGCAACGCCCCGTTGCCGTTGGTCACGACCTACGCCTACGTCAACCCGTTGGTGGCAGTGCTCCTCGGTGCGGTGTTGCTCGGCGAGCCGTTCACCGTGCGTACGGCGATCGCCACCGTGGTCATCGTGGCCGGTGTCGCGCTCATCGTGAGCCACCCGCGTCGACGCGCTCTCGATGCCGCCTCCCCGTCACCACCGGCCTTGGCCGAGGCCCCGGTCGACCCCGCGGCTGCCGAGGCGGCAGAGTTGCGACGGTGACTGCACCGCCGCCGGGGCCACGGGGCAAGGCGGCCCTGCTCACTGACCATTACGAGCTCACGATGGTGCAGGCCGCGCGAGAGAGTGGTGCCGCCGAACGGCGCTGCGTGTTCGAGGTGTTCGCCCGCTCACTTCCGGGACGTCGCCGTTACGGCGTTGTCGCCGGCGTCGGAAGGCTGCTCGACCTGCTGCCCGACATGACCTTCGACGAGGCCGCGCTCGATTTCCTCGCGGCTTCCGGCGTCGTCGATGCGGCCACCTGCGAGTGGCTCGCCAACTATCGCTTCCGCGGCTGCATCGATGCCTACGACGAGGGCGAGGCCTACTTCCCGGGTTCACCCGTGCTCGTCGTCGAAGGGACGTTCGCGGAATGCGTCGTGCTGGAAACGCTCGTGCTGTCGGTGCTCAACCACGACACCGCTGTGGCGACCGCCGCCGCGCGCATGATTTGCGCTGCCGGTGAGCGCCCGTGCATAGAGATGGGATCGCGACGCACTCACGAGGACGCCGCGGTGGCGTCGGCTCGCGCGGCCTACATCGCCGGTTTTGCCGCGACGTCGAACCTCGCCGCCGGCGACCGGTGGGGAATCCCGACGACCGGCACCGCGGCCCACGCCTTCACACTCGTGCATCCCGACGAGCGAACCGCTTTCGCCGCGCAGGTCAAATCTCTCGGCAACGACACGACGTTGCTCGTCGACACCTATGACGTCGCGGAAGGAATCCGCACTGCCATCGAGGTGGCGGGTCCTTCCTTGGGCGCTGTGCGTCTCGACTCGGGCGACCTGCCGTCGCAAGCGCGCGACGCACGCCGGCTCCTCGACTCGCTCGGCGCCACGAAGACCCGCATCGTGGTGACGAGCGATCTCGACGAACACGCGATAGCCGGCCTCGCCGCCGCACCCGTCGACGCCTACGGCGTAGGCACCTCGCTCGTCACCGGCAGCGGGGTTCCGACGGCCGGCTTCGTCTACAAGCTTGTTGCCCGGGAGCACAACGACGCGCTCGTCCCGGTCGAGAAGCGCTCAGTCGGCAAGCACTCCACCGGCGGCCGGAAGTGGGCCGCGCGGGCGCTGCACAACGGCGTTGCCGTCGCCGAGCGCATCTATCTCGGCGACGCCCCGGCGCCACACGACGACGAGAGACCCTTGCACGTCCGTTTCGTCAGTGGCGGCGATGTGGTGCGTGCGCCGAGCCTCGCCGAGGCCCGTGAACATTGTCGTCGCTCGCGTGCGGAGCTGCCGGAGGAGGCGATGAAGCTCTCACCCGGCGATCCCGCGCTCGAGGTCGACTACATCAAGCCTTGAGCTCACGCTTGAGCACCTTGCCGGTCTCGTTGCGCGGCAGCTCGTCGTGCACGACGACCTCACGCGGCACCTTGTAGTTCGCGAGCTGCCGCTTGACGTGCGCGCGCAGCTGATCAGGCGTCGCATCGGCGCCGACGCGGAGCACAACGTGTCCGACGAGAGCCTGGCCGAAGCGCTCGTCCTCGACGCCCACGACCGCGGCATCGACGACGTCCGGGTGCTGATGGAGGCAATCCTCCACTTCTGCCGGGAACACGTTCTCGCCACCCGACACGATCATGTCGTCGTCTCGGCCCTCGACATACAACCGTCCGTCTTCGTCGCGGCGACCCATGTCACCGGTGGCGGTGAGGCTGCCGAGCCGGTCCTTGTCCTCGCCGCTGGTGTAACCCTCGAACGTCATGGCGCTACCGGCGAAGATGCGCCCGGTCGCGCCGTCCGCGACATCCTCACCTCGCTCGTCGACGAGTCGCACCTGCACACCGCGCAGCACGCGACCGGCCGTGCCCGGGGCCTCGCGCAGGTCCCGTGGTCCCGCCACGCTGACGTAGGCCACCTCGGTCGACCCGTAGAGGCTGTAGAGCACGTCACCGAACTCGTCCATGAAGCGCGTGGCCAGCGTGGGCGGCAGCGCCGAGCCGGAGAGGGCGACCACCCGCAACGACGACACGTCGCAATGCCGCTGTTCCTCCGGCAGCTCGAGGATGCGCTGCACCATCACCGGCACGGCGACAAGCGTGTCGGCGCCGTGCCGATCGACCAGTCCGAGTGCGCCCGCCGGATCGAACCGACGACGCATGACGAGCGTCGACTGAAGTCCCATCGCGAGAGTCAGGTTGGCAAGCCCCCAGGCGTGGAAGGCGGGCGCCGCCAAGACCGTGACACCGCGGGCACGGTAGGGAATGGCCTCGAGTATCGAGACCAGCTCGATCAGTCCGGCGAGTGCTCCGGGCGCCGATCGCGCTGCCCCCTTCGGTCTTCCGGTGGTGCCGCTGGTCAGGATGATGTGACGGCCGTCGCGACCGGGCGGGGGGAGTTCGGGCGTTGTCTCACGGCCGAGCATCTCAACGGTGTCGGCCGGCTGCTCGTCGCTCCAGGCGATGAGATGCGGGAGCTTCGGTGCGACGTCGTCGAGAAGCGAGACGAACTCGTGATCGGCGA
>DASSEQ010000064.1:0-8519 GCA_035695245.1 Mycobacteriales bacterium | reverse complement strand
GCGGTGCTGCCGATCTTCGCCGTCGGCGACGACGGTCTGGCCCGGGCCCGGTTGCCGTTCGAGACCCATATGAAGATCGCCGAGACGCTTCTCGACTACGACGCTGTCGGCGTCCTCGAGCGCGTCCGATGCGCCGCATGGCTGGTGTCGTGCGAGCAAGCGGCTGCCGACGACGACTGGTCCCGGCTCAAGTCGGAGGCGCTGACGCGGCTCGCCGGCATCGTGACGAAGCCGCGATTGCTGCGCTGGGGAGGCGCGGTTCACGACGTACCCTTGCAGTGGCCGGACCTGGTCGCTGGACTCGTGCGTGCCGCGGTGCTCGATGCGGCCCGAACGCAAGGGGACGGAGGGTCGCACGCGTGACGCGCGCCATGCTCGCTGCGTTCGAGGGCTGGAACGACGCCGCCGACGCTGCGTCCGGCGCGATCGACCACCTCGAGAACGAGTGGGGCGCGAAGCCGTTCGGCGCGATCGACCCCGAGGACTACTACGACTATCAGGTCAACCGACCCACGGTGCGTCTCGTCGACGGCGTGACCCGGCGGATCGAGTGGCCGACGACGCGCATCTCTATCGCCGAGACGGGCGGCGACCGTGACGTCGTGCTGCTCCGCGGCCTGGAACCCAACATGCGCTGGCGCGCGTTCTGCGAGGAGCTGGTCGAGTTCGCGCACGAGCTGGACGTCGACAGCGTCGTCTGCCTCGCCGCGCTGCTCGCCGATGTGCCGCACACGCGACCGGTCGACGTGCACGGCTCTGCTTCGGACGAAACGACCGCCGCGGCCTTGGGTCTGACCCGGTCGCGCTACGAAGGACCGACCGGCATCGTCTCGGTCTTCCATGACGCCTGTTCGCGGGCAGGGCTGAAGGTTGTGACGTTCTGGGCGTCAGTGCCGCACTACGTCGCGCAGCCGCCGTGCCCCAAGGCGACGTTGGCTCTACTCCACCGCGCCGAGGACGCGCTCGACCTTGCCATCCCGCTCGGCGACCTCCCCGAACAGGCGCTCGCATGGGAACACGGCGTCGACGAGCTCGCTCGCGAAGACACCGAGATCGCTGAGTACGTCGCCTCGCTGGAAGAGCGCGAGGACGAGACCGATCTCCCCGAGGCATCCGGTGACGCCATCGCCAAGGCCTTCGAGCGCTACCTCCGCCGCCGCGACAACCCGCCGCCCCGTTAGCTAACCCGCACAAACGATGCCGAGCAGGGCGTCGATGGCTTGCGCGACCTGCTTTGGTGCGTTCGTGTCGGTGCCTTCGGCGCTCGCCCAGGCGTCGACGGCGTCGCAGGCAGCTGGGGTTCGCAGGCCGTCGCCGAGCTCGGCGCGCATTCGGTCGACCAAGGGCTGTGCCGGCGGAGCGGCCTCCCGTGACAACGCGTCCCGCCAGCGCACCAACCGGCGTTCGGCGAGGGCGAGCTCGTCGTCGTACCACTCCCAGTCCACACCTTGTTCGTGCGCGAGCAACGCGAGACGGATCGCCATGGGCTCGACTCCCGCATTGCGTAGCCGCGAGACGAACACGAGGTTGCCGCGAGACTTCGACATCTTCTCGCCCTGGTAGCCGACCAGTCCGCCATGCACATAGGCATGGGCACACGGCCACCTGCCGGTCGCGGCGTTGGCTTCCGCGGCTCCGAGCTCGTGATGCGGGAAGATCAGGTCGGCGCCGCCGCCGTTGACGTCGATGGTCTCGCCTAAATAGTGAAGGGTGATCGCTGCGCACTCGACGTGCCAGCCAGGGCGGCCGTGTCCGAGTGAGGACTCCCATGCCGGCTCATCCGGCCGCGCCGCCTGCCACAGCAGCGGATCGAGTGGGTCTTTCTTGCCGGCCCGGTTCGGGTCACCGCCGCGTTCGCCGGAAAGGCGCACCATCTCATCGCGTGAGTAGTGCCCGATGTCGCCGAAGTGCGGCGCTGCTGCGACGGAGAAGTAAATGTCACCGTCGACCTCGTACGCCGCTCCGCGATCGCGCAGCTGCTCGATGATGCCCACGATGTCCGGAATCGCCTCGACCGCGCCGATGTAGTGATCCGGCGGCAGGATGCGCAGCGCGGTCATGTCCTCGCGAAAGAGCTGCGTCTCACGTTCCGCGAGCGCGACCCAGTCCTGGCCGGTGGCGACGGCGCGTTCGAGCAGAGGATCGTCGACGTCCGTGACGTTCTGCACGTAACGGACGCGCAAGCCGGCATCACGGCACAAGCGCTGGATCGTGTCGAACAACAGGTAGGTCGCCGCGTGGCCCAGGTGGGTCGCGTCGTACGGCGTTATCCCGCAGACGTACATCTTCACGACACCGTCGACGCCGGATATCTCGACCAGCTTGCCGCTCGCGGTGTCGGGCACCCGGGGCGGCCGGCCGCGGCCGAGACCGGCCGAGTCGAGCAGCGGAACCTCAGCCGCGGGCCACGAAAGCACGACGCGAGCCTAGTGTCAGCGATGTGCTGACCGCATTGGAAGCCGCAGCTGCCGACATCACCATCGGCGATCAGACGCTGGCAGGCACGCAGCTTCGCGGCGCCGTGCGTGCCGCGGCGGAACAGCTCGGCAAGCATGAGCGGGTCGCTGTCGTCGCCACACCAACGCTGGAGACCGTCGTGGCCGTCGCCGGCGCGCTGATGGCGGGATGCACCGTCGTGCCGCTCAACCCTGCGGCCGGCGAGCGAGAGCGCTCTCACGTCGTCGATGACAGTGGCGCTTCCATCGTTGTCAACGCAACGGACATAGATCTCTCCGCCCGAGCGAGCGTCGCAAACGCCGCTGTGATGGATCGTCCTGCGTTCGTCATCTACACCTCCGGAACGACCGGCGCTCCGAAGGGCGCTGTCCTCCCCCGTTCAGCAGTGACCGCATGTCTCGACGGCCTGGCCGAGCGCTGGCTGTGGCGTGACAGCGATGTGCTCGCCCATGCGTTGCCGTTGTTTCACGTGCACGGTTTGGTGCTCGGAGCGTTGGGTCCGCTCCGGCACGGCGGCCGGCTTGTGCGCACCGAACGCTTTGCGCCGGTTGCTGACGCGAGCATGTATTTCGCAGTGCCGACGATGTGGTCGCGCGTTGGCGAGACTGACTTGTCGGCGTTCGGCTCTGCGCGACTGCTCGTCAGTGGCTCGGCAGCGCTGCCTGCGCCGGTCTTCGACCGCGTGCGCATGGGAACAGGCCACGAACTGGTTGAGCGTTACGGGTTGACGGAGAGCCTCATCGTGACCGCGGCATCGCCGGATGAACCACGACAACCGGGCCAGGTTGGCCGGCCGTTGTCAGGTGTCGAGCTGAGAATCGCCGACGCCGATGAGTCCGGTCTCGGCGAAGTGCAACTGCGGGGGCCAACGCTGTTCGACGGCTACCTGAACCGGCCGGACGCGACCGCCGCGGCGTTCACCGATGACGGCTGGTTTCGCACCGGAGATCTGGGCCGGTCGGACGAACACGGGCTGCGACTTCTCGGACGCATGGCAACAGACCTCATCAAGACCGGCGGGTTCAAGGTCGGAGCGGGCGAGGTGGAGGATGCCCTGCTCGCTCATCATGCTGTTGTCGAGGCCGCGGTCATCGGAGTTGCGGACGACGACCTCGGCGAACGCATCGTTGCCTTCGTCGTCGCCGACACGGAGCGCGATGAAGACGCGCTCATCTCGCACGTCGCAACGACATTGGCGCCGCACAAGAGGCCACGCGAAGTGCACTTCGTCGACGCGCTGCCACGCAACGCGATGGGCAAGCTGCAGAAGTCACTGCTCAGGCTTGATTAGAAGGGCGGCCAGGGCACTGGTGGCCACTCGTCGCTCGGCAGCGGGTGGCGGCGAGTCGACAGCAACCGGTCGATGCGATGCGTCGTGCGCGCCACTTCGTCGTAATGCAGCAGCCCGCTGAGCGCGTCCCCCAGCTCTCCTTCGAACTCGGCACGCAAGGCCGACAACACGTCGATGGCTTCTTCGGTCAGTCGCTTGCCGCGCCACCGCCACAACAACGTGCGCAGCTTCTCGTCGACGGAGAAGCACACGCCGTGGTCGACACCGTAGATGTGACCTTCTGGCGTCGGCAGCAGATGGCCGCCCTTGCGGTCGGCGTTGTTGACGACGGCATCGAAGACGGCCATGCGCCGCAACTGCGGATGGTCACTTCTCGCCAGCGCGCCTAGGTCGACGGTCTCGTCGATGTCGATCCAGAGCTGGCACATTCCGATGCCGAAGGGTCCGTCCCGGAGCACCGTCGGAGGCACGATGTCCCAGCCGGTCGCCTCGGAGACGAGATAGGCGGCGACCTCGCGATACGCCAACGTGCCGTCGGGAAAGTCCCACAACGGGCGCTCTCCCGCGATCGGCTTGTGCACGCAGGCAGCGGTCACTCCGTCAAGGGTCACGGTGCAGAACAACGTGGCGTTGGACGCGTCGTACAGCCGGCCTTCGACGCACAGCTCGCCGTCGCGCAGCAGCCGCAACGTGTCGGGAACGTCGAGGCTGGTCGGCTCGCTCACCGACGTCACCGCGGTCCGCGATGTCCGTTCTGGCGCGGGCAGACGTGCCCCTGTGGGTCGAGCGGGTTGCCGCAGAGCGGGCACGGCGGCCGACCTGCTGCAACCACCCGCTGCGCCCGGCGGGCGAAGGCCCGCGCGATGTCCGGTGTGAGGCGCACTCGCAACATGTCGCCGGTGAACTCGGCGGGAGGTTGCTCTTCCTCTTCACCGGTCGCCGACTGCGCCTCGACCAGCACCGTCTCGGTGTCGCCGTCCCAGGCAAGCGCGAGTGTGCCGACCCGGAACTCCTCCTCGATCGGCACTTCGAGCGGGGCTACGTCTTCCAGTTGTCGCGGCGCGGTCGGCGGAATCGCGGACTCGTCGCCCTGCCGGCGCCGCACCTCGTCCAGCAGCTCGTCGATCTTTTCCGCGAGCGCCTGCACCTGCACCTTCTCGAGTGCGACCGACACGAGGCGGCCGCCGCCACTCGCCTGCAGATAAAAGGTGCGTTCCCCTGGCTGGCCGACCGTGCCGGCGACGAACCGGTCCGGTTGGTCGAAGTCGAACAGCTGGCCGGCCATCAACCCACCTTATGCGGGCGAGTCCGCACCGGCGCCCCCACCCACGACGGCATCGGAGGACTGCTTGCGGGCCCGCCGCCGTCGCTTCGGCGGAATCAGATCGTCGACCGCGCCGCCGGTGTCGTTCATCCGTACGACGAAAGGCCTCAGCTCCGTATAACGGACGACGGAGACGGAGCACGGGTCGACCTGAATCCGCTGGAACATGTCCAGGTGCATGCCCAGCGCATCGGCGAGCACGGCCTTGATGACGTCGCCGTGACTGACCGCGACCCAGGTCGCGTCCGCACCCAGTCGTGCGTTGTGCGCCCGCACGGCGTCGACGGCCCGCAGCTGGGTGTCCCGGATGGACTCGCCGCCGGGGAACGACGCGGCACTCGGGTGGGCCTGCACGACCCGCCACATCGGCTCCTTGACGAGCTTCTTCAGCTCCTGACCGGTCCAGTCGCCGTAGTGGCACTCCCCCAGGCGGTCGTCGGTCTCGACGGTGAGATCCCGGTCCGCGCCGAGCGCCTGAGCTGTCTCCTGACAGCGGTCGAGCGGGCTGCTGACCAGAGCCGCCAGCGGCACCGGGGCGAGCCGCGCGGCGAGTGCCGCCGCCTGCTCGCGACCGCGCTCGGCCAGGTGCACTCCTTCGGTCCAGCCGGCCAGCAGCCCGCTTTTGTTCGCGTCGGTCAGGCCGTGCCGCACGAGAAGGAGCGTCGTCACGGGTGAACACGCCTCCCTTGGCGCCGCTCAACCAATTCGATCTTCTAGCCGATGCATGTAACCACGGACGCCGAATTCGAGTCTGATTCGGCAACCGGTTCGATCCGGCAGGGCAGTCCACAACGGAGTGGGGGTTCCGCGATGGCGGAGGTCGAGGAGCGCATCGCGCGAGTGCAGCAACTGCTCGCGGACCGGAGCGAGGAGCGCGATGACGACGTCCTCGCCCGCACTCTGCGCAACCTCGAGCAACTGCGTGCGGAGATGGCTCTCGACAACCAGTGACCGGCGGACGCATTGACGGTCAGTCGCCGACGCCCGCTTTGTCCAATGCGGACGCGACCGCTCGGAGCGTTGCGATCCGCTCGTCCTGCGTCGCCCCGTAGGCCGACACGTTGAGTGTCGTCACACCCGCCTTTGCCAGGACCTGTAGCCGTTCGGCGATCCGGTCGACCGGCCCGATGAGCGCCGTACGGTCGATGAACTCGAACGGCACCGCCTTGCCGGCTTCGTCGTACTTGCGGTCCAAGTAGAGGTTCTGGATCTCGGCGGCTTCCTTCTCGAAGCCCATGCGCACCGCGAGCCGGTTGTAGAAGTTCTGCTCCCGGGAGCCCATGCCGCCGACATAGAGCGCGGAGTAGCCGCGCACGGGATCTGCACACGCCTGCACGTCGTCGCCGATGACGACGGGCGTCGTCGGCACGATGTCGAACGGTTGCCCGCTCCGGCCCGCCTTCTCCTGGCCGGTTTGGATCGACGCGATCTGGTCCTGGGCGAACTCAGGGTCGAAGAAGATGGCAAGCCATCCGTCGCACTTCTCGCCGGCCAGCTCGAGGTTCCTCGGGCCGATCGCGGCCAGATAGATGGGCATGTGCTCGCGGACGGGGTGGATGATCATCTTCAGTGGCTTGCCGGGCCCACCGGGGATCGGCAGCTGGTAGTGCTCGCCGGCGTAGGCAACGCGCTCGCGCGCGAAAGCCAGCCGGATGATGTCGATGTATTCCCGGGTGCGTCCGAGCGGCTTGTCGAACTTGGCGCCGTGCCAGCCCTCTGACACCTGTGGTCCGGAAACGCCCAATCCGAGCCGGAACCGACCGTTGGAAAGCGTGTCGATGGTCGCGGCGGTCATCGCCGTCATCGCGGGCGAACGCGCCGGGATCTGGAAGATGGCCGAACCGACGTCGATCTTCTCGGTTTTGGCGGCAATCCAGGTGAGCACGGTGGCGGCGTCGTTGCCGTAGGCCTCGGCCGCCCAGACCACCGAGTAGCCCAGCTGCTCCGCCTCGCTGACGAGGCCGAGGTTGTCGGCCGCCGACGCGAGCCCCCAATAACCCATGTTCAAGCCCAGCTTCATTGGCGGAGCGTAACGCTGTGGCCCGCTAGGGTCGGAGCATGGAGCAGCGGCGGCTTGGTGCGACCGGCCTCTGGGTCTCTCGCCTCGGCCTCGGCACGATGACGTGGGGTCGTGACACCGACGAGGACGACGCCTCCTCTCAGCTGAAGGCATTCATCGAGACCGGCGGGACGTTGATCGACACCGCCGATGTCTATGTCGACGGCGAGAGCGAACGCATGGTCGGTCGGCTCCTGCAAGGCGTTGTGCGCCGCGACGACGTGATCGTCGCCACCAAAGCCGTGTCGCGCCGCGGCCAGGAGCGTGATCGCGACGCATCGCGGCGGCACCTGCTCAACGCACTGGACGCATCGTTGGAGCGACTGCAGACGTCGTACGTCGACGTGTGGCAGCTGCACGCGTGGGACCCGCGGACGCCGCTGGAGGAGACGCTTGCCGCACTCGACACCGCGGTCTCATCCGGGCGCGCCCGCTATGTCGGCGTCAGCAACTACAGCGGTTGGCAGACGGCCAAGGCGGCGACCTGGCAGCGGTCGTGGCCGGGACGCGCGCCGATCGTGTCAACGCAAGTCGAGTACTCACTGCTCCAGCGCGGCATCGAGCGCGAGGTGGTGCCGGCGTCGCTCGACCTGGGCATCGGCATCCTTCCTTGGTCGCCGCTGGGTCGCGGCGTGCTGACAGGCAAGTACCGCAGCGGCACCCCGGCCGACTCGCGTGGCGCGTCACCGGACTACCAGCGGTTCGTCGCGCCCTACCTCGATGACCGGGCCACCCGCATCGTGGGTTCGGTCATGACAGCAGCTGACGGTCTCGGGGTGTCGCCACTCGCGGTCGCGTTGGCCTGGGTGCGGGATCAGCCCGGTGTGGTCGCCCCGATCGTCGGCGCGCGCACCTCGGCGCAGCTCAAGGGCTCGCTCGACGCGGATGACGTGACGCTGCCGGTCGAGATCCGGGAAGCGCTCGACGACGTCTCGGCCTAGCCGCACGCACCGTGACGCCCGAGCAGGCGCGGGCACTGCTCGCAGCACCGGAGCTGCTGGCAGCAGCCGATCCGACCAGCCTGCGGGTCGCCGAAGAGCTCCGGCGCCAGTGGCCGAGTGATCTGGTCGCGGCTGCGAGTGAACAGGCTGATTTGCGCCAACGTGCGCTCCGCAAGACCGAGGACGTGAAGGGTCTCCTGCTCACCCGCGCAGGGCTCGAGCAAGCGAGCACGCGTGCGGTCGCGAACCACCGCGCGACGCGTTTCGCTGACATCGGCGGAACTGTCATCGATTTCTGCTGCGGCGTCGGATTCGATCTGCGCGCGCTCGCGTCCGTCGCACATGCCGTGGGCATCGACCGTGATGAGACGCATGCAATCTGCGCGGCGAACAACTCCGGTGCCGCCACCGTGGTCGCCGACGTCCGCGACGTGCGCGTCGATGCGG
>DASSEQ010000063.1:0-7000 GCA_035695245.1 Mycobacteriales bacterium | reverse complement strand
TGGTCCAGCTCGCGAACGGCCACCACCTGCTCCTGCGTCTGCCCGTTCACTTGGTAGCGATCGACGTCGAGACTCTGGGGAAACGCGTAGAAGCTCTTGAACCCTTGCAGCTGCTTGAACGTGTCGGGCAGCTCGGTCGGATCGAGCAGCCGGATGTTGGGCAGCGTCGCCTTGTCGGCACGCAACGCCTTGAAGTCGCCGGTCGGTGTGCCGGTATACGAGGTCGACTTCACGTTCGCGTTGGGCACGAGGTTGTAAGCGATCTGCGTCTCGGTGATGTTGCGGCTGATGTACGGCGCTTCCTTGTCTGCCTCGCTCGGTCGCACCGAGAACTGCTGCACCAGCAGCGGGTAGACGCCGCCGATGATGATCGCGGCCAACACCATGACACCGAAGGCGATCGCCGGCAGCCGCCAGTTGCGGATACGGACGTTGGCGAAGAAGATGCCGGCGCAGATCACCGCCACCACGACGAGAATCGTCTTGGCCGGGATCACCGCATGCACGTCGGTGTACGACGCTCCGGTGTCGACGAAGCCACGCCGGGAGAAGTTCAGCCCGTAGCGGTCGAGCCAGTAGGCGACCGCCTTGAACAGCACGAAGAAACCCAGCAGCACGGAGATGTGCGCCCGCGCGGCCGGTGTCGCCTTGGGTCCCGGAGTCTGCGGTCGCAACCCACCCGACAAGTACGACGTGAGCAGTACGGCGATGAGCGACACGACAACCGCGGCGAAGAGCATGCCGAGGACGAACCGCTGCATCGGGTAGGTGAACGTGTAGTAGGACACGTCGCGGTGAAACTGTGGATCCTTGATCCCGAAGTGCACGCCGTTGCGCCATAACAACCACGTCCGCCATCGGCCTGCAGCAGCCGAGCCGGTGATGAGGCCCACGATCAACAGCACGACCCCGAGCGCCCATCCGCGGTAAGGGTGCACGGCGGTCCGGAGCGACTCGAGCTGTTGCTGCTCCTGCGACATCGGCCGGAACGGCGGCCGCAGCCGATAGGCGACGACGATGTTGGCGCCGACGATCAGCACCATCGCGATCGCGAAGACGAAGAACAACAGCAGTTGTGTCGTCAGCCGTCTGTTGAAGATGGTCGCGTAGCCGACCGAACGGAACCACAGCAGATCGGTATAGAGCGACACGTAGACGCTGATCAGGATGATCAGCACGACGAGCGCGGCAACGATCCCGAGAATGAGCCGCCCGCGGCTCGGCAACCGCGGCATCCGCACCGTCGGCACGCGGAACGTCACGCGTTGAACCTACTCGTCTGACCACACCGGGAGGTGGAGGCTGAAGGTGGCGCCCTGCCCGGGTTGCCCTTCGACGGTCAGCAGCAGGCCGAACCGCTCCGCCACGCGGTTGACGAAACCCAAACCGAGCCCCATGCCACCGACGCGCCGCGTTTCCGACGCATCGGCCTGCGAGAAGTCGCCGACCAGCTCCGCCGCCACGGCCGGATCGAAGCCCGGCCCGGCGTCGCGCACGGAGAGCGTCACGCGCTCTTCACCGTCGTCGAGCCCGGCCACGAGCGTGATGGGGGTGCCCGCAGCGGTGTACTTCACGGCATTGTCGGCGAGCTCGTCGAGCGCCCGGTTGACCCAGCGCACGTCGACGGCGACGCCGGGAAGCCGCGTCGCCGTACGCCGCTTGAAGTCGCCCGCGCGCTCCGGATAACGCTCCTTCCAAACCCGCATGCGGTCCTCGACCAGCGACCGCACCGACGCCTTACCGACATCTGATGCGATCCGGCCACCTTCGAGAGCGGCAACGTCGACCAGCAACTCCACCGCACGACTCATGCGCGCCGTGGAATCGAGGATCTCGGAGAGGAACGTCTCGACCTGGCCGCGGTTGAGGTCCGGCCGCCGCGACAGGAGCTCGGCATAGCCGCGGATCGGCGTCAGCGGTGTCCGCAGCTCGTGGCTGACGTTGGCAAGGAACTCCGTCTTCATGCGCTCGACTTCGTCCTCCCGGGTGCGGTCCGCGATGACGATGACGCGGCCCTGCCGGTCGCCGAGCGGCGCGGCGCTGTAGCGCACCGGCACGGTGCGTCCGTCGCTCGAGGTGAGACGGCCGTCGACCGTACGACGATCTGGCGGCGCAGCCAGCAACGAACGACCGTCCTCGTCGACAACGACGACCACGTCGGCAACCGGGCGCCCCACGACGGCATCAGCGTCGATGCCGGCCAACCGTGCCGCCGTCGCGTTGACCGAGGTGATGCGGCCGCGTCCGTCGGTGACCACCAGGCCGTCACTCATCGACTCGACGACCGTCTCCAGTCGCGAGCGCAGCGCCGCTTCCTGTTCCGCCGCGGATCGCAGCTCACCGGTCGCCTGCCGGAGCGACGATGTCATCGCCTCGAAGGCGCGCGCCAGCGCACCGACCTCGTCGTGCGACGTCACCGACGTCGTGGCCTCGAGGTCGCCGCGGCGGACCCGGCCGGCCGCGACCGTCAGCCGGCGTACGGGCTCGGCGATGCGCCGCGCCAACACCAAGGCCAACATCAGCACGAGCAGAAGGGCAATGAGCGCGGTCAAGAACATGCGTTGCAGCACGCTGCGCTGTGCCCGCAACGAATCGTCAGCGGACTGGCTGACCGCGAGTGTGGCCAGCCGGACATCGCCGTTGTCGGCAGCGACCACCGGCACGAACGCAACGGTCGGCACGTTGCCTGCGGCCGGCACGACCCGGTTGACGCCGACGTCGCTCTGCTCGATGCCCGATTGCGCTGCGACCCGACCGACCAGGTCGCGTTGTGCACCCTGGAGGCTGCTCGCAACCACGCGGCCGTCGGCGACGACGGACAGGTCGTAACCGCCTGTTTCGCCGCTGATCAAGCTCAGGTATCTGTCGTCGACGAAGATCCCGTAGATCGCTGCGAACGTCGGCTTGATGCGCGCGTCGGTGCTTCCGTTCGGCCGGCCCGGCACCGCCTCGAACACCGCGAACATGTTGGGGCTGCCGGGCAGCACCACCGCTCCACCGGAAGGAGATGTCACGGCGGTGCCCGGCTGCATGGCATCGCGCACCGCGCTGCTGCCCGCCAACTGCACCAGCGCTGCGTTCGACAACAGTGTCTTCTCGTTGGTCGCGACCTCCTGGATGCCGGTAGGCGGCACCACGGTCACGGCGAAGTAGTTCTGCTCAGAGAAGTAGTGCAGGAAGTTGACGCACGATGACACCTTCCCCGGACACAAGGCAACGACTTGCGCGAACAGCGCTGCCCGAGCACCGAGCGAGTTGTTCAAGGTGCCCTGCTCCGCATGCGCAACGGAAAGCAGTCGTTGTGCCTGCTGCGACTGCACCTCGTCGGCGACGCCGGTGCCGACAACGCCGACCGCACCAGCCGCCATCGCCACGACGCCGGACAGGATCGCGCCGGCAAGCTTCCCGAGCAGCATCGTCCGCGCGATCTGCACCAGCGCGACGGCGATCGCGGCCGTCGCCGCGGCACGCGCCGCGAGCTCGGCCAATGCAGCAGACGAGCCCGTGCGGGCCGGATCGGCCAGCGCTGCCGCGACGCCAGTCATCGCCAGCCCGATGGCGAGCGCCGTGCCAAACACCCGATCTGCGCCTGGCCGCAACCCGCGCCGCCATGCCCCGAACGCGGCGACGAGGCCGACCACACCACCGACGTACGACGGAAGACGTGGCGCGCCGAGTGGCACGACCACTCCCGCCGTTGCCGGCAGCGGCAGCACCAGCGACTGGCCGGTGCCACCGGCCGCGCCGAGCGCGACCAACGCCAGGCCGCCGACGCGCAACCACCCGATGTCGGTCGACGCCGAGGTGCCGAATCGCACCGCCGTCAACACATCGGCGGCCGCCAACGCAAGTGCCCCGACGACGAAGGCGCCGGAGACACGCCGGCGCAACCGCGGGAAGAGCGAGGCGCCCGCAAGCCCTACCCAGCCGGCAACCGCGAGCAGCTGCACGACACCGAGCAGCGCAAACGGAACGGCGGGCGCCATGCCGGGGAGGGTAGTCGCGTGGAGCGCCCGAGCCGGTCTAGCAGCGCGGGAAGTCGTTGCGCCCAGCGGCGATCGACTCCAACGCGCCCACTGCGGTCGCGAGCGTGTCCACCTTGACGAGGGTCATCGACCGCGGGGCGGCTTTCTTTGCATCCGCACACTCGCTGGCCGGCGCGAGAAACACCGTCGCACCGACCTTGGCAGCCGCCGCGATCTTCTGCTGGATGCCGCCGATCGGCCCGACGTTGCCAAACCCGTCGATCGTGCCGGTGCCGGCGACCGTGCGCCCGCCGGTCAAGTCGCCGGGCGTCAGCTTGTCGACGATGCCGAGGGTGAACGCGAGCCCGGCGCTGGGGCCGCCGACGTCGTTGGGGTTGACGCCGATGCGCACGTTGACTTTGGCGAACGTCGCGCGGAGGTCGGGCGTGAACCCGAGGATGGTCCGTCCGGTGGTCGGCTCCTTGATGGTGCGGGCCGAGACCTGTGTCTGTTTGCCGTTGCGCTCGAGGACCAACGTCAGTCGGGCGCCGGCCGGGTGGCTCGCGATGAGGTTGTGCAGCTGATCCAGGCCGGTGACCTGGGTGCCGTCGATCGCGACGATGCCGTCGCCGACCTGCAAGACCGATGCAGCGGGCGTGCCGTCGCTGACGTCACCGACGATGATCTGCTGGCTGGTCGGCTTGTAGTGCAGGTAGAGCAGCGCGGCCGTCACCGCGTCCTGCTGCGACTGCGTCATCTCGTTGGCGTTCTGTTGCGCGACCGCCCGGCTCGTCTGGCCGGGTGGGCAGATGACTTGCTTGGGATCGACCGCCTCGTGCGGCGCGAACCATGCCCGCAGCGCCTGCGACAACGTCGGGCTGTCACCGCAGGAGCCGGGAATCACCCCGACGGTCGTCAGGTAAAGGTGCCCCGAGGTCGGGTACGTCGTCGCGCCGTCAACCGTGATGAGCGAGGTGCTGCCGAGGTTGCCCAATGTGTCCGTGACCGGACCTGGCACGAGCACGACATAGGGCACCGGCAACAGCGCGGCCAGGACGCCGAGCACGATGACGAGTCCCGCGGTCGTCAACAGGGTGACGCCGCGGCGAGACATGCGACGAGACTAAGCCAGGCCGCGAGACGGCCGGGCGGGGTCAGTGCGCGAAGAAGCCCAGGCTGCGCTTGCCGTTGCTCGGCTGCTCGGCAGCGACCGCCGCTTCGGTAAAGGCCGGCTCGACGACTGCCTCGGGGGCGGCGGCGAGGGTCTCGAGGACGGGCTCGGCGGGCGCCGGCACAGCCACCATCTCCTCGGCCGCGACCTCGGCCGGAGCCTCGGCGTCCGACGTCACCTCGACCCGGTAGTAGGCGCGGAACGCCAGCGGCACGGGCGACAGCGCGTGCACGGAGACCTCGCTCACACCTTCCATGTTGCGCAGGTGCTCGACGAAGTGCACCGCGTCCTCGAGCGACGGAAATCGGCGGAAAGCGGGCGTTCCGTCCGGGCCGGGATGAAAGACGACGTGTTCCATACCTGGAAAGTCGGCAATCCAAAAGCGGGAGTTGAGCGCGCCGGCAGGTGCCCGTGGAAAGTCGGCGAAGTAAGCGGCAATCCGAAAAAACTCGGACGCGAGCCGCGACTTTCGCGCGACTGCCCCGTTGCAGACGTTGCGGGTGTCCCCCAGCACATCCGCGGAGAGGCCGACATGACCACCGCACCGGACCTGCCCATGGCGGTCCCGTCCGTGGCTGTCCCGGCGCAGACCGAGGATGTCCGGCCGCAGCTGGCGCTCGTCAAGCCAGCCGCGGCGCCCGACTCGGAGATCGTCGACTTCGACGACGCCCTGCGCGCGGCGACACCTCGGCTGGTCCGCTACGCCACCCGGCGGCTCGCTGATCCGCACGAGGCGGAGGAGGTCGTGCAGGAGGCGCTGCTGCGGGCGTTCCAGCACCGCGACACGCTGCGCACCCACGACGACCTGATGGCGTGGCTGACCGTCGTCACCGGTCGGCTGGTCATCGACCGGGTCCGCGTCCGCGGCCGGATGACGCCGGTCGCCGAGCTGCCGCCCACGAGCCGCACCGGTCGCGACACCGCCGACGTCGTGGTCGCGCGCGACGAGGCGCGGATCGCGCTGGACGCGCTCGAGGCGATGCCGACCCGGCAGGCGTCCGTGCTGTGGGCGCGCGAGGTCGACGGGCTGAGCTACGACGAGATCAGCGAGCGCTACGGGTTGTCGGAGCCCACGGTCCGGTCGTTGCTGCACCGTGCGCGCCGCACGCTGCGCCGCGAGTACGCCGAGCGCGGCGGCACCCTGCCGTCGCTGGGCCTGGTCGCGCTGGCACCCTGGCTGCGCGGGCTCAGGTCCGTCGGTCGCCTGCGCACGCTCGGCCGCCGCACCGCTGCCGCCGCCGCGGCGACCGCGACCGGGCTCACGATCGCGACGGTCTCTCCCCTGTGGTCGTCGCACGCACCGGCACCGGCACCCGCCGCGGCACCCGCGATGACGATGAAGGCGAACGCCGCGGCTGCGTCACCTGCGGCACCCGCGGCGCGCGTGCGCCCGGCGCCGGCGCGGCACCAGGTCGTCGTACGGCCGGTCGGAGCGGTCGCCCCGGCGCGGCACTACCAGGCGGTCCGCCTGCCCAAGGCGGCCGGCTGCTACGACGGACACGGCGTCGACTGCACGACTCCGAAGGACGTGCTGTTCCTCGGCGTGCCGGTCCACGGCAAGGTCGTCGGCGTCTCCGTCGAAGACGTCTCCTGCAGCACACTTCCCGCCACCGCCCTGACCCACTGCGAGTCCGCCCCCAGCACCGGAAAGAACTGACCGATGAAGCGTCGCCTCGTCCTCACCAGCTGCCTGCTCGCCGTGCTCGGTTCCGCCGTCGGCGTCTCCGCCGCCGCCGGGCCCGTCGAGACCCACGCCCACAGCGTGTGCGTGGTGATCGCCAACGCCAACAACTACGGGCAGGGGCAGTACATCTGCGTCACGCCCTGACCAGGGGCGGAAGCGCGGCCGTCAGCCGGCGCGGCG
>DASSEQ010000062.1:0-40966 GCA_035695245.1 Mycobacteriales bacterium | reverse complement strand
GGGTCAGGTCAGGCAGCACTTGCTCCTCGACGACAGCGCGCATGGCCTGGTGATCGCGTTTGGCAACGGGATAGACCCACACCTTCAAGCCGTGGTGTGACTCCCGGTACTCGGCCATCACGTTCGTTAGAGGTGCCCAGGTGACTGCGATGGGGGTCGTGGTCGGCTGCTTGTTCCAGTACACCCACGTAAGGTCCACCCGGTCGCCAACGTCGCCCAGAGCCGACCGCAACTCTGGGGCACGCACCGGCCAAACAAGGTCGGGCGCGAGGCGGGTGTTCACCCCGCAATGGTCGCAGCCGCGACGAGCGCCGGCTCCCTTGCGACAAATTGCGCGCGGTCGCGAGGAGCATCACCCACATATCACCCGCCGTGGTGTCCGAAATGCCGCAAGGGAGCCGGCGATGGCCACCCGAATGAGCTTGCCCGGCATGATCGCGCGCGATGCTGGACTCAGGTTTGGCTCGGGCTTGGCGGCGCGGATTGTCCAGAACATGGGCGCCCAGCCCCGATCTGCAATCGGTGCTCTTTGCCGCTGACCTTGACGTCCAGAGAGAAGCATTCGGCGTGCGAGAGATAGAAGCCGCCGGGAAAGGCGAGCCACTGGGCATCTCCGGGGCCTCGCGTTTGGCATCCAGGGTCGCTGACGTGCCGACTCGGCGTGCCGGGCTGACCCCATCCCATGAGCACGCTGCTGCGGGCTACCGCCGACAGGTCGACCGCGGTATGTGCGCGCACGATCAGGCCGCTCTTGGCGAACAGGCTCGCTGTCCCTTTCGGTGACCGAGAGGTCTGTAGCGCGGCGTGGCGCGGGCTTGCTGGGAGCGCGACCGCGCCACCCACGATCGTGTAGTCCGCGGGCGGGGGCGGGGCAACGACGTACTGCTGGCAAGGGAGCTGTATGCCCGCGTCCGTGGCGGCTGGAGCTGACCCTGTGGACCGAGATGGGTGGGGCTGACCGCCGTTGCTGTGAGGGCTGCTGCATCCCGACAGGGCCAACGTCGCCGCGAGCGCAACCGATACAGGCGACCACTGCACACCCTCAGTAGACCGCGCCAAGCGTTACGCGCGAGCCCAGAAGTGCCGATGAAGTGCCGGTACACGCCAGGCTGACATCCTCGACCCGTGACCGTTGACGATGATCTGCCGACATCCGGCAAGGCCCAGTCGTGCGCCCTGTGTGGCACCCGCGAGGTCGTATGGGTGCACCCGCTCGACCGGCAGAAGATCGCGTACCGCGAATACGGCAAGGGTCATACGCTCCCAACCTTCTGGGTCACATGCCGGGAATGCGAGCGCCTTGTCGAGTTAGGCGACGACGACGAACTGGTCGACCGGATGAAGATGTCGGGCGGCTTCCGCCCCGAGATTGACCATTGGTCGACGGCGGATGTTGACGAGGTACTGCGCAAGCCGTTGGCCGTCTTTCGTGCGGCGGATCTTGGACGGAAGCCATTGCCCGACGCGGCAGAGTAGGTACCGATCACCTGCATCCGCGACGCGGCCGCCGGCACGTGCGTCATGTAATCCCGAAATACGTTCGCGAGCGGCTGGGTGACGAGCAGTCGGTAGCAGTCATTATCGATCATGACTGCTGGCGCGATCGGGCCGAGCGGTAACGGTGGTAACGCAGCTGCACCCTCGGCGGAGTTGAGGGAGACGTCGGGGCTTGCCGCCAGTGACCGTCGGCGGCGACGTCGAGCGGTTTCTCGGCGTCCGGCGACGGAGGCGGACGGCGCGCACTGCCGGCTGATGCCCGCTCAGGCCGTCATCGCAGGGCACGGCAATTTCTTCGGCTCGACGGGTAGTTGACTGAGCCATACTGGAGGGGTGACGCCGAAGGAGCGACTGCACCTGCTCGTCGACAAGCTTGCCGACGAGCAGGCCGAGCGCGTGTTGGCGCTGTTGGAGTCGGTCGCCGCCGCGGGTGCGGCGCCGTCCGGCGTTCGGGTGCTGCCGAAGTCTCTCGGGTTCGGTGACAGCGGCCGGTCGGACGTTTCCGAGCGAGTTGACGAGGTTCTGGCCGAAGGCTTCGGTCGCTAACGCGTGATCGTCGTCGACACCAGCGTCCTGTACGCCGCGACCGACCGGGCCGACCAGCACCATCGGCGGTGCCGTGAATGGATCACCGCCACGAATGGTCCCCTGCTTGTTCCGCCGACGGTGCTGGCCGAGGTGTGTTACCTCATTGACAGCACGCTCGGACCGGAAGCCGAAGCGGTGTTCCTCGACGATGTCGGTCTCGAAGCGGCGTACCCCTACCGAATGGTCGAGCTCACCGACGCCGATCTACGGCGGATGGCGGAGCTGGTGCGCCGCTACGGCGACCGGCGGCTCGGCGGCACCGATGCGTCCATCGTCGCAATTTGCGAACGGCTTGACGTGGACACGGTCGCGACGCTGAACCGCCGAGACTTCGACAATGTGCGCCCCCGGCATCGGCCGGCACTCGCGATCGTGCCCGACTGACCGCGCCTCGCCTCCCGCTTCATTCCTGCGGTCGCGGTGACTCCCCGCCGTGCTCGCGCATCTTGGCCATGTAGGCCTCGAGCTTGCCGCGGCCTTCGTCGAAGCGCTCGCGCATCAGGTGCGTATAGACGCGGGCCGTCAAGGTCGGGTCCTTGTGACCGAGCCGCTGCTGCACCTCGAACAGGCTCAGGCCGGCGTCGAACATCAGCGACGCGGCGGTGTGCCGGAACGTCAGCCAGGTGATCCGCCGGCCGGCCAGGCCGGCGGCTGCTTGCACCGGGCGAGTCGCGTCGCGTAGGAATCCCTGCCGCAATGGATGCGTGCCTGTCGCGCGGGTGAACAGGAACGCTTCCCGGTCGCCGCCACGCACATACGTCTCTATCTGTTGCTGCAGGGCTTCGATCACCGGCGCCGGACAGGGGACAGTGCGCACGTCCTCGGTCTTGGAGAACCGCTCGGTGAACGTGACACTGCCGTTCTGGTTGACGACGATCCGCCCGAAGGTCACCTCATGGCGATCGGGGTTGACGTCGCAGAGCCGCAACCCGATCGCTTCGTTCCACCGCGGCCCGAGCCAGCAGCCCGTGAACACCAGCGCGGCGTACCGGGGACGGCAGCGCAACGTCGCGTACTTCAACCCTGGGTCGGCGATTGCGGCGACAAGCCGGTCCACCTCGACCGCCGTCAAGACGTCGTCGAAGGTTTTCGCGGACGGACCTGCGAGGTGCCACCCCCTTGTCCGGTGTCTTGCCCTCACGTTCGACTCCAGGCGGGTGCAGGCGTTCGAATCGCCTCGGGGGCACCAACATGTCGTATGACGGGAAGAAAGGCGCCAGATCACGGCGAGCCTCAGACATCGCGCTCCGTAGCCGGATCAAGATGCCGAAATGGCTCTCGATCTCCCGTGCCCGCACTGCGGCGAGCAGATGTACCCCGAGCAAGCCCACAACCGCTGCCCACACTGTCTATATATAGAGCCCTGCTGCGACGGCGCCCCGCAACCATGTCGAGTTCCGATCCAGCAGTAACTGCCCCTAATTCCTCGCACGCTGACGACCGGCCGGCGCTGACTCGAGGCAGATCTTCGCCGACATGACCACTTGGACGGCGTGTCCCAGCTGAAAGTGGTCATGGGCGCGAAGATCAGCGATGCACTGGAGGCGTCAGCCGCTGCCTGCCCTGCTCGGCGTGGGTTCAGTTCAGTGTTGGCTGAGTTGATCGAGCGTGCTGAGTAGTGCCAGCAGGTCGTGGGACGCGACCTGAGTCGCAGCTGCTGGGACGGCGATCGGCTTGGCGGTCGCGGACAAGCGCAGATCAAGGGCGACATGCGGTCGGGTGCCCGCGGTTGCTGCCGATGCGAACTGACCAAGGTCAAATGTCACTCTCGTCAGCAGGCCATGGTGGATCCATGCGTCGGCCACGATCTGCCGGTTCGGGCCAGCCGCCGAACTGCTCGTCAGCGCTGCTCCCAGCGCACCAGCGGGAGTCGCGGTTGACAGCGCGCCAAGAACACTTGTGATCAGCTGTCGGGTGTTCATTGTGATGCGTAGGTGCGCACCGGAGGCGTTGCCGCTGACGCGAGTCACGGTGAAGGCATTCGCGAGCGATTGGCCGAAGGCTTTCGTTGCGGCCGAGGTGGCGGCACCCACCGGTAGCTCGGTACGAGTGTCGGCGCCAGTGGGACCGGTTGCGGCGATCGGAAGGGCGATCCAGCGACCCGCGAGCAGAGCTTGCCCGGCCGCGGGCAGAGCGGCGGACTCCGCAACGAGCTGGCGGTAAAGCGCACTGTGACCGGCGAGGCCGAGCAGGGTTCGTGCATCGACCCGCAGGTAGGCGCGACGGTCGGCGAGAACAGCTTCGATCATCGGGACGCCGTGCTCGAGCAACGCGAAGCGCGCAGTCGCGTCGTCGGGATGGCTGCCGAGTTGGCCCAGGCTGCTGCCGGGCGGCGCCACGGCTTGGACGACGAGTTCGGTGTTGGCGATGGCACCCGCCTGAGTTGGGGTTGGCCCTGCGGGTCCAAGGAGCGCCGCCAAGCCGTGGGCGCTTGTGTCGAGGCTGAAGGTGACCGTCACTCCCTGCTCAGAGCCGATGTCGCGCACGGCGTTCACCAGCTGTGCGCGGGGACTCGCCGTCCGAGCAGCGACGGACCCCGCCGTCACCGAGTTCTTGGTCGACGCCGCGTGCTCCGCGCGGGACACGTACACCGCTGCGCCCGCGATGAGCAGCACCCCGGCTGCACTCGCGGCCACCGCCTTGCGCCCACGTGACGGCGCCGGTGAACTCTCCGGCAGGATCGTGATCGCCATACGACGGTTATCGACCCGCCGCCACACGCGCTGAAGACAGCGCCAAAAGCTGCTCCTGCGCTTGGTAGTGCTCAGAGTCGCGCGATGACCTCCCGGACCTCGACGGTTCGGTAGCTGACGCCATCGGGCGCGTCCGGGGGCCGCCCGCCGACGCTGATACCCGATGCGGCGGTGCGAGCGGCGGTCTCGTCGTCAAACAGGACCACCCCCAGGATGCTGCCGTTTGCCGGCTCCATCCAGTACGCCGCGACCGCGCCGGCGGCGCGCACTGCCGGTATGGCGTGTGCTTGCAGGCCTCTCGCCGGCCCGTCGACTGGGGTGCCGTCGGGGATGGTGACCTCGGTGTGTACGGCGTACATGTCACCCTCCTGTAGAGGTATCATCGATTAGATAGAGGGAGTCTCCACGTGAATGCGCAGGCCGTCAAGCGCCGCTACAACGCCTCGCGCCGCCAAGCGCAATCCCGACAACTAAGGCTCGAGGTGGCGGACGCCGCGCGCGCACTATTCATCGAACGTGGCTTCGGGGCCACCACGATCGGCGACATCGCCGAAGCCGCAGATGTATCGCAACAGCTCATATACGCGGCGTTCGGTGGCAAGCGTGGCCTGCTCAGCAAGGTGATTGACTGGACCCTCGTCGGCGACGACGAGCCGATCCCGATGGCACAACGACCTTCGATCATCGCCATCCAGCAAGAGCGCACGATTACAGGAAAGTGTGCCTTGCACGCCCGTCACGTCCGGCTCGTGTCACCGCGAATCTCTTCGCTGCTGCTGATGCTGCGGGCAGCTGCTGACGCGGACGCCGACGCCCGTGCCATCTACGAAACCGGCGAGGAGCAGCGCTACACGGCGGCGACGCTGTTCGTGGCCAACCTGCGGACCGTAGGCGAGCTACGCGCCGGCCTCAGTGACAGCATGGCGGCGGACGCGGTCTGGGCGCTCACCCCCCACGCCCTCTGGACGTCGCTAGTCACTGTTCGCGGCTGGACGCCCGACCAGTTCGAGCTCTGGTACGCCGGCCAGGTCGGCGCAGCCGTGCTCGAAGACCGGCAGGTCGCCGCAGTTCGGCGGCGTAGCGCGCGTCTGATCAGCCATGGCCGCGCGTGAGCGTGGTCCGCACCCCCTCTGACGGAACTTCACTGCGCCTTCGCCCCACTTGACCCCGCCCTGCCGATCCGTATTATACCCAGTATGCAACGTAGGGACCATAACTGATGAGCGTCCGGCACGCGCTGCTCGCGCTGTTGAACGACGGTCCGAAGTACGGGCTGCAGTTGCGGCAGGAGTTCGAGGCTCGAACAGGCGAGGTATGGCCGCTCAACGTTGGCCAGGTCTACACGACATTGCAGCGCCTCGAACGCGATGGCCTGGTCGAGTCGGATGACTCCGAAGAGGCCGGGCCACAGAAGGGCTTCCGGATCACGACGGCCGGCACGGAAGAGTTGTCGTCGTGGTTGCGGACGCCGCCGGATCTGTCCTCGCCGCCGCGGGACGAGCTGGTGATGAAGGTGCTGATCGCGGTGCACACGCCGGACGTTGACGTGCACGAGGTGGTGCAGACCCATCGCCGGTACCTGGTGGAGCTCATGCAGGAGTGGACGCGGCTCAAGGAGTACTCCGCGGACCGGGACTTGGCCTTCGCGCTCGTCGTCGACGCGGAGCTGTTCCGGCTCGATTCGGTCGTTCGCTGGCTGGATGCGGCGGACGGTCGGATCAAACGAACGGCCACCGATCCGACGCCGCGCACGCGGTTCGGTTTCCCGAGAGCACCGAAGACGGTTGGAGTGCGGCCATGAGCATGTTGCAGCTGCGCGAGGTGTCCAAGACCTACGGCGACGGTGCCGCCCAGGTGGACGCGCTGAGCAACGTCGATCTGGTTGTGGCCGCCGGCGAGCTGGTCGCGGTGATGGGTCCCAGCGGATCCGGCAAGAGCACCTTGCTCACCGTCGCCGGCAGCCTCGAGCAGCCGACGGGCGGTGAGGTGCTCATCGGAGGGGTGCCATTGTCGGCCGTGTCGCGTGACGAACGCGCACGGTTGCGTCGCCGTGTCGTCGGCTACGTCTTTCAGGACTTCAACCTGTTGCCCGGACTCACGGCCGCTGAGAACGTCTCGCTGCCCTTGGAGCTGGACGGGACGGCAGTCAGGGCAGCTCGGGCCAGCGGACTGCAAGCGCTGGACGAGCTCGGCATGGCGGATTGTGCTGACCGGTTCCCGGACGAGCTCTCCGGTGGCGAGCGGCAACGGGTGGCGATCGCCCGCGCGGTGGTCGGGGACCGCAGCTTGTTGCTGGCCGATGAACCATCTGGTGCGTTGGACAGCGCCAATGGCGAGGCCGTGATGCGACTGATCAGAGCCGCGTGTCAGCGCGGGGTGGCCGGAGTCGTCGTCACCCACGACGCACAGCTTGCGTCGTGGGCGGACCGAGTGGTGTTCCTGCGAGACGGACGCGTGGTTGACCAGACCGCACCGCCGCAGGGGCCGGAGTCCATCTTCGAGTCCAGCCGGCTGTCATGACTGCCTCGGTCGAGGACCGGCCGATCACCATCGCCGTCGGTAACGGCGGCCGGCCTGCGCGCAACGCGGTGATTCGCTGGGCATGGCGCCTGTACCGACGTGAATGGCGCCGGCAGGCGCTCGTGCTGGCCCTGCTGATCACAGCGATCGCCGCCACCGTGCTTGGTCTCGGCGTTGTCCAGAACGCCGGTGCATTGAAAGCGGATCCGACCTTCGGTACGGCGAACACATTGTTGACCTTGCCGGGATCGGACGACGAACTCGCGACCGACCTTGCCGCGTTGCAGGCACGCTTCGGCAGCGTCGAAGCGATCGCTCACCAGAGCGCCCCCGTTCCGGGATCGGTCGCGGCCCTCGACATCCGGTCACAGGACCCGCACGGCCCGTACGGACATGTCACGTTGCGGTTGGACGCCGGCAACTACCCCGGGACCGTTGGTGAAGCTGCCCTGACTGCCGCCGCCATGAAGACGTTCGGCGTGCACGTGGGCGGGGACTGGACCGTCAACGGCCACAGGCTGCGCGTGGTCGGCGTCGTCGAAAACCCGCTCAACCTCCTCGACCAGTTCGCGCTGGTCGCTCCCGGACAGGCCAACCCGGCCGACCACGTGTCCATCCTGCTCGACGCTCGTCAACACGCGTTCGACAAGTTTCGGCTGCCCAGCCACACCGGTCTCGACATCGCCGGCCGCGGAAGCGGCAACCAAGCCGACGCCGCGGCGATCGTGCTCGTGCTCAGCAGCATCGGACTGCTTTTCGTCGGCCTGATGGCCGTCGCCGGCTTCGCCGTCCTCGCGCACCGGCGCCAGCGCGCGCTGGGAACGCTTGCCTCGCTCGGGGCGACCGACCGGCACCTGCGGCTCGTCTTGTTGGCCAACGGCGCGGCGGTAGGTGCGACCGCCGCCGTCGGCGGCGCCATTCTCGGACTCGCTGTCTGGTTCGCCGTCGCCCCAGCGGTGCAATCGGCCACCGAGCACCGCGTCGACGGCTGGTTATTGCCCTGGTGGGCGGTCGCGGCCGCGATGTTGCTCACCCTCGTCACCGCGACGGGAGCAGCATGGTGGCCGGCACGCGCCGTTGCCCGACTCTCCCCGGTGGCGGCCCTGTCCGGACGGCCACCGCGGCCGAAACCAGCTCATCGCTTCGCCGCTGCCGGCATGGTTCTCCTAGCCGCAGGCATCGTGCTCCTCGCGTTCGCCGACCAGCACCGCGCCGTATTCATCATCGGCGGCACCCTCATCACGACCGTCGGCGTCCTACTGCTTGCACCATTGGCCATCCGACAGCTTGCCGCAATCGGCCGACAATCGCCGATCGCGGTCACAATGGCGCTCCGCGACCTGTCCCGCTACCAGGCCCGTTCCGGGGCTGCCCTCGGCGCGATCACCCTCGCCGTCGGAGTCGCCGCGACCATCGCCGTCAGCGCATCGGCCGCCGACCGACCCTCCGGCCCGGGAAACCTCGCCCCCAACCAACTCGTGATGTACGTCAGCCGCGGTGGGCCTGGTGATCCCGTGCCGCTGCTGTCACCGGCGAAGCTGACGACAGCTCAAGCCGGCGTCGACCAAGTCGCAGCCACCCTGCATGCTGCCTCGCTGGCCCTCGACCAGGCTTACAACCCGCAAGCCACACCAGCATCACTCGTGCCCAGCGGCGCCGGGCAAATTGCCGTCACGCCCGGTTCCGTTGCCGGCCAAGCCAGTGGATACCTAACCCCTGTCCTCGCCAAGGTCACCCGGATGTCGCACGGCGAGGACATCTCCGCGATGACGACGCTCTACGTCGCCACGCCTGCAGTTCTCGCTCACTACGGATTTGCGCCCGGCCAGATCAACCCCGACGCGGACCTCATCACCGCACGCGCCGACCTCTCCGGGCTGCAGATCTTCAATCCGATGCCGGGACCGCAGTCCAAGCCGACCTCGACAGGAATTGCCCATCCCGTGATCCAGGTCACTCACCGACTGCCCGGCTACACCGACGGTCCTGGCATCCTTCTCACCGGGCATGCGATGCAGACGCTCGGGCTCCAACCGCTGCCCGCCAGCTGGCTGCTGGAGACCACTCGCCCGCTGACGTCCGCGCAGGTCGAACTCGCCAGGACCGCTGCCGCCGGCACCGGTCTCTATGTCAAGACCCGACAACCGCAGAGATCCCTGGCGCCACTGCGAAACTGGACGACTGGCGCCGGCATCTTGCTCGCCCTCGGAGTCCTGGGTATGACCGTCGGACTCATTCGCAGTGAGACCGCAAGCGATCTGCGCATTCTCACGGCGGCTGGCGCAAGCAGAACCGTACGCCGAACCCTGACCGCCGCGACCGCCGGGGCGCTGGCACTGCTCGGTGCGTTCATCGGCACCGCCGGCGCGTATGCGGCCCTGCTCGCTTGGAACCGCAGCAACCTCACACCACTCGACCGGGTGCCTTGGCTCAACCTGGTGGCCATCCTCGTCGGACTCCCGCTCATCGCAACCGGGGCCGGCTATCTCGGCGCGGGCCGCGAACCAGCAGGTGTCGCGAGACAACCGCTCGAGTAGCCGCCTTCACTCACTACCCGATCAAACAAACCGGCTTCCGGCACAGCGATACTCGTGTCGAAAGGCAACGGATTTCGGATCCGGGAGGTGCGCCGCCGGTGGGTCCGATCACGCTGTCCCGCGTTTACGACCACGACCCCCACACGGCCGGCAAGACGTTCCTCGTCGAACGACTCTGGCCCCGCGGTGTCCGGCCTGAAGAGGTGCCTTTCGACGCGTGGTTGAAGGGAGTCGCTCCCAGCACTGAGTTGCGCCGCTGGTTCAATCACGACCCGGCGAAATGGACGGAGTTCCAGCGTCGTTATCGCATCGAGCTCGACGCGCATCCGCAGGAATGGGCGCCGCTCGTGGATGCAGCGCGACAGGGTGCCGTCACCCTTCTCTACAGCTCCCGCGACCGTCAACACAACAACGCGGTGGTCCTTCGCGATTACGTAGCAGCCCGCGCATCCGACCAACCTCGGGACCTTCGACTCTGAACATCCGCGCAGGTTCGCGCCGATTCTGGTTCACATGGACTCCGAGGAACTGCGCCTGATCACGTCGTACGCCTCTTTGGCGCCCTCGGTGCACAACACCCAACCGTGGCAGTTCGCTGTAGCGGGCCACACCCTGGAGGTGCGCGCCGACGTAGAGCGCCAGCTCAGCTACCTCGACGCTTCCTCACGGCTGCTGCACTTGAGTTGCGGCGCCGCGATCGAATTTGCCCGCCTGGCTGTGCGCGTCCTCGGCCACGCGTGCATCGTGCGGCTGGTTCCACGCGCGGATGAGCCGCGTTTGCTCGCGACGTTGACCATCGGTGGCCCCGACCAGGCGTCGCCCATGGAACGACAGCTGCTCGAGGCTGCGCTCCGTCGCTACACCGATCGTGGCCCGTACGACGACAAACCCGTGCCGAGCGATGTCATCGACCGGATGCGCGGCGCCGCCGCAGAAGTCGGATGCTGGGTCCGGGTGCTCGATCGTCCGAGCGATCGGCTCCAGGCGACGATCCTGTTGCAGAAGGCCGAGGAGATCGAAGTCGGCGACCCGCGCTACCGGCAAGAACTCGGCGCCTGGCGGCGCACTGGTCGATCTGCCGACGGCATACCGGCGCGGGCGCTGCCCGTGTGGCCACAGAACCGCGTCTGCGACGTCGCGCTGCGGGACTTCGATGCCGACGACGCGCCTCCCGCAGAGAAGCAGTGGCCGGAACCCCCCACGGTCGAGCGGGACACACTCGTGCTGGTCGGCAGCGAAGGCGACGACCGGGTGTCCTGGCTGCGTAGTGGCCGCGCGTTGGCGGCCGTCCTGCTCGCCGCGACCGACGCCGGCGTGGTTGCTCAACCGCTGGGTCAGGTGACGGATCTTCCGGCAACCCGGCTGCAGCTTCAGCGCGGTCTCGGGCTACTCGGATATCCGCAGCTGCTGCTCCGGATGGGATACGGCCATGGCTGGCCGGCCACGGGGCGCCGCTCGGTAGAGGAGACGTTGTCGTTGGGCCTCAACCGGTAGCAGTTCCGCTTACTAGATTCGTCCCGTGGGACCGAGACAGCACGCGTCCTCGGACGCCGACCGGTTTCCAGCGCTCGCAGCTGATCGACTGCAGGCGCTGCTGCAGGCTGTTCTCTCCATCGGTTCCGAGCTCGACCTGGATGCCGTGCTGCGGCGGATCGCTGAAACCGCCGCCGAGTTGGCCGACGCCCGCTATGCGGCTCTCGGCGTGCTCGATGCAGGCGGTGAGACCCGGTTGGCGCAGTTCGTCACGGTCGGCGTGGACGAGGAGCTGCGCCGTCAGATCGGCGATCTGCCCCATGGCCGGGGCGTGCTCGGCCTTCTCATCACTGAGCCGCGAGCGATTCGACTCGCAAACCTGGCCGACCATCCGGCGTCGTTCGGGTTCCCGCCCAACCATCCACCGATGCACACCTTCCTGGGCGTTCCGATCAGCGTGCGCGGTGAAGCATTCGGCAACCTCTACCTGACCGAGAAGCGCGGCGGTGTCGAGTTCACCGAGACCGACGAGCAAGTGGTGTTGGCACTCGCGTCCGCGGCCGGTCTAGCCGTGCAGAACGCGCGCTTGTATGAGCAAGCGCAACGACGCCAGCAGTGGCTGGAGGCCGCGAGCTCGATCCAGACGCGGTTGCTGGCCGGCACCCCGAGCGCGGACGTGCTGCCCGACCTGGTCGCGACAGCCCGACAGCTCGCAGACGCGGATATCGCGTTCCTCGCGCTACCCGTCGGCGATGGCGCTTTGCGCGTGCAGGCCGCGGACGGTGACGGCGCGGCGGTGCTGCTGGGTGGTGCGATCGCCGCACAATCGCTCGCCGCCAAGGTCATGCGCGAAGGCGCGCCGACAGCAGTCGTCAATGCTCAGACGGACCCGCGCATCTGGCCGGGGCTGCTGCACGCCGCGGGCGTGGGGCCTGCCCTCTACCTACCGCTCGGCGGGGCCGACGCCGAGGCGTTGGGCACCCTGGTCGTGGGCCGCATCGGTGACAAGCCCGCGTTCGGGCCCGAAACGCTTCGTCTCGTCGACAGCTTCGCGGGTCAGGCGGCCATTGCACTCCGGCTCGGGGTTGCTGCCGCGGAGCGCGAACAACTCGCAGTGCTCGGTGACCGCGACCGCATCGCGCGCGATCTGCACGACCTGGTGATCCAGCGCCTGTTCGCGACAGGGATGTCGCTCGAAGGCTCGATCAGGGGAATGCAGCCGCCGGAGAAGGCCGACCGCGTGCGCAAGGCAGTCGACGATCTCGACGCGACCATCAAAGAGATCCGTACGTCGATCTTCGCGTTGCAACAGCCCGCGCCACACGCCGGCGAAGGGGTGAGGCAAGCGGTGCTTCAGGCAGTAGGTGCAGCGCGGTCATCGCTGGGCTTCGAGCCGGACGTCGTGTTCCAGGGCGCAGTGGACACATTGGTGCCATCTACAGTCGCGGAGCAGATGTTGGCCGTGTTGCGCGAAGCCTTGTCGAACATCGCGCGGCATGCGGCTGCAACGGCCGCGTCGGTGAACATCACAGCCGACGTCGACCGGGTGGAGATGATCGTCCTCGACAACGGCAGAGGGCTGCCGGCTGCCGGTCGCAGGAGCGGGCTGGCGAATCTGGCTCGGCGGGCGGCCGACCTCAGCGGAACCTTCACCGCGGAGGCTGACACCGCAGGTGGGACCCGCCTGTGTTGGACCGTGCCACTCGATTAGTGCTTGTGCTCGTCACCCAGCCGCGCCACGAAAGCGGCCGCCTGGGTGCGCCGTTCCATACCCAGCTTGCCGAGCAGGTTCGAGACGTAGTTCTTCACCGTCTTCTCGGCGAGGAACATGCGTTCGCCGATCTGCCGGTTGGTCAACCCCTCGCCGATCAGCTCGAGGATGCGCCGCTCCTGCTCGGTCAGACCTGCAAGCGGATCGTTCTCGGCCGCGTGGTTCCGGAGACGTTCCATCACCCGTGCAGTCGTGCGTGGGTCCAGCAGCGACCCGCCGCCAGCAACCGTGCGCACCGCGCCGAGAATGTCGGAGCCGCGGACCTGCTTCAACACGTAGCCGGCGGCGCCGGCCATGATCGCGTCGAACAACGCCTCGTCGTCCGCGAACGAGGTCAGCATCAAGCACGGCAGTTCCGGCAGTTGCGAGCGCAGGTCCCGACAAACCGTCACACCGTCACCGTCCGGCAACCTGACGTCGAGGACAGCAACGTCGGGGCGTACGGCGGGAACCCGCGCCATCGCCTCGGCGGCCGTCGACGCCTCTCCGACTATCTCGATGTCCCCCTCGGACTCGAGCAGGTCGCGCACGCCCCGTCGTACGACCTCGTGGTCGTCGAGCAGGAAGACACGGATCTTCGATGCGGGTGACGTCACCCGCTCATTGTCCCTCCCGCCAGCCCGTCAACGATGGGACCAAGGTCCCATCAGCGACGGACCTCCGACCCGGCGTAAGTGTTCCTTTCGCCCCTGACCTGGCCAGCCCGACGTGAACGAAGGTTGGTTGCAGACGGAGCCGACCGGCTCCCGCGGCGGAAGGAGACGACGATGCGCCGCAAGACATTCGACGCCCTGGTGTCGACCGGTGGGCTTGTCCTCGCAACGATCCTGCTCATCGCAGGTGGACTGCTCGTGTGGGCCCACAGCTTCACGAACAGCAACGTGCACAGCCAGCTCTCCCAGCAGCAGATCTTTTTCCCGAGCAAGGCCGGGATCGCTGCGCAGAAGAGCGCGGAGATCACGAAGTACGTGACCCCGTACGCCGGCCAGCAGGTGACCAACGGGCGCGAGGCCCAGGTATTCGCTGACCACTACATCAAGGTCCACCTGTCCGAGGTGGCGAACGGCCAGACCTACAGCCAGGTCTCGAGCACGTTCCTCGCCATGAAGCCAACGGACCCGAACTACGCGACGGTTTCGCAGCAGCGGCAGACGCTGTTCATGGGCGAAACGCTTCGCGGCATGCTCCTGAACGCCTACGGCTTCTGGAAGATGGGCGAGATCGCCCTGTGGGGTGCCGTCTCGTCCTTCATCGCCGCCGGGGTGCTGCTCCTGCTGTCGGCGCTGGGCTACCTGCACCTGCGTCGCACGTCTCCTGAGGCGGAGGTGCTGCCCAAGCTGGGCGCGCACACGCCGGCTCCGGTCGAGCTGTAGCAGCAGTCCGGTCTTGGGGCCCCGAGCAGCAGCTCGGGGCCCCAAGTTGATGTCAGTCGGCGTTCATCCCCGGATGATCACCGGGTTCGAGGCCGAGTTGCGCCGCGACAATCTGCAGCAGGCGGCGCAGCTCGGCTTTTTCCGAGTTGCTCAGCACCGAGTAGACCTCGGTCTCGTTACGCATCACCGATTCGAGCGCTGCGGTGAACGCCTTGCGGCCTTTCGCCGTCACATGCAGCGCACGGGTGCGTCGGTCGTCCGGGTTGGGCCGCCGCTCGACGAAGCCTTTTGCCTCGAGGTCGTCGACCAGCGCCACCATGCGGCTCGGCGCCACTTTCAGCGCCGCACCGCAGGCTTGTTGGGAAATGCCCTCCGCCGTCGCGACCTGACGGAGAACGGCGAACTCCTGCGGAAGCAGGCCGGCGGGCGCGATCACCGAGCGGAATCTGAATGCCGCGCCGAATCCCACCGAGGACAGCAACAGTCCGAGTGGCGGCGCATCAACGCCGGGCGGCGGCCCGGGCCGTTTCGGAGTTGACGCCTCGCGCGGCATGGCCTAATACTACATGCCGAGAATGATTCAGCCTGTGAATGATTTGCTATCTGCACGATCTTGCAACTCGCGAGGGAGACACCATGACGGCAACGACGGACCAGCGCGTCGCCGATGAAGGGCTGATCGGCCGGCTCACCGCGGGCGTCCTTCGGCATCGACGGCTGGTCATCGTGGCGTGGCTCGTCTTGCTCGTTGCCGGCGGCGCCGGCGCCGGGCACTTGTCGTCGCGACTGTCGGTCGACTTCTCGCTGCCTGGGCAGCCCGGCTATGAGACGTCGACGAAGATCCTGCACTCCTACGGCAACGGCGCCCAGTCCCCGCCGTCGATCCTCGCAGTCACCGTGCCGGCGGGCGAGACCGTGCGGCAGGACGAGAGCCGCATCGCGGCCGCTTTCCGGAGCCTGCGCGCGCACGACCCGCGGCTGCGCATCGTCGACTACGCGACGACGCACGACGCCGTGTTCCTCACGAGCGACGGCCGAACCACCTACTCGATGGTCTTCGGTCCGCCGTACGTCAACTTCCAGGACAAGCCGATCTCCGACCGGCTTACCGGCGAGCTGCGGGCCGACTTGCCGTCGACGTACCACGTTGGGGCGACGGGACTCAACGAGCTCGCCAGCAGCTCGGGCAAAGGTGGCACCGGCGTCTTCGCGGAAACGCTCATCGGAGGGCTCGGCGCTCTCGCCGTGCTGGCGTTCGTCTTCGCATCGATCCTCGCACTCGTCCCCTTGCTCATCGCCGCCGTCTCGATCACGTCAACGTTGCTCGTCGTGCTCGGCCTCACCTACATCGCACCGGTGTCGTTCATCGTGCAGTTCCTGGTGTCGCTTGTCGGTCTCGGCGTCGCCATCGACTACTCGCTGCTCGTCGTGACCCGCTGGCGCGAGGAGCGGCAACGTGGCCACGACAACGCCACCGCAACGCAGATCGCGATGCGCACCGCTGGCCGAGCTGTCGTCGTCAGCGGCGGCACTGTTGCGATCGGTCTGGTCGCGTTGATCGTGCTGCCCGTGCCCGGCCTGCGCAGCGTCGGCTACGGCGGCATGTTGATCCCGCTGGTCTCGACACTGGTCACCCTGACGCTGTTGCCGGCCCTCCTCGGTGGCATCGGCCCACGCATCGACTGGCCGCGGCTGCGCCACGACGACCGCGCATCCCGAGGCTGGACCGGGTGGGGCCGGTTCGTCGTACGCCGGCGCTGGCTCGCCGCGGGCGCGGCCCTCGTTGCACTCGGCATCTGCATCGCACCGGTCTTCTCGCTGACCACCGGCTCGACCAGCGTCGACGCGCTGACCAAGACAGGACAGGCCCGGGCGACGTACGACGCACTGCGCGCAGGTGGCATGCCGACCGGCGCGCTGACGCCGCTCGAAGTGCTCACCGCACGTGGCTCCGCAGACGCTGCTGCCGCGACACTCGACCACGTCGACGGCATCACCGCAGCGGCCGTGTCGACTGCGCCCGACAGCAGTCGAAACAACACGACGATCGTCATCGGCGTTCCGACCCAGGCAACGCTCAACAACACGACACTCGCGCCGGTGAGCGCCGCCCGCCACGCCCTCGCGAAGGTCTCCGGTGTCGCGGGCATCGCCGGCGAGGGGCCGATCGAACTCGACTATCAGCACGCCGTCTTCGGCAACTTCCCGGTGATGTTTGCCGTCATCGCCGTGCTGATGTTCCTGCTTCTTGCGCGTGCGTTCCGATCGGTCTTGCTACCGCTCAAGGCATTAGTGCTCAACCTCCTGTCGATGGCGGCGACCTTCGGCCTGATGACGTGGTTCTGGCAAGAGGGTCACGGGTCAGACGCCTTGTTCGGTGTGCCGGCGACCGGTGCGATCACGTTTTGGGTGCCGCTGATGGTGTTCGCGTTCCTGTTCGGGCTGTCGATGGACTACGAAGTGTTCATCCTGGCGCGCATGCGCGAACACGTCGACGCCGGCAACGGCACCGACGCCGCGGTGGTGGAAGGCATCGGTCGCACCGGCCGCCTCGTGACGAGTGCTGCCTTGATCCTGTTCCTCGCGTTTGCGTCGCTCGCCTCGGCGCCGTTCACCGACCTGAAGGTGCTGGCAACCGGCCTCGGCGCGGGCATCCTGCTCGACGCGACGGTCGTCCGCGCGCTGCTGCTGCCCGCTCTGGTGAGCCTTTTCGGCCGGTGGAACTGGTGGATGCCGTCGTGGCTGGCGCGCGTCCTGCGCATTGACGATCACCCAACCACGCCGGCCGAGCGAGAGCTCGTCCCTGCGTGAACCGCTAAAACCTCACAGCGGATAGAGCGTGGAGGAGACATAGGCATATGCGCTGCCGTTGAAGGCAAACTCGCGCACCGCTCCGGGCACGTCGTAGCGACTGCCGCCCAGTCCGCTGCGCCAGGTCAGTGCTGATGCGAAGCCGCTGCCCAGCGCGGCGAGACCGGCATGCAGGCCGCTGCTGCTCGGATCCTTGCTGAAGCTGATCGCATCCGAGGTGAGGCGGACTCCGTCGCAGATCGCGAATTCGACGATCTCCGCACTCGCGGTCGAAGTGCTCTGACCCGCCGCCTGCATCAACTTGCGGCACGACGTTTCGCCACTGCTGACGGGCCCCGGATCGTGGCCGGCGTCGACATCGGATACGGGTAGCCAACCCACGCCCATCGACCCCACGAGTTGTGAGTTGGGAACTGTTCCTTGCAGCTGCACCGCCGGAGCGTGATACGACGTCAAGGCGTAGCGGGGCCGGTAGTGCTGACTGTCAGCGGCGGTCATGAAGAGCAGCACGTCTGACTCACTGGACAAGATGTGCGTGACGCCGGCGTTGCGCATCTGCAGCACGGCGTTGCTCATCGACGCCGACTCGTTGTTGAGACTCGATGTGTCGTACTGATATTCCTTCGCCACCGTGTAGCCGGCCGCGACGAGTCGGCGTTTGACGTCCGCGAAGATGCGTTGTTGCGGCTGTTGGTCCGGATACAAGAGTCCAACCTTGGCCTGACCACTGGCCGGTCCGCCCGTGGTGGTGTTCCAGGCGCGGAAGTAGCCCATCGCGGTGAGCCGCGACAGCCACACCGGCGTGAGGTGCGTGAAGCTCGCCGCCGTCAGCTTGTAGAGGTAGGGGGCGTACTTGTCGAACAGCACATCGTCGGCCGGGACGAACCCGGCCGAGATCAGCGGCGTGTCGTGCTGGGCCAGACAGCTGTAGAACGTCGGCAGGTCGATGCCGGCGACGATGTTGACCACGGCCACGACGTGCGCGTCCTGGGTGAAGGCCGTGCACGTCGCCTGCGCCTGACTTGTCGGATCGGTCTCGAGGTTCGCCGTCGCGATGTCGTGGAACAGCGGCACCACCGTCCGGCCGAGGATTCCGCCGCGCCGGTTGATGTCCCCGACAACCGCTTTGATGATCGACGGTTGGTCACCGAAGTTGGTCGCGCCGACGCCGCTCGGTGCCGCTCGGTTGACGTCGTTGTTGGTCGGGAAGCCGAGGTAGAGGTGGTGTGCGTCGTATCCCCTGCCGCTCATGGGGACGCTCGCGCTTGCGTGCCCGGCACCTGCGCCGGTGGCGAAGCCGCCGACGGCACCGGTGGACGCGCCGCTGCCGGCAGATGGCCCGCCGGGCTGTCCGGCACCGGGCGCCACTCCGCCGACGCCGCCGCCGGCTGTACCCGATCCCGATGCCGGCGACGAGCCTGCCGGAGCGGCGAGTCCTGACGCCCCGGACGGGTTGCTCGTGCCGCCGACACCGGCCACGGTGCTGCCGCAGCCGGTGGCAAGCGAGAGCGCTCCCACGGCGACAAGGCGAGGAACGAGCCGCATGGTCGTCTCCCCTTGGTCAGGCCGGCGCAAGCGGCAGGAGCAGCCACGAACCCGCGCGGGCCTCGACGACTGTGTTCACCGCAGGCGGCATCGGTGTGATCTGCGACGCCGCCGGATCGTTGGCGTTGACGTAGACATCGGCGGGCAGCCGCGTCGGGAAGTCGTCGGTGGTGAGCCGCAGCTGCAGCGAATGTCCGGGCGCCAGCTGGTAGGCGGTCGGGATGATCGCCACGTCGAACGCGTAGGTCGTGCCCGGCGTCAACGCCATCGGTTTGTCGTCACGGTGATAGGGCGACCCGAGGGTGGACCGGGACGGATCGAGCGCGCGGTGCGAGGCACGCAATGCGCCCTCGGTGATGACGGTCTCGCTGCCATCCGGCGCAACGTCAGACAGCCGAGCAACGAAGTCGGTGTCGCTCGCCGATGACGCCGCGACGAGATGCAGCTGGATCGGACCCGCGAGCCGCAGCGGTCGGCTCGACGCTCCGGTGCGCCAGGTCAGGCCCTGCTCGTCCTCGGTGCGTTGATCCAACGGAACGTACGGCGAGATCGCGATCGTGCCGTAGGAGTCCAGAGCCATGCTGGCGCCGGCGAGGGGATCAGTGAAGTAGCTCGACGTCGTACGAGTGCCTGGTGGTGTTGTCGCAAGCCTTCCGACGGACAGGCTTCCCGCCAGTGGCTGCCCGGTGCCGCCGCCTGAGGTCAAGTAATAGCGCGTGAAGCGCGTGCCCGCCGGCGGCCATTGCGCGGCGTACTGGTACGGGCCCGAGGGTTGCAGCTGGAAGGCGACCTTCGGCTGGCGATGCTCCGGGGTGCCGCGCAGGTAATGGCTGAGGAAGTCGAACTCGATGGCGGGGAAGTTGTCGTTTCCGTTGGCCGCGTGCGTCGGGTCGAACGGCGCGCCGCAGCCCTTGTGGGTGCATGCATTCACGTCGATGCGCGTCTCCACGCCGCGACGCTGCGCCAAGTGTTGGTACATCTCGAAGTCACCGCGCACGAACGCGCCGTCGCGCCAGCCGTCGACGATCATCACCGGAACGGAGATGCGGTCGACCCGGTAGAACGGCGATCGTGCGTGGTACCAAGCATTGTCGTACGGCCGGGAGAGGTAGTCGAGGGCAACCGGACGGCTCCCTGCCTGCGCCTGCTTCGCACTTGTCGTGCTCAGCAACGCGTCGAGCCAGTCGGCCGGACTCGTGTCGAAGCCGGAGTTGGAGTCACCCGGCTCACCGAAGTTGCCGCTGACCAGCCCCGGTCCCCCCTGCACGCCGTTGTATTGCGTGTCGAAGAAGAAGTCTGGGATCCCGTCATAGGTGTAGGCATCCCGATAGATGTCGGACAGCGCGACTTCGGGCGCGATCGCCACTAGACCCGGCGGCCGCATCTCTGCGGTGAGGTATTGGGTGATTCCGAGATAGGACCCGCCCTGCATCGCGACCTTGCCGGTCGACCATCGCTGGTGGGCGAACCACTCCACGAGGTCATAGCCGTCGCGCTGCTCGCGCGGCGAGAAGTAGTTGCCGTCGAGGTTGCCTCCGCTGCCACCAGTGCCGCGCACATCTACGACTGCGGACACGATTCCGCGCGATGGAAACTCGGTCTGGTCCGAGCAACCGCACACTCCGTCACGTCCGTACGGTGTCATCGAGAACACCACCGGGAATCGACCACGCGCGGAGGTAGTGCCGTCACGCGACGGAAAGGTGATCGTCGCGCCGAGCTGGACTCCGTCGTCCATGCGGATGGTCGTGTAGCTGCTGACGGTCTTGTACGTCGCTGGCGGAAGCGTCGGCACCCATCCGCGCGTCGACGCGCTCGTGCCCCCGGCGACTGCAGGCACCGCCGCGGTCGCAGCCGCCAGAACGGCAGCCATCGCGGCCACGCGCCTACGCATTGGCGGGCCCCGCGGGGAGCAGCCGGACGATCGCGGCGACGATGACGTCGGCGTCGCGTGTCATCCATGGTGCGGTCACCATGCGTTGCCCGATGCCGCCCAGCGCACCGAGAACAAGGTCTGCGGCATCGGCCGCCGACCGCGCATCCAGCCGCTTCCCCTTGCGCCGGCGGCGCCCGGTGAACGCCGCGGCAAGCCGAGCGGCGAAGGCGCGCTCATGACCGATGACCAGAGCGCGGGTGGCGGCGTCGCGCATCGCCAGTCCATTGACGTCGACCTCGAACGCCAGCAGCCGCTCGGTGTCCTCCCGCTCGAGGAACGCAAGGTAGTTGCGCACCATCCGCTCGAGCAGATCCTCGGTGGTGACCGTCGGAGCAACGTCGAACTCCCACTCCAAGAGCGGCAGCACCTCCCGCGCATGCGCGTCGACGACTGCACGCAGAAGCTCCAGCTTTCCGCCGAAGATCGAGTAGATCGCGCCCTTCGTGAGCCCCGCACGCTCGGCGATCTCGTCGAGCTGCGCACTCGCGTAGCCGACTTCAACGATGAGTTCACGCGCCGCCGACAGCAGCGCCTTTCGGTTGTCTTCGCGGCTCTCGGCCCGGCTCCGCCGCCGGCGTTGCACCGGTTCGACCAGCATTGTCGTACTCACGGTATTACCGTACGGTCGGTACCCAGGTGCCCCGCAAGGGAGGTTCACCAGTCGCTGGGGCCGAGCCCCGTCCGCGGCAGCCCACCGGTACGCCGGGCCAACTCCTCTGCGGATACGGCGCTGCCGCCGCAGTCCGGGCATCGGGGCATCTCGAAGAGGAGCTCACGACGACAGTCCGCGCACCACATCGGCACCAGGTCCTCGTCGTCCGGACTTTCCCGGACCTCGGCCGGCTTCGGCAGGCGTTTGATCAGCCGGCGCACGCCCGGAGCGTTTCCGATCCGAGTGATGACGCCCACATCATGAGTGTGACCTTGTTGTCGACGGCTGGTGGCATCGGTCGAGCAGGCGCGCGTTAGCGTGCGGCGGTGGCCGCATCGATCGAACCGTTCGCACCCACCGTCAGCGACGCCGACCTGGACGATCTGCGCGACCGACTGCGACGAACCCGCTGGCCGGACGCGGCGACGGTGGCCGACTGGTCGCAGGGCGTGCCGCTCGACTACTTGCAAGACCTCTGCCGCCATTGGGCTGAGGACTACGACTGGCGGGCTCGCCAGGATCGACTGGCGGGGCTGCCGCAGTTCCGCACGCAGATCGACGAGGTCGACATCCACTTCGTGCACGCCCGCTCCCCCGAGCCGGACGCGTTACCGCTGATCCTGACCCACGGCTGGCCCGGGTCGTTCCTGGAGTTCGCCGAGGTCGTCGGGCCGCTCACCGATCCGGTCGCGTACGGCGGCGAAGCCGCCGATGCCTTTCATGTCGTCGTACCGTCGCTGCCGGGCTATGGCTGGAGCGGCCGGCCCCGCAGCACCGGCTGGGGCGTCGAGCGCATCGCCAATGTCTGGGCGCAGCTGATGCACGGACTCGGCTACGACCGGTACGGCGCACAGGGAGGCGACTGGGGCGCAGCCGTCACGGCCAGCCTGGCGAACCAACACCCCGACTCGCTGGCCGGGATCCACCTGAACATGATCATGGCGCGGCCGCCGAAGGGCCAGACCGAGTTCACCCCGGCCGAGCAGAAGGCGCTCGCGACCGGGCTGCACTACCAACGCTGGGAGGCGGGGTATTCGACCCAGCAGAGCACGCGACCGCAGACGGTCGGTTACGGGCTGACCGATTCACCGGCCGGCCAATGCGCGTGGATCCTGGAAAAGTTCTGGGCCTGGTCGGACTGCGACGGCGACCCGGTCGACTTCTTCGGCGCCGACCGGTTGCTCGACAACATCGCGTTGTACTGGCTCACCGGGACAGCGACGTCGTCGGCGCGGCTGTACTGGGAGAGCTTCGGCACGTTCCGCACCAGCGGTGTCAACGTGCCGGTTGGCGCCTCGATGTTTCCTAAAGAGATCGTGCAGGTGCCACGGCACTGGGCCGAGCAGACCTATCCCGACCTTCGCTACTGGAACGAGCCGAAGCGGGGCGGACACTTCGCCGCGTTCGAGCAACCAGAGATCTTCGTCGACGAGGTGCGCAAGTTCTTCCGACTGGTTCGATAGAGGTCGTCTCAGGCGCTGACGACGCCTTCCTCGGCCGGAGTCAGGTCAACCTCGGCGAGAAACTGCAAGACGACTTCGTTGGCCCGGTTGGGGTAGGCGACGAGATAGTTGTGGCCGGCTCCTTCGAAGGTGACGAACTGTGCGCCGGGAAGCGTTGCGGCCAGCTCCTCGCCGTAGGCAAACGGCACCGCTTTGTCCTCGGTGCCGTGCAAGACGATTGCCGGCACGCTGATGCTCGCGACGTCAGCCGGCTGGAGCGAGTATGCGCGCAGGGCGTTCTGCTGCTGCACCAGCCCGGTGGCAGTGGCACGGTCCTCCGCGATCATGGCGAGATCGCGGGCGATTGCCACCTCGGAGGCGGCCGAGCCGTAGCCACCTCGACCGAGACGACCGAGCAGGCTTCGACGCGCGCGAGCAGGCAGATACGCCACTGCGTTGACGAACCGGGGGCTGCGCGGCTTTTCATCAGAGAGGATTCCGGTGCAACCGAGCACGAGAGACCGCACCCGCTCCGGGCTTTGCCGAGCAATCTGCAACACGACCACGCCGCCCAGCGAAGCGCCGTAGATGTGAGCGCGGGCGACGCCGGCCGCGTCGAGAACAGCGACCGCGTCGCGCGACATGTCCTCGATGCTTCCCGTTCTGGACGCCGCACTGCGGCCGATCCCGCGGTTGTCGAACCAGATGACGCGGTGCCGTGCGGCAAGCGTGTCGATGACCGGGTACCACATCCGAGAGCTGTACGTCGCTCCCATCACGAGCAGGACGGGTGTCCCGGAACCCGCCTCGTCCCAGTAGAGACGCACCGATCCGTTCGACGCGTACGGCACCGGCTCACCACCTATCGACTGTGAGGAGTGATTATCGCGTCGGCCGTCGCGGCAAGCAGTGACCGGTAGACGTCGGGGTCGTAGAGGAGTGGCTCGTCACCGAGGAACAGCTTGCCGTAGCGCTCGAAGAACACGAGCTGCTTGACGAGCAACATCTCACCGCGGGGCGGGCTCACGGGTAGCGCCACCAGCTGGCCGGCCTTCAGCTTCTTACGCTCCGAACGAAGCACCCGCAGCCAGTCCCGCAACGACGACGGCAGGGCAACCGGCGCGTCCGACGGGATGCTCGCCTGCGGCGTGAGCATCATGAGATCCAGCTCGTTGAACGGCGCCGTCATGATCATCATGGTCTGCGTTCTGATGATCTGAAGAAAGACGTCCGGGCCCAAACCCATGGCATCGAGCACACCCGGTGGCATGGTGGACAACACGTGGTCGCGCACATCGGCCCAGGCCGTCTCGTCGCCGAGTGAGCCCTCGAGCGATCGCCGAAAGAATCGCAACGAAGTTGCGGGGAGTCGGCCGACGATGCCCCAATCGAGAAGTACGACGTCGCCGTCGGACGTGAGCAACAGGTTGCCCGCGTGCATGTCGCCGTGGAAGACACCCGTGCACAGTGTCAGGGCGAACCACGACTCGATGAGCGACTTGACCGCCTTGCGCGCATCGATGTCGTCAGCGGCCAGCCGTGACAGGTCATCGATCTTGGCGCCGTCGACAAGCTCCATCGTCAGCACGTGCTGACCGGACAGGTCGTCGATCGTCGCCGGGACGCGCACCCCGGTCGCGCCGACGACCCGGATCATCTCCTCGAACCAACGCATCGCCCGCGCTTCGTTGCGCAGGTCGAGCTCCTCGGCCAGCTGTTCGGCCAGACCGTCGATCGCCTCCGGCACGACCGGCAGCACACCGATCGGAGCTTCTCGGGCGACCCATCGCGCGAACGGTTGAATCAGGCTCAGGTCCGTTGCGACGATCCGCGCGCTTTGCGGCCGGAGCACCTTCACAGCGACCGGCGTGCCGTCGTGGAGGGTGGCACGGTGGACGACCGCCAGCGACGCGGCAGCGAACGGCGTCGGTTCGAACGTCGCGAACGTTTCGTCCAATGGGCGGCCGAGATCGACTTCGGCGATGCGACGGACTTCGTCGAAAGGGATGGACGGACCGTCATCCAAGACGCTGCGCATCGCGTCCGCGAGCGTCGCGCCGGCGATGCTCGGTGACGACGCGAGCAGCTGCCCGAGCTTCACGAAGGTGACACCGAGCGCGCTCACAGCCACCGCCAGGCTGTGACCGAGACGCGCCTTGCGACGTTGTCGATCGCGGACGAAGAAATTCGTCACGATCACGGGCAGCACGAAGCGCAGACCAACCACGAAGATCTGCACGACCCGACGGAGCGAGTTTGTCCGTCGTACGGCGACTTCGGCCGCCAGGTCGACCGGCGCGATTTTCAGCCGGCTTGCATGGGAGTCGGGCGACGTGGTCGTCAAACGTCGGCCGTGATGTCCCGCAGCTTCTGCTGGAAGGCGGCGTCGGTCGAGCCGCCCTGCGACTGCATGGCCATCAGCTTGGTCATGTCGCCTTCGACCTTGATCTGGCCGCTCATGAAGGCCTGCATCGCGGCCGACTGGTCGCCCTTGATGAACATGCTCTTGGCCACCTCGTAGGGCAGCGTCAGCTTGGTCGGGGCTTCGGCGATGAGCCCGGACGCGAAAGCTCCGTCAGCGACGTGGAGCTCGCGGTCGCCTTCGGGACCGCCCGTCACGACGAGGTTGAGCGAGATCGAGTCCGGCATCATGCCGCCACCGGCGTCAGCAGCGAGTTTCGCTACTTCCTCGAGCCAGCCGTCGGAGAGGAACGTGTAAGTCGGCATCGCACTACCTCGTTTCGTGCCCGCCCAGAGGCGCCCTGAAGTTGGTGGCGATACGTAACCACGTTATGTCGATTGGCGCAAATGCTCCCGGAGCATCTGGCGCACACGTTCGTGCGAGACCCCGGCCGCCGCGGCTACCTGGCGCAGGCTGTGGCCGTCCTCCACGGCCGCGACGACGCTGTCGGCCAGCCCTTGTCTCGCCAGCTCGAGGTTCCGGGCCTGAGTGGCCACGGTGTCGAGCACGGTGCCGAGCGCGGCGCCCGGGCCGGTGCCGGCGGATGCGCCGGAGGACTGGAGGAGCAGCGTCGCCAGCCGCTCGAAGGCTGCTGCGGACGGCGCTCCGGCATCGAGGGCGGCGAGCGCCAACCGACCGAGTGCGAGCTGCATCAGCACGCGGACGAGGTCGCGAGCGGGCAGCGCGGGGTCGACCACTCCGAGTGCCTGACCCGCTTCGGTGGCTCGGGCGATCGCCTGTTCGTAGGCGCCGATCCCGTCCCGGAGGATGCGAGCCACGCGCTCGTCGCGGCGCGCGGCGACGATCGCGTCGAGCAGCAGCAGCGTCGCCTCGGTGGGCGTCGCGGCCATGTTCTCGCCGAGCAGGTGAGCGACTCGGGGCTGCGGTTGTGCGGCCAGCTGGGCCAGGTCGTCGAGCAGCGCTTCGGCCGGCACGATCCCCAACGCCTGGAGCAGGAGGTCGAGCTTGCCCCGGAAGTGCGCGTAGAGCGCGCCCGTGGTGACCCCGGCGCGCTGAGCAATACCCGAGACCGTGGCCGCCTCGTAGCCGTTGTCGCGGAACTCGTCGAGCGCCGCCGCGAGCAGGGCCTCGCGAGAGCTGCGCCGCCCGATCCGAGACCGCATGAGGGTCAGCGTATGTCAGAAATATTGACAGGTGTGCCGAGGTGGATCAACCGAGCAGCTGGTCGCGCAGCTCGCGCTTGAGCACCTTTCCAGCCGGGTTGCGGGGCAGCTCCGAATCGAGGAACCAGACCTTGACCGGCACCTTGAACCCCGCCAGCCGCTCAGCTACATGGCGGCGCAAGTCGTCTTCGGAAGCCGTCGCTCCGGGCTTGAGCACGACGACCGCTCCGACCTCTTCGCCGAGCTCGCGATGGGGGATCCCGATCACTGCCGCGTCATAGACGGCGGGGTGTTCGAACAACGCCGCTTCGACCTCGGCGCAGTAGACGTTCTCGCCACCACGAATCAGCATGTCCTTCGCCCGGTCGACGATGTAGACGAACCCTTCGTCGTCGAGTCGGGCGAGGTCACCGGATCGCAGCCATCCCTCGCTGATCGCGGCATCGGTCGCGGCCTGCTTGTTCCAGTAGCCCTTCACGACATTGGGTCCGCGGATCAGGAGCTCACCGATCTCGCCAACCGGCAGCGCTCGCCCGTCTTCGTCCACGACCTGCACGTCGACGACCGCAACCGGCCGCCCGACGCTGTCCGGCTTGCGCAGGTAGTCGATGCCGGAGTTCATCGTCGTCACCGACGAGGTCTCGGTAAGCCCGTAGCCGTTGCTCGGGACACGACCGGGAAGAAGTTCTTCGATGCGGCGCACGAGCTCTGGCGGCGCGGGTGCGCCGCCGTAGCCGACCGAGCTGACGCTGGAGATGTCGCGCTTGTCGAAGTCCGGCGACTGCAAGACCTGCCACACCATCGTCGGCACACCGCCGAATGTCGTGACCTGTTCGCGTTCGATCAGCTCCAGGGCACGCTCCGGATTCCACTTGTGCATCAGCACGAGCTTGCCGCCGGATGCAAGGTTCGCGACGAGCACTGAGTGGCAACCGGTCGCGTGGAAGAACGGCACCGAAAGCAGGTACGACGGCTGCAGTGCGTCCGGACCAGGCGCGTCTGCCGGCGTGCCGGACCGAAGCGCTGCGGAGAAACGCGCATACGCGAGCGAGAGCAGGTTGCCGCAGATGTTGCGATGGGTGCCGAGGGCGCCCTTCGGCTCGCCGGTGGTCCCGGACGTGTAGAAGATCGTCGCCTCGTCCTCGGGCTCCAAGACCACATCGGGCAACCCGGCATCGGCCGGCACCTCGCCGATGACATCGACGAAGTTGGCGACACCTGCGGGCGACTCGCCTTCGGGGCGTGCAACGACGACAGCAAGAGCGAGGCCTGCCAGCTCCGGCTGCAACCGATCGAGCCGCTCGCCGTCGACGAACACGACTTTCGAACCCGAGTCGGTGAGTCCATAGACGAGCTCGCCCGCGGTCCACCAAGCATTGAGCGGCACGACCACCGCTCCGACCGCGGCCGCCGCCCAGAACGCCACCGACCACTCCGGGAAGTTGCGCATTGCGATGGCGACCCGGTCGCCCTTGCGCACCTGGTAGTCGTCGATGAGCCGTTGGGCAAGAGTCGCGACCTGACGGAAGTGCTCCTCGAAGCTGGTGCGCTCGTCCTCATAGACGAGGAAGGTCTTGTCGCCGTGCAGCCGCGAGAGCTGAAGTAGCTCGCGCAGGCTGGGCGGTGCGTTCTTCCATGCCCGGAGGCGGACGCCGCGCACGTCGACGTCGGTCATCTCGAACATCTGGCCCGCTCCGGTCAGGGCCGCCTCAACCTCGGGCCAGCCGATCGTGGGCTCGCCACCGTGCGTCAGCGTCATGCCGCCGCCAGATCGAGCGCAACCGCGGCGCTGCCCGCCGAAGGTCGCGGGCGACGCGGCTCGCGCACGCCCGAGAGCCCATCGTCATCGCCTGGGGTGAAGCGACCGCTCCAGCGGCGGCCGAGCCCGAGCAGGCCGGCCCGTCGTACCGACCAGTCGACGACGAAGCCGGCAGCGACGTACGGCTCCGCGAACTCGCAGGCAGCCGCTGCGGCACAACGTGCCGCGACAACACGGCGGGCGCGGAACCCGTGCGGCCCCGTGCGCGGCGGGCAGGCAGCGTCCGGCACCACTCGCATGGTCACCCGGTAGCGCGCCACGCCTGCCAGTCTCCCGCATGAGGGCCTCTTGCGAAAGCGGCTGGCCGTCGACCTCCGCACAACGACGGCGTAAACTCGCGCACTGAAGGGGAGTAGCTCCTCGTTCGGTGGTCGACACGCTGGCGCGCAAGCGCCCGGTCACCGAGCCGTCGCAGACGGCGAGCGAGACCTTCGACTGATGGCCGCATGGCCGGGTCGAAGGTTCCGCGCCTTTCCCGGCCGAGACCGGGAAGGATCCCACTCGATGGATCCGCTTGTGATCCTGATCGTCTTCGGCGTGATCGCGATCGCCGAGCTGCCGGACAAGAGCCTGTTCGCGTCGTTGGTGCTCGGCACGCGCTACCGCGCGAGTTGGGTGTTCACCGGCGTAGCGACCGCCTTCCTCGTGCACGTGATCATCGCCGTCGCGGCCGGTGGCGCGTTGACGCTGCTGCCGCGCCGCGCGCTCGAGGTGGTCGTCGCCGTGCTCTTCGCCGGCGGTGCGCTGGTGCTGCTTCTCGGCCGCGAAGAGGCAGAGGTCGGAGAGGGGATCGGCGAGGGTGTCGACGCGAGTCGGAACCTCGCCGCCAGCCCGTCGTTCCGCCGCGTCGCAATGACGTCGTTCGGTGTCGTGTTCATCGGTGAGTGGGGCGACATCACCCAGATCGCTACGGCGAACTACGCAGCTCGCTACCACGACCCTGTCGCCGTCGGCATCGGCGCGACCTTGGCACTGTGGGCCGTGGCCGCACTGGCCATCACCGCCGGCAAGCGGGTGCTCGACTACGTCTCGGTGCGGCTCGTCCGTCGCGTCACCGGACTCATTCTTGCCGCCTTCGCCGTGTTGTCGGCCTGGTCGGCAATCATGGGCTGATGGCCGCAAGGACGCTCCGGCTCACCATCGAAGTCGGGCCCAGAGAGAAGAAGTTCGTTGCCGTCGCGCCGGACTGGCCCGGCTTGGAGCGAGGCGGCAAGACCGCCGAGTCAGCCATCGAGACATTGCGCGCCTACCTGCCGAGGTACGCCGGAGTCGCGGCGTCGGCCGGGATGGAGAAGGAGTTCGCGGCGAGCACCAAGCTTGATGTCGTCGAGCGCTACCCGGGCATCGGATCGACGGACTTCTGGGGCATCTCGTTCGGCTTCTCCGGCCTCGACCGACAGAAGGTCACCGCCAAAGAGCTGGATCGCGAAATCACGCTCATGCAGGCGTGCTGGGCCTACTTCGACGACGTGCGCAATCGCGTTTCTGCCGAGATGCGCAAAGGCCCACGTGGCGGCGGTCGGGATCGCGACGTCATCGTCGGTCACGTTCTCTTCACCGAGCAGGACTGGGCGAAGAAGGTCGGCGTCGCGACACCAGAGGGCAAGCTCGTCACCACGGCTCCCGCTCTGAAGGTCTATCGGTCGCAGCTATGCGACGCGATCCGCACCTATCACTCGGAAGGGAAGCTCGCCCGCACGTGGCCGCTGCGCTTCCTGATCCGTCACGCGGCCTTTCACACCATGGATCACGCGTGGGAGATGGAAGACAAGGACCTCACCGGCGATACCGGGAGGAAATGAGAAGCGGGGATTGACCGAGTTCGCCATCATCGGCGCATGACCGCGACGACGCCGGCGCTTCGCACCGGACTCTCGACGGCCATCGAGGCGACCAGGCTGACGAAGTCTTTTCCGACCGGGCGCGGTCGGCGGCGTCAGTTCATCGAGGCGGTGCACGACATCTCGTTCACCGTCGAGTCCGGCGAACGCGTCGCCTACATCGGGCCCAACGGGGCCGGCAAGTCGACGTCGATCAAGATGCTGACCGGCATCCTGCATCCGACGTCGGGCAGCGCTTCGGTGCTGGGCCGGCTGCCGTGGCGGGAACGCCGCGCGCTGACCCGCCAGATCGGGACGCTGTTCGGCCAGCGCTCGCAACTGTGGCTCGAGCTGACACCGCGCGAGACCTATCGAATGCTCGGCGCGATCTACCGGCTCGACACCACTCGGCTGCGGTCGAGGGTGGACGAGCTCGGCGAGCTGCTCGAGGCGCGGGAGCTCTTCGACCAGCCGGTCCGATCGTTGTCACTCGGACAGCGGATGCGCTGCGAGCTCGCGGCATGCCTGTTGCACGACCCGCTGGTGCTCTTCCTCGACGAGCCGACCATCGGTCTCGACCTGCTGGCGAAGCAACGTTTTCGCGAGCTGTTGGTGCGGCTCAATAGGGACCGCGGGACGACGATCTTCCTGACGTCGCACGATGTCTCCGACATCGAACAGGTCGCGGAGCGCGCGATCGTCATCAACCACGGTCGGGTCATCTACGACGACCGGGTCGCGGCGATGCGCCGGGAGCTCTTGGCCACCAAGATCGTCGAAGTCGCCTTGTCGGAACCGATCGCGTTCACGCCGAGTCAGGGAGTCACCACGGCAGAAGCATCGGCGTCGGCGCTTCGGCTCGTCGTCGACACGACCGTTCGGCCCGTCCGCGAGGTGCTCGACACGCTGCTGACCATCGGCCAGGTCACGGACATCACCGTCACGGACCCTCCGCTCGAGCAGGTCATCGCCGAGATCTACGAGCGGCCGCGGACATGACGGTCGCGAAGTCATGGGCGTCGGTTGCAGCGGTTTCGTCGGCTCGGCGAGCCGGCCGCGACCCGATCGCGCTCGCGGTCTCGGTCGGCTTCTTTGCCATCGTCGCGAGTGTCATCGCCACGCTATGGCGCACGGCTGCACACGTGCATGGTGGGAGCGTCGCGGGTTACACGGCGGTGCAGCTCACCTGGTACCTCTATTTCGCCGAGGCTGCGGTGACCGCCTTGAACCCGCGCCAGATCGAGCTCACCGGCGACGACATTGCAACCGGCGCCGTCGCCGTCGACATGCTGCGACCGGCGTCGGTCGTCGGGCTGCGGATCGCTACCGAGTTCGGCCGCTGCGTGCCCAGACTCACCGCGAGTGCGGTGGTCGGCTCCGGCCTCGCGTTGATCACCGGTGGTGCCCCGACCGACTCCGTAGGTCTGCTCCTCGCGCTGCCCTCGCTCGTGCTCGCCGTGTTGTGCAACCTGGCGGCGCAGCACGCCGTGGCAGGCGCAGCGTTCTGGGTGCGCGATGCGCGTTCGGCGTGGTTCCTGTACCAGAAGTTGATCTTCCTCCTCGGCGCGATGCTGATCCCCCTCGAAGCGCTACCGCATTGGCTTCATCGGACCGCCGAGCTGCTCCCCTTCGTGACCATGGCCTACGCGCCGGCTCGGCTCGCGTCCGGTCACGTCGAACCGCCGCTTCTCCTGCTGCAGCTCGGCTGGCTCGTCGTGCTCGTCGCCGCCGCGGTTGCCGTCTTCGGTGCCGGCGAGCGCCGGCTGCAGGTGGTGGGCGGATGAGGCCGATCGCCGCGACGATGCGGGCGGCGGTTGCCGAGGCGTGGGCCAACCGTTCGGCCTTCTGGACCCAGCTTGCCGCGATGGCGCTGAACGACCTCGTCTGGGTCGTGTTCTGGGTGCTCTTCTTCGGCAAGGTCGGGACCGTCGCGGGCTGGGACCGCACCCGGGTGTTGCTGCTCCTGGCCACCGTCACCACCGGCGCGGGCATCGTGCTCGGCTTGCTGTCCAACGCCCGCCGGATCGGGCAGCTGCTCGTCGACGGCGGGCTCGACGCAGCCCTCGCGTTGCCGGTGCGGACGCTCCCCTACCTTCTCGTACGACGGGTCGACGCCGTCAACGTCGGAGACGTGGTCTTCGGGATCGGTCTGTTCTTCGTCGCCTGTCACCCCACGCCGGAACGCACCGCTCTGTACGTGCTCGGCGCGACCGCCGGCGCACTCGTGCTGATCGGCTTTCTGGTGCTCGTCGGATCGCTGTCGTTCTTCACCGGACGCAGCGAGGCCGGCGACCTCGGCTTCCAGGCGGTCATCTTGTTGGCGTCGTACCCCGTGGACATCTTCTCCGGGGCGACAAAGGCGCTGCTCTATACGGCGATACCGGCCGCGTTCGTGTCTGCTGTGCCGGCGCGCCTGGTCGACCACCTCACCGTGAGCGACCTCGCCACTCTCCTGTCGGCCGCCGTTGTGTTCGTCACCCTCGCCGCGACGACGTTCGCGATCGGCCTGCGGCGATACACGTCCAACGCGTTGTGGACCCGCGCCTGAACGATCAGGAGATAGCGGTCTTGACGAGCTCGATGACCTTCTTCTCCACCTTGGGCGTCCACTTCTGCAACGCGTAGGACACCGGCCAGATGTCGCCGTCGTCGAGGTTCGCGATGTCCTGGAAGCCCAACGTCGAGTAGCGATAGCCGAACTTGCCGGAGTCCTGGAAGAAGATGACCGCCTTGCCTGCGTCGTTGGCGTAGGCGGGCATCCCGTACCACGTCTTGGGCATCAGGTCGGGGGCCGTCGCCGTCACCGTCGCATGCACCCGCTCGGCGATCGCCTGGTCGTTGGGCGCCATCTTCGCAATAGCGTCGAGGACCGCTTGCAGACCGTCGGCTTTCTTGGCGCCCTTCTTGCCCTCGGCGCGGAGCTCGGCAGCGCGCTGCTTCATCGCGGCGCGTTCTTCGGCGGTGAAGCCGCCGGATCCGGTCGTGGTCTTCTTCGCGGGCATTCGGGCTCCCTTTCGGCGACTGGGGCCCGATCGGTGCCGAGCCGTAGCAGAAAGGCTAAGCACTCATGACATCAGCGGCTTCTTGATTCCTGCTCAGCTGCTGCCGGGAGAGCCGCACGACGTTGCCCACGCGCAGACGTTGAAGCCGTCCGTGTCGCCGTCGGGGGCCGACGGGGCCATGATCACGTGGCCGTTGCCGTCGATGAGCTGCATCTCCTCGGCAGCGGTCAAGCCAGCCGGCGCGCCGTTCGTCGTTGCCAGGTCGAAGTTGACGGTGCCGAGGTTGGGCAGCGCGGCCAGCCCGGCATTGGTCCCGAGCTCGAGCGGCGTCTCTTCGATCCACTCCGCGGTCGACAGTGTCGAGGTGTAGGGCACGGTCTGGGTGAAGCCCTGGCCGTCGGTGACATCCGTCAGCGTGATGGTCCAGACCTCCGGCACTGCGGAGGTGATGCTCGCCTTGACGGTGTCGCCGGGGTGGATGGCCACGTTGGTGACGATGAGCTCCGGAGCCGGGATCAGCTCGAACCAGGCGTCGTAGCTCGTCGATCCGTCTGCTGCGACATCCTGCTCGGTGCCGGTTTGGATCAGCGTCTCGTCCGGCACGCTGCAGCTCGATTCCACGCACCCACCGCCGATCCCGAGCCAGGTCGCGGAACTCTCGGCTTGGCCCTTGGTGTGCTGAGTGGCGGTCGGCACGACCCACTTCCCGCTGATCGACGTGAACGGCGTGCCCTTCTCGAGCGCGCCCTGGTTGTAGCCAGACCAGTTGCTGGACTGGTTCGCAGCAAACGCCGTGCCAGGGTGCGGAACATGCACGGTCCCGACGTGCCGGTTGGTCTTCTGCAGCGTCGGCGCAACCATGCGCACTGCGTGGGTGCCCGACGAGGCAACCGCTGCGGGTCCGGCGAGTGGCAGCACAACTGCTGCCACGACGGGCGTAAAGCCCAGAACACGTCTACCCGTTGCGCGCATGGGACCTTCTTTCACGCTGGCGCGGCCCGCCTGGAGATGGGCGCATATGCCCGTTTTCTTACCACTCAGTCGGCACCTTTATGCCAGCCGAGGGCAACATGACAGGCTCATCCGGTGCCGCTCCCGAAGCCCGAGTTCCCGCACTACGACCCGGCCACCGCTCAGGCGATCGGCCGCACGGCGGCGGACTGCCGGCGTTCCTCGGGATCGAAACGCTCGAGATCGGCCCGGGGCGCATGGTCTGTCAGCTCGCGGTGCGGGACGACCTTCTCAACCCCTTCGGGAGCCTGCACGGCGGCGTCGTGTCAGCGCTGACCGACCACGTCCTCGGCGGGGTCCTCTACACCGTGATCGAGCGCGGCGCGTGGGCAGCCACCACGGAGTTCAAGCTCAACCTGTTGTCGCCGATCCGCGGCGGCACCGTCCGCGCGGAGGCGGACATCATCTCGATGACGAAGCGCACGGCCGTGGTGCGCATCGACATCACCAACGACGATCGTGCTGCCGGCGCGGCGCAAGGCACCGTGCTGGTCATGTCGCCCAAGTGATCCCGTGCTCTGGGAGCGCCTGGCCGGCCTGATCGACAGACTCGGGGATCGCGCCATGGTGGCGTTCGACGGACCGGACGCGGCCGGCAAGACCTTCGCCGCGGACGCCGTCGCGGCGCGGATGCAGCGGCCGAACGTGCGTGCATCGATCGACGGCTTTCACAAGCCCAAGGCTGTGCGGCTTAGGCACGGCATCTCTGCACCGGCCAGCTATTACAACGACGGCTTCGACTACGCCGCGTTGCAGACCCGCCTGCTGTTGCCGTTTCGCACCGGGGCGGATTCGGTCGAGGTCGCCATCTACGACTACCGGCGCGAGGCCGCGGATGTCGTCGTACGGCGGGGTCTCCCGGCGGGCACCGTCTTGTTGTGTGACGGTGTCTTCCTGCTCCGCGGCGAGCTGCGCGACCTATGGACGCTGCGGATCTACCTCGATGTCGCTCCGGAGACGACACTGAGACGCGCCGTGCTGCGCGACGCCGAGCTGTTCGGGTCTGACGCTGCGGTCGTCGACCGATACCGGGCGCGTTACCTGCCCGCTCAGGACTTGTACGTCGCGGAAGCAAACCCGCGGGCGAACGCTCACATCGTGATCGACAACAACGACTTCGCAGATCCGCGCGCGGTGCGATGGGATCCACCGAGCTAGGCGGTCGGGGCCTCGCCGCCGTCCGGGATGCGCCGTCCGGAGTCGCGCCATTCGACCGCGGAGTGGAAGCCTTCGCGCTCGGCGAGCTGCTTGAACCAACGGCCTTCCGGCGAGTGCCTCGTGATGCCGTCGAACAACGTCGCGAGCAGTTGCGTGCCGGCCAACCCCATGTTGTCCAGGGCCTGGTTGATCATCAGCTTCTGCATGACGAGCTGATTGATCGGCACGCCGGCTATCCGGTCGGCGAGTCGTTCCACCGCCGCGTCAAGATCGGCCGCCGGGACGGCCTCGACCACAAGTCCCCACTCGGCTGCGGTCGTGCCGTCGATGGTGTCGCCGGTCAGCAACATGCGTTTGGCGCGCTCCGCGCCGAGCCGGTAGACCCACATTGCGGTCGTCGGGCAGCCCCACACCCGAGCCGGTGGATAGCCGATCTTCGCGTCGTCGGCCATGACCACGAGGTCGCATGACAGCGCGATGTCGCTCCCGCCGGCGACGGCATAGCCGTGCACCTTTGCGATGGTCGGCTTCAGCGAGCGCCACAGCGTGAAGAAGTCGTCGGTGTTGCGACGCATCTCGCGGTAGTCGCGGATCGGATCCCAGGGATGCGTCTGGCGCCAGCGTCCGCTCCCCCGGCCCTCGGCGAACTCCTTGAGGTCATAGCCGGCGCAGAATGCACGGCCGGCGCCCGCGACCACGATGACGCGGACGTCGTCGTCGCTGTTGGCTTCGTCGACCGCGGCGCGGATCTCGCCCGGCATCACGTCGTCGATCGCGTTGAGACGCTCCGGTCGATTGAGCGTCACATATGCCTTGGCGTCGCGGACTTCGTAGGTCAGCGTCGTGAACGTCGTCATTGGGACATCGTCGTACGTGGAACTGCCGGTCAGGCCTTGAGATCGACGACAACTTTGACGTCGCCGTCGGAACGCTCCAGTGCCTGCGGCCACGACTGCATCGGCACGCGCCGCGTGATGAGCTGCCCGAGCCACTGACGATCCGCCGCGTGCAGGTATTCGGCCGCCTGTTCATAATGCCGGCGCGCGGCATTGACCGATCCGAAGAGGATGCCGTTGGTGAGCACGAGCTGCTTGTTGATGGCGCTCTCGTCGACGTCGAGCGCATGCTTGCCCGACGAGATGCCGGTCAGACACAGCACACCATCCGGCGCCAGCAAGGTCATCAAGTCGAAGACAACCGAGCCGACGCCCGTGCACTCGATCGCAACATCCGGCAACAGCCCGAGTTCGCCGGCAGGCTTGCTGTGATAGGTCGCGCCGAGCTGGGCCACGAGTTGCGGCTTCAGGCCATCGGTGACGCGATCGACGACATGCACGTCGTAACCCTTCTGCACGCCGATCATCGCCGCGAGCAGACCGATCGGTCCGGCGCCGGTGACGAGCACGCGCTTCGGCTCCCATGGAGCCCGTGCACCGAGGCGCTCGACGTAATCCCACGCCTTGGCCACAACGGAGGTCGGTTCGCTGAGCACGCCGACATCTCCGACGGACGCATCGAGCTTGACCAGATATTTCGCCGGCGCACGCCAACGTTGTGATCCGAAGCCGTCGAGCTCCTTGATGCCGCGCTCGGTGTAACCGCCGTTGCGGCAGAAGTCCCACTGTCCTTGACCACAAGGCAGACACGGCTCTGGATCCGGCCGCCGCACGATGCCGACGACCAGGTCACCGGCGGTCAGGTCAGAGCCGGCAGGTGCTTCCAGCACCCGGCCGAGCGACTCGTGAAAGAGAACGATTCGCTTGTGACCGGGCGGCGGCCAACCGTAACCCGCGGACGTGATCTCCACATCGGTGCCGCAGACGCCGACGAGCAAGCCTTCGACGAGAACCTCGCCCAACTCTTCGGAAGGTTCGGCGATCTCTTCGACACCAGCGGTGTCCGGATGACCGGGGGCAACAGTGCAGGCACGCATGCCCGCACGCTACTTGCCGTAGGTGAAGGTCCCGTTCGATGCCGCCTCGTCGAAAACACCGAGCACGAACACGCTGGTCGACGCCGCGACGTTGGTGATCTTGGTGCCGGACTTGAAGATCGGACCGATGAACCAGGTGACCGACTTGCCGTCGGCAGACGCGGCGTACGACCCGATCTTCGTTTCCGTAGTGCTCCCCGACGGACCTTGGCAGATGGCGAGCTTGCTCGTGCCGTAGCCGAGCTGGATGACGTTGGAACCTCCGCAGGGCACGGAGCTGTTCATGGTGATCGTGATCAGGACGCCCTTCTGCAACGGCGCGTCCAACTTCAGCGTCACGTCGAAGCCGGACGGCGTGCGCCGCTTGCCCTTGCCGATGAACTCGGTCCGCAGGTCAATGCTGGTGATGTCCGCGCCGGATAGCGATGCCGGACCCGTGGACTCTGACGGCACCGGCAACCCGCTGCCCTGATCGTTGATGCCGTTGGCGTCGCCGACTGGGTCGCTGATGTGCAAGCCGGGCTTGGGCGCTGCCGCGCCGGCCGGAAGGACGAGGGCGACGGCCGCTGCCCCGGCGGCGCAGAGCGCCAGCCGGTGCCGGCGAGAGGTCGACAGCATCAGGAACTCCCTGGTCGGTGGTGTCCGATGCCTTCGACAAGCGGCGGCGATTTCCTCGCGCGTCAACGAAGAGCTTGAGTGGCATTGCTGCTCTCTGCGATTTGCTTGACTGCTTCGACTGTCCGTCGAATACCGCGCCGCAGCTGTCGGTCGCGCGGGAACGGCAGCTCGGCCGCACGCGCGATCAGCGGGCACCAAACGAACTCGTAGGACTCGGTCAAGCGACACCCGACTGTCGTCGCTTCGATGGCGTAACGCCATCGCGTTTGTTCTCTTCCACGTCCGTCGATGACGCTGAAGGCAAACTCGCGACCGGGGTCGGCCGTCGTCACGGTGCAGGTGGTCGCCCACTTGATGACACCGATGCGGTTGTGCCCACGGAACCGTGCACCCACCGACGCCGACGTGGCGCCGTCGAGCCAGTGGACGTGGTAGCACTCAGGGCTCCGCTCGCCCATACGCGAGACGTCCGCGACGACGTCGTAGACGGTCTGCGCCGAGGCGTTGATGTCGATCGAGGCGCTGCCGGTAGTTGCCGTAGGCATGCGCGGATCGTGCCACGGTCAGCGCCCAGTCGGAATTGATCTTGGTACCGGTTGGGCCTCACCTCACCTGGCCAGGCCGCTGATCTTCGCCGCTGTGACCGCTTTCGGCCGCGACACGCCGTCGGGGCGGTCGTGGCCGCGAAGATCAGTGGCGGGTCGCGCGTCTTGTGGACGTCCGCTTGACAGCCTGCCCAGGACCCGTATATCTTCGAACAGTTGTCCTATGTCGCTTAGCGTGGATATACTCGCGTGATGGATGTGCCGAATTGCAGCGAGCACCGTCGTTCGGTGGTCGTGCGTGCCGGTTGGTATGGCCGGACGGGGCAGCGGCGGCAGCGGTGGTGGTGCCGGCCGATTGATGGGTCGGCGCCGCATCGGTTCGCCGAGGAGTTGCCGCGGATCACCGATGGCAACGGCAACGGTCACGCTTGTGATGAGTGCGCGACGTCGCTCGAGCCGTGGGAGGGACAGCCGGCTCCGCGGTTGTATGGGTTCACCGCTCGTCACGTGGCGGCCGCGTTGGTGATGGTCGCGCGCGGTCAGTCCTATCGACGGACAGCTGCCGCGATCCGCACCGCGGCTGGACGGGCCTTGGACGACACCCCGCGGCGACGGAGCAGGTCGGGCCAGATCCTGGCGCCGCCGAACGAGCATGCGCAGTTGATCTCGGACTGGGTCGAGGTGTTCGCCCCGGTGATCTGGGCGGCGTATGCGCCGACCCGGTGGCCGGAGTGGTTGCTTATCGACGACACCCAGTTCCGCGTGACGAAGGCCGGCAGCGCGCGTGGGGAGAGCGCGTTCTCTGTCCTGGGGGCGGTCGGCTATGGGCCTGGGCAACGCCCACAGCTGGTCGCGATCGAAGCGGTCCCAGTTGTCGACACCGCCGCCTGGCAGGCGTTTCTGCGGTCGTTGAAAGGCACCCCGAGCCTCGTCGTCGGTGACGGTGGACTCCCGTTGGCCAGCGCCGACCGGACGTTCGGGCGTCGACGTCCGCCGCCGGAGTTGCGTCGATGCCAATGGCATCTCGCGCGCAACCTGAGCCGGTCGCTGCCGCAAGACGTCCAGCGCGATCGCAGCGACGACATCCACCGGCTGATCGAGCGCGCCCAGCACAGCGTCGAGGCATGGCAGCAGCTGGTCGCCGAGATCACCGCCCGCACCGCGGGCGGCGGTTACATCGGCGCGTTGAAGATGGTCACCGGACTCGACGCGGTCGTGCGTGCGCAACTCGCGCAGCCGCTGTCCGGACCACGGTCGGTCGGACCACTCGAACAATTTTTCGCCGGGCTCGATGCGACCCTCGGCCCGCGTGCGTCGACGATGACGAACAAGATCCGCGCAGACGCGCTGCTCAAGCTGCTCGCCGCCGATCGCAACAGCTGGACCGACGAACGACGCTGGGCCGAACTCGTCCGCAGCCACCTGCAGCGTGCGCACGGCCGGCCACGCGAGCAACGCGAACACACCGACCCCGCCGGCACCCCCAGCCTTCGCCGCCCCCCGCCCCCGCAGGTCCCTATCGACGTCTGAGCAAAACGCCCAATCGATCACGCGTGCGTATCCACCCTAAGCGACATAGGACAGTTGTTCGACTCTGAAGACTTCTGCTTCTGACTGACGACCTTTCGACACGTGGCCCTGGTTGACCCGTTTTGTCGAAAGGATCGTGCGGTGCCGCTGGTGTTGTCCGACCCGGTCGCTGACGTGGTGGCCGTGGTGGACACGCTGCGCGCGGACGACCGGCTGATCAGCTGCCCGGAGATGGTGTTGGGCAACGTGGAAGCCTTGCTGGAAGTGGTCACCAAGATCGAAGCGGTGCTGGTCCGGCAGCTGCGGGCGGCGGTCGAGATGGACGCGGCGCCGGCGCTGATGGGCCGGTCCGTCAAAGGGTTCCTGCACGAGGACTGCCTGCTCACCGGGGCGGCGGCGGGTCGGTTGTTGCGGCTGGTCCGGGTGTTGCCGTCCGCACCGGCGACCGAGGCCGCGTTCGACACCGGGACCATCACCACGGCGCACGCCGCCGCGATCACCACCGCGCTCGGCACCGTCCCGGTCGAGCTGCGGGAGAGCGTGGAGCCGCACCTGGTCGCCCGGGCTAGGCAATGCCCGCCGGAGGAGATCGCCGCCTTCACCGACCAGCTCTTGGACGGGCTCGGTGTCGACAAAGCCTCCGACGTGCGCCGCGAACGCAAGCTGGCGCAGCGCGGGCTGGATGTCGGCAAGACGTTGGACGGGCACCGCTCCGTCACCGGCACGCTGACCCCCGACGTCGGGGCAAAACTCGACCAAGCCCTCGCCCTCGCCGGCAAACCCGCCGGGATCGAGGACACCCGCACCCTGCGGCAACGGGCGCATGACGCGCTCGGCGAGATCGCCGACGCCTACCTGACCGCCCACGCCGCCGGTGTCCCGTCGTTCGTCGGGGCGCCCCGGGCGGTGATGGTCACCCTCGACTGGCACACCCTCGAGAACGAGCTCACCGACCGGTGGCACACCCTGCCCGACGGCGCCACTATCAGCCCGGCCACCGCCCGCCGGCTCGCCTGCGACGCCGCGCTGATCCCCCTCGTGCTCGGCGGCACCAGCGAAGTCCTCGACATCGGGGTCGCCGACCACGAGTTCACCGCCGCGATCAAA
>DASSEQ010000061.1:0-2925 GCA_035695245.1 Mycobacteriales bacterium | reverse complement strand
TGCGCGGCGTACTTCGCCATCGTCGCGCCGGTGCCGATGGTCTCGTCGTCCGGGTGGGCGTGCACGAGCAAGAGCCGACGGTCCGCAGCAAGCATGCGGTCAATCTACGGGCCAGCCTTCGAGCAGCGCCGCGACGATCGGTCCGTCCGACGGCAACCAGGCGAGCTCTGCCGCCTCGAAGCGGCTGATCCAGCACACCTGCGCGTGCTCGACGGCTCGCGGTTGGCCGGCAGCGAGGCGTGCCCACCAGACTCGGAGCACACCGTCCCCGCCGACGATCGCCACGTCGTCACCCAGCCGGCCGCCGACAGAGATCTCGACGTCGAGCTCCTCGCGCACTTCTCTCGTCAGCGCTTCGAGCTCGCCCTCGCCGTCGTCGACCTTGCCGCCAGGCAGCTCCCAGAAACCGGCGAGATCGGGCGGGTAGGACCGTTGCGCAGCGAGCACTCGCGAAGGAGTGCCGTCGACGATCGCCGCGGCAACCACGACGATCACTGAACGGGGAGCAGCTCTGGCTCGCGCTCGCGGCTTGTTTCGCCGTACGCCGGTGTCGCGCGCACCTCGCGCTTGCGCCAGATCACGGCGCCACGACTGCGAATCCAGCGCTCACACGGCACCTCGACAAGCCGGTGCAGCAGGTAGGACAGCACGATCGCGGCAGCGACGTACGACGACCAGCCGAGTGCGCGCACGACGCCGGATCCGGTGTCGGCCCAGTGATGCACGACCCAACCGAACAGCAACGCGTGACAGAGATAGAGCGCGTACGACGCGGCGCCGAGCGACACCATCACCCGTGACGAGAGCAGGCGTCGCCGTCCCGACAACTCGTCCGCGGCAACAGCGCAGATGACACCCGCGACGACCAGCATGCCGACGATCTCGATGAAAGGACGGTTGGGCAGATGGCCGGCGCGCAGGCCGTCGACCAACAATCCTGCTGCGGCACACGTCGCCACTGCCAAGGCTGCGCCACCACGCACGCGCGGTCGCCACCCGTCGCGCACCGCAAGCGCCGCGATGATCCCGATGACGAACTCACCGAGCCGCCACAGCGGAAGAACGTAGGTCGTCCACTCCCAGCCGGCTGCGTCGTGCGGTGCGATCGTCAGGCTGAACAGACCCGGATAGATGCACATTGCGACCACGACGGCCGCAGCAACGTGCAGCCGTCGTTTCATCGTCAAGCCCGCGAGCCGGCGAACCAGCACGGGAAACGCGAGATAGAAGAAGACCTCACACGACAACGACCAGGCGACCGCGTTGTAGCCGAAGTAGTTCTGCTGGCCGGGAACCCATGCCTGCACGAGGAACAAGTTGGCGACCGTGCCCGCCGCACCCGGATGATGCACCTCGTCGGCGACGAACGTCACGGCCAGCACGAGCGTCGCCAGATGCAACGGCCAGATGCGCGCCACGCGGTTGAGCCAGAACCGTCCCGTCGGCAGGTCCGGGCGCCACGACCAGGTCAGGACGAAACCGGACAGCACGAAGAAGAAGTCGACGCCGATGTAGCCAAAGTCGGCGATCGGATAGACGGCCGGGCCGAACCAGTGCTGCAGGCTGTGGTGAACGACAACGAGGAACGCGAACCAGAACCGCAAGCCGGTCAACGCGTCGAGGCGCGGCGCCCGCGCCGGCGAGCTCGCGACCACTAGGCCGCGCCGACGAGCCGGGGCTCCTGACGCTCGTCCGGGTAGGCCGGCACGTCAGCCTGACGACGGCGACTCGAGCGACGCGTGAGCAACCGCTGGCCGGGCAGCTCGACGAAGTGATGCAACGCCATCGCCGCCAGGATCGACAGCGCGAGAGCGAGCGGAGTCCGGGCGAGCACGGCGAGCGCGGTGCGGTGGTCCATCGGCACCAACTGTTTCATCACCAGGTCGAGCACGAGCTGGTGGACCAGGTAGAACGCGAACGACAGCTGCCCGAGGTAGACCGCCCAGCGTCGCGACATGAGGCTGTCGCGGCCCATGAGGTCACGACCCGCGTAGGCGACCAGCACGATCGCGAGCGGGCCCATCGTGATCGTGTCGGCCAGCCCGCGCGGCACCGGCCACCCGCGGGTGAAGCCGACGGCCAGCGTCACTCCGGCTGCAGCCGCGGCCAGCAGCCACGCGGCACCAACGCGGATCCGCGGCACCCAACCCTCGCGCAGCGCGAGGCCGATTGCGACGCCGAGCACGAACTCGCCGAACCGCACCAACGGGTTCTCGTAGAACGGTGTGTCAAAACGCCCGCCGGCAGCGAACGAACCGACCACCGCGGCCGTCGAGCACGCGCCGACGATGGCGGCGACGACCACGTATCGGCGGCGACCGCTGCGCCGGCCGAGCATGCGAGTGAGCCGCGGGAAGCACGCGTAGAAGAAGGCCTCACACGACAGCGACCACGAGACGCCATTGGCAGCCGAGTTGACGATCGGGATCGGCGGCCAGGCGTGCAGCAGGAGGAGCGCGAGCAGCCCGGCCCAGACCGGTTTGTACGGCGGCATCACGAACAGGTAGAGCGCGATCGCGACGATGGTCATCACCGCGTGAGCCGGGTAGATCCGGGCGAAGCGCCGCCAGTAGAACTGACCGTCGCCCTGGCCCGGCCGCGCCGACCAGGTCAGCACGACGCCGGACAGCACGAAGAAGAACGACACCCCGATGAAGCCGAACTGCGGCAGGTGCCACCAAGGCGAGACGACCGCGCCCCAGCCGGCGCAGTGGAACCAGAAGACGAGGAAGGCGGCGACCCAGCGCAGCCCGGTCAAGGAGGGAAGATCGCGCCGGCCATGACTGACCGTGTCCGACGTGGCCGCGGCATGCGAGCGCGCTTGCGCGACGCCGGGCAGGCTGGACACGACGGAGGCCTACCCGCTGATCGCTACAGTGAAGCGGAAATGTCCGGTCCCAGCGGCGCGACCAGCGCTCTTGCGTT
>DASSEQ010000060.1:0-31041 GCA_035695245.1 Mycobacteriales bacterium | reverse complement strand
GCCGGCGAGCGGGCCGGTCTCCAGGTTGGACGTGACGGCCTGGGTCTTCGAGACCTTCTTCGACTCGAGCCGGTCCCGCTCGAGCATGTTCATGAAGTCCATGTTGCCGCCGACGTTGAGCTGGTAGGTGCGGTCGAGGATCACGCCGCGGTCCTCGAACAGCTTCGCGAGGACGCGGTGCGTGATGGTCGCGCCGACCTGGCTCTTGATGTCGTCACCGACGATCGGCACGCCGGCTGCGGTGAACTTGTCCGCCCACTCCTTGGTGCCGGCGATGAACACCGGGAGGCAGTTGACGAAGCCGACGCCGGCGTCGATGGCGCACTGCGCGTAGAACTTGGCCGCGTCCTCGGAGCCCACCGGCAAGTAGCAGACGAGCACGTCCGCGCGCGACTCCTTCAACGCCTGCACGACGTCGACCGGTTGCTCGTCGGACTCCTCGATGGTCAAGCGGTAGTACTTGCCGAGACCGTCGAGAGTGTGCCCGCGCTGCACCGTGATGCCGGTCGGCGGCACGTCCGCGATCTTGATCGTGTTGTTCTCGCTCGCGACGATTGCCTCGGCCAGGTCACGACCGACCTTCTTGCCGTCGACGTCGAACGCCGCGACGAACTCGATGTCGCGAACGTGATAGTCGCCGAGCTGCACGTGCATGAGACCCGGGACGCGGGCCTGCGGGTCGGCGTCCTTGTAGTACTCGACGCCTTGCACGAGCGAGGCGGCACAGTTGCCGACGCCCACGATGGCTACTCGGACCGAACCCATCCCGGTGTTCTCCTTGGTGTGACTGCGGGGGACTTGAACGTTGTCTGTTGGCATTGCTGGGCTATTTCTTTCTTCGCTGTGTCAGTTCTTTGGCGGGCGGGGTCGCGCGGCGACTCCGCTGCGTTCGGTGGCGATCAGCTCGTTGAGCCAGCGCACCTCGCGCTCGACCGACTCGAGACCGTGCTGCTGCAGCTCCAGCGTGTAGCGGTCGAGCTTCTCCCTGGTGCGGCTCAAGCCACTCGTCACCTTCTCCCGGCGTTCTTCCAGCCGGGTGCGGCGTCCTTCCAGGATCTTCAGGCGGACGTCTGCGTCGGTTTGCGCGAAGAACGCCATGCGCACGCCGAAGCTCTCGTCCTCCCAAGCGGCGGGACCGTGGTCGCCGAGCTGCTCTTGCAGGCGCTCCTTGCCGTCCGCGGTGAGCTTGTAGACGGTGCGGGCTCGCTTGCCCACGCCGGTCACGCTGGCGGTCTCGTCCTCGGCGATGAGACCGTCCCGGAGCATTTCTTTCAAGCACGGGTAGAGCGAGCCGTAGGAGAACGGCCGGAGCGTGCCGAGCAGACCGTTCACCCGCTTGCGGAGCTCGTAACCGTGCAGGGGAGACTCGTGCAAGAGGCCGAGGACGGCGAGCTCCAGCACGCCGGACCGTCGACTCATGAAGTAGCGCTCCTCCTGCTTGATGTATCGAATTGATACATCGCAGCGACCCTAGCGCGCCGAGCGCCCATGTGCAAATTGCCGGGAAACGCCGCGCGTCGGGACGGTGAAGACGCTCGGCGTACGCTGGCCGCCATGTCGGTCCGGCAGCGCACAACGGCGCCCGTGGGCACCGCGCGCTGCGTGATCGACTACGCGCTCGCCCGCCGATCCGCGCTCGCCGCTTACGCCGCCGGCCGGGTGCGTCGGGCCGAGATCTGCGACGCCGACACCTACCTGTTGAGGGCCGCCCGCTACCACGGCGAGCCGACCGAGGCGCTGTGCCCGGTGTGCCGGGACACGTCGATGGTCACGGTGACCTACACGTTCGGCGACGGGTTCCGCGCCGAGCTCAATGGTCGGGCACGGGCCACCCGGGAGCTGGTCATGATGGCCCGCGAATACCCCGACTTCACCGTCTACGTGGTCGAGGTCTGCCCGGCGTGCCGCTGGAACCACCTGCTGACGTCGTACGTCCTGGGCACCGGCGAGCCGGTCCGGCGGCGCGCGCGTTCCTGACGCGCATTCAGTTTTCTTTCACCCTCGCAAGGAGAAATCTTCGGCATGCACCGCTATGCGCCGACGCCGCGGCAGATGTTGTGGGGTGTGCTCGGCGCATTCCTGCTGCTCATTCTCTTCGTGGGCCTCGGCTACGCCTTCACTTCGATCCCGAGCCCCAACAGCTTCGCCACCAACCAGACCACGTTGCTCTACTACAGCGACGGAAAGACCGTGCTGGCGCGACTGGGCGCGACCAACCGCACGAGCATCCCGTTGTCGCAGGTGCCGGTCCCCGTGCAGCATGCCGTGCTGTCAGCGGAGGACCGCAACTTCGAGTCCGAGCCAGGCATCTCACCGACCGGCATCTTGCGTGCCCTGTTCGTCGACCTGAAGGGCGGCGACGTGCAGCAAGGCGGCTCCACCATCACGCAGCAATACGTGAAGAACGCGTATCTGACCCAGCAGCGAACTTTCACCCGCAAGTTCAAGGAGATCTTCATCGCGGTGAAGCTCGGCAACAGCAAGCCGAAAGCCGAGATCCTGCAGGACTACCTCAACACGATCTACTTCGGTCGCAACGCCTACGGCATCGAGGCCGCTTCCGAGGCGTACTTCCACGTGCATGCGTCGCAGCTCAATGTCGCGGAGGGTGCGTTGCTTGCTGCGGTGATCCGGGCGCCGGGCCTTTACGACCCCGCTATCGATGCCGCGGCTGCGAAAGCACGTTGGCAATACGTCATCGACGGCATGGTGAAGAAGCACTGGCTGTCGGCGGCTGACGCCGCCAAGCTGGCCTTCCCCACCAAGCAGTTGAAGACCGGTGAGGCTCAGTCGTCGAACACGGACTGCGTGAAGGACGTGTTCTTCATCTGCAAGGCCGTCGAAGCGGAGCTGAACAACGCCGGCATCGACGAGGGGCGGCTGCGAGTCGGCGGCTATCGCATCGTCACGACGATCACCCGCACCGCGCAACGAGCGATGGAAGGGGCGATGCGCGACGAGCACGGTGGCTACCAGACGTCCGGCGCGGACAAGGGACGCGAAGCCGCGATGGTGTCGGTCCAGCCCGGCGACGGTGCCATCCGGGCGATGTACGGCGGCAGCGGCGGCTGCACTGACAACACGTTGCCGGACAACTGCACCGACCTGTCCGGCGTCACCGGAATGTTCTCCGGCCAGGGCGACTACACCCGCTCACCCGGCTCGTCGTTCAAGCCCTACACGCTGATCACGGCGTTGCAGCAAGGAATCGGTCTCGACAGCCGGTTCCACGGGCCGTCGCACATCGACTTTCCCGGCACCAACGGCAAGGGCATCAACAACTCCGGCGGCGAGAGCTGTGGCACCTGCACGTTGACCCAAGCGCTGGCGAGGTCGGTCAACACCATCTTCGTGCCACTCGCTCAGAAAGTGGGTCCGGACCAGATCGCGCAAGTCGCACACGACGCCGGTGTGCAGAAGCGTCATCACCTCGACGCCGTGCCGACGATCACGCTCGGCACCTCCGACGTCGCGCCGATCGACCAGGCCACGGGCTACGCGACGATCGCGGCGCAGGGCGTCATGGCCAAGCCGTATCTCGTCAACTCGGTCAAGAGCAGCAGTGGTGCAACCGTCTACCGTGCGCACCGGAGCATGAAGCGCGTCTTCGCCGCGGACGTGATGGCGGACACGACGTACGCAATGACCAAGGTCTTCGACTGTTCGATCCAGGCAACCGCATGCGGCCGAAGCTTGCCCGGGCGTCCCGCTGCCGGAAAGACCGGCACCAACGGTCAGGGCAATGACAACTTCGATGCGTGGTTCATCGGGTTCACGCCGCAGCTGTCCACGGCGGTGTGGTTCGGCAACGCCGACCGGAAGAAACCGGTTACCAACCATGGGTCGCCGATGTTCGGTTCGGATGCCGCGCTGGCCTGGCAGCAGATGATGACGACGACGCTCGCAGGTCAGCCGGTCGAGTCGTTCCCACCGCCGGCACATGTCGGCAGCGCGCTCAACGCTTCGCCGACGGCGACGCCGTCGAGCAGCCCGACGTCACCGTCGCCGTCGAGTTCGCCGTCGCTCACCATCAGCCCGACGCTGACGCCGACCACGCGGCCCACGCACTCGTTGCCGGGGTCGCCCACGTCGTCGCCGACACCGACGTCGACCACGACGGCTGCAGGTTCGGCACCGCCAGGCTGACCCGAAATCACGGTGCGGCACGATTTCGTCGTGACCCGGGTCTCGACGAGCATCGGCGCGCCGACCGTCGACGACCCCGTCGTCGCCCTGCTCAGCCGGCTGATCGGCGGGCCGTTCGGCCGGCACGTGCGATCGCGGCCCTGGTCGTGGTGGACGCCACTGCGCGTCCTGCTCGTGCTCACGGCCCTCACGTCGCTACTGGGCTTCGCCCAGAAGGCCTCGTGTGCGACCCACCCTTGGTCGAACGACTACCAATACACGCGCGTTTGCTACACCGACGTCTTCGTCCTCTACACAGCCGAAGGGCTGTCCGGCGACCAGAACAAGGGCACACAGGTCGGAGTGCCCTACCGGGACCATCCGGTGGAATACCCAGCGGTCATCGGCGGACTGATGTGGGTGGGTGCTGAAGTGGCACATCTCGTCCACCCGGACGACCCTCATGTCGTCAACGGGACCCTCATCGACCATCGACCGCACACGTTCTTCGACGTCTCGGTCTTGATGCTCGGCATCGGCGCCCTGGTCATGACCTGGTCGGTCGCGGCCCTTGCCGGTCGACGTCGAGTCTGGGACGCGGCCATGGTCGCCGTCGCGCCGATCGTTGTCTTCGACGGCTTCATCAACTGGGACTTCGCCGCCGTCGCGCTGACCTGCCTGGGTCTGTGGGCTTGGAGCCGCCAGCGCCACCTGTGGGCCGGGGCCTTTCTCGGCCTGGGTGTTGCGACGAAGCTCTACCCGCTCCTCGTGCTGCTCGCTCTGGGTCTGCTGTGCTTGCGCACCGCGCAGATCCGCGAGTGGGTGAAGTCGGCCGTCGCAGCGGTCGCCGCCTTCGTCATTGCCTACTTGCCGTTCCTGCTCGTGTCCTACGGGAAGACCTTCCCGTTCCCCGACGCGACCTGCGCGCAGTCCCGGCCGTTGTCGCCGTTGCTGTTCTTCTGGAAGTTCAGCCAGATCCGGGGGGCGGACTGGGGAAGCCCATGGCTCGCCGCCCGGCAGCTGAGCGGTTCGAGCCTGGACAACCCGTCGTGCGGCCAGTCGCCGTCGCTGCTCAACCTCGGCGTCGCACTTGCGACTGTCTTCGTCGTCGCCGCGGTTGCGTTGCTCGCGGTGTCGTCCCGCCGCCGACCGCGGGTCACGCAGATCGCGTTCCTCCTCGTCGCCGGCTTCGTCCTCGTGAACAAGGTCGACTCACCGCAGTACTGCTTGTGGCTGCTGCCGCTTGCGGTGCTCGCCTTGCCCCGATGGGGTCCGATCCTGGTTTGGCAGGCGACCGAAGTCGTGCTGACCATCGCCAACTTCTACGTGCTGGCCAACCAGGACCGACCGACGACCGGTCTGCCCATGTGGCCCTACCTGACCGCGATGTTCGTGCGCGACGCCGCGTTGTTGTGGGTGATGGGACTCGTCGTTAGGGACGTGCTGCGACCGGAGCATGACGTCGTACGACGCGACGGCCTCGACGACCCCGCCGGCGGGATCCTGGACGGCGCGCTGGATCGCTGGGATCCGGAACGGATCGACGCTGTGATGCCGTTACCGGCATCGGTTGGCTGATCCTTCCGGCACCATGGGAGGTGTGCGCATGCGGTTGCGATCCTCACTCCTCGCCGCGCCGGTCGCCGCCGGTCTGAGCGTCGCCGGTGTCGCCGCGGCGTTGTCAGGCGCTGCCTTCGCGGCCACGTCTTGTGCGGTCATGACCTTGGAAGCAGACAGCACCGGCACGCTGGTGCTCTCACCGCAGTCGGTCACCGTCGACAACGGTGGGTGCGTGCAGTTCAGCAACCAGACCATCTTCGCCGCGCGGTTCTCGGTCGGCAGCTATGACCGAACGGTGCCGGCGTTCTCCCAGACCGCCGGCAGCAGCAACTACACCGCCGCACCTGCGGGTGCGACCCAGACGGTTGTCGCCAGAGAGGCGGCAGGCAACGCTTCCGGCACCATCGTCATCCGCTCCGCGCCCACCCACTCGCCGAGTCCCACCCCGCGCCACACGTCGCAGTCCGTGCCCGCTCATCAACCGTCGAGTGCTCCGACTCCGACGACCCGCACACAGCCCGCACCGGCCGGGTCGAGTGCGCCGGCGCCGAAGAAGTCGAAGCCGACACCCCATCGCGCGAGTGGCACACCGACCCCGGCGAGCTCGTCGTTCCTCACCGGTCAGCCGACCGCGTCGCCGTCGTCACCGCCGGTTGCAGCGGTGGGTGGCCCGCTGCAGCCATCGTCCGGCCGTGGCACCGGCCTGCCGGGTGCACTAGCGGCCCTCGCCATCGTGGCCACCGCCGGGGCGTTGCTTCGTGTGCTCCTCGCCGAGCCTGTGGACAGACCCCATTCCGTCGGTGCGAGGTCCTAGTCTCTCGCCCGGGTCGTCGCTTCGCCGAGCGCTGCTAGCCTGGTCGGCGCTCGCCACACGGTGAGCGACCTCCTGCCACGGATAGACCGTGGCCGCCCCCGCGAGGGGGTTACCGAGTCCGAAGGAGGACGCATCCTTCATGCGTCGCTATGAGCTGATGGTCATCCTCGATCCCGAGCTCGAGGAGCGCACCATCGCCCCGAGCCTCGACCAGTTCCTCGGCGTCATCCGCCAGGACGGCGGCACGGTCGAGAAGGTCGACGTGTGGGGACGTCGACGGTTGGCTTACGAGATCAAGCACAAGGTCGAAGGCATCTACGCCGTTCTGGACGTGACCGCCGAGCCGGCCGCCGTCAAAGAGCTGGACCGACAGCTCAACCTCAACGAGGCCGTCCTGCGCACCAAGGTGTTGCGCCCGGACGCGAAGTAGGAGGCACCAGTGGCCGCAGGTGACACCAACATCACGTTGATCGGCAACCTCGTCGACGACCCGGAGCTCCGGTTCACGCCGAGCGGTGCCGCGGTCGCGAAGTTCCGGGTGGCGTCGACCCCTCGTTTCCTGGACAAGCAGACCAACGAGTGGAAAGACGGCGAGAGCCTCTTCCTCACGTGCAACGTCTGGCGGCAGGCGGCCGAAAACGTCGCCGAGTCGCTGCAGCGCGGCATGCGAGTCATCGTGCAAGGCCGGCTGAAGCAACGCAGCTACGAAACCAAGGAAGGCGAGAAGCGCACCGTCTTCGAAGTCGAGGTCGACGAGGTCGGGCCCTCGCTGCGCAACGCGACCGCGAAGATCACCCGCGCACAACGCAGCGGCGGCATGGGCGGCGGTGGTGGTGGCAACTATTCAGGCGGCGGTGCGCAGGGTGGCGGCAGCAGCAATGCGGGCGGCGGTTGGAGCTCGCCGGCTGACGATCCCTGGTCGACGCCTGCTGGCGGCGGCGGCGAGTTCAGCGACGAGCCCCCGTTCTGACGCCGCAATTCTCACGTTGACTTTCTTGACTTTTCTTCGACTGACACGGAGTGCTGAAAGACATGGCTAAGGCACCACTGCGCAAGCCCAAGAAGAAGGTGTGCGTCTTCTGCAAGGACAAGGCGGCCGCCATCGACTACAAAGACACCGCGCTGCTGCGCAAATACATCTCCGACCGCGGCAAGATTCGCGCGCGTCGGGTCACCGGCAACTGCTCACAGCATCAGCGTGACGTCGCGACCGCGGTCAAGAACAGCCGCGAGATGGCGCTGCTGCCCTACACGAGCACCGCTCGCTGAGAGGCTTTCGATGAAGCTGATCCTCACCCAAGAAGTGACCGGTCTCGGTGGCGCGGGCGACATCGTCGAAGTCAAGGACGGCTACGGCCGCAACTTCCTGGTGCCGCGCGGGCTTGCGATCAACTGGACGCGAGGCGGCGAGAAGCAGGTGGCCCAGATCCGCCGCGGCCGTGAGGTCCGCGAGATCCGCGATCTCGGCCAGGCCCAGGAGGTCGCGGCGCAACTGGCGGCTCTGAAGGTGACTCTGCCGACGCGCGCGGGTCAGGGTGGCCGGCTGTTCGGCTCGGTGACCGCGAGCGACGTGGTCGACGCCGTGAAGCGTGCCGGCGGCCCGAGCCTCGATCGTCGACGGGTGGAACTGCCGGCGGCGCATATCAAGACGATCGGCACGCACACGGTGTCGGTGCGGCTGCACACCGACGTGGTCGCGAAGCTCGACGTCGAGGTCACTCCGGAGTCATAACCGCACCGGAAGCGACGACTACGCGGCGCGGTGCGATCGCCGGCGAGACCCACGGCCGCGACGCGTATTGCGCTGTATCGGCGACTTGTCAGTTGGCGAGTCGTCGCTTTTCTCTGTCCACGAGCGGTGGATAGACGTCCGGCCAGGTGACGCGGTGTGTCGCAGAGTCGCGCGGCGGCGTCGTACACAGGTTTTCCGCAACGCCTGCACAGCGATGCGCCCGGTTGTCCCCACCCGGTGCACTGGCTCGCGCACAGCACTGGCGACCCGGTGGAAGCAACAGTTCGAAAACGTCGTAGCCGGCGCCCAGACTGTTCGCGACCGAAGAGATTCTCCAGGGGGGTTCGCGCACCGTGACCGTTGCCGATGTCGTGGCGATGCCGGGTGGTGCCGACCCGGGTCGCGTCGACCTCGACCGCACGCCGCCGCAGGACATCGCCGCCGAGCAGTGCGTGCTCGGCGCCATGCTGCTGTCGAAGGATGCAATCGCCGACGTCGTCGAGGTGCTCAAGCCTGGTGACTTCTACCGGCCGGCGCACCAAACGGTCTACGACGCGATCCTCGATCTCTACGGCCGGGGAGAGCCGGCCGACCCGGTCACGGTCGCGGCCGAGCTCACCCGCGACGGCACTCTCGCGAAGATCGGCGGCGCGCCTTACCTGCACACGCTGATTGCGTCGGTGCCGACCGCCGCCAACGCCGGCTACTACGCCGAGATCGTGCGCGAGCGCGCGATCCTGCGCCGCCTGGTCGAGGCCGGCACCAAGATCGTGCAGCTCGGTTACGGCGCAGCCAGTGGCATGGGCGGCGAAGTCGACGACATCGTCGATCGCGCACAACAAGCCGTCTACGACGTCACCGAACGTCGCACGAGTGACGACTACATCCGCCTCGAGGACGTTCTGCAGCAAGCCTTCGACGAGATCGAAGCGATGGGCAGCCGCGGCACGGAGATCTACGGTGTGCCGACCGGATTCCGCGAGCTCGACGAGCTCACCAACGGCTTGCATGCCGGACAGCTCGTTGTGGTCGCCGGCCGTCCGGGCCTTGGTAAATCGACGATCGGCATGGATTTCCTGCGCGCTGCTTCGATCAAGAACCAGCTGACCTCGGTGCTGTTCTCGCTGGAGATGAGCCGCAGCGAGATCACCATGCGCCTGCTCTCGGCCGAGGCCCAGATCCTGTTGTCGCACCTGCGCACCGGTCAGATGACCGACCAAGACTGGAACCGTCTCGCCCGGCGCATGGGCGAGATCGCGCAAGCACCGATGTTCATCGACGACTCACCCAACATGTCGATGATGGAGATCCGGGCGAAGGCCCGCCGACTCAAGCAGCGGCACGACCTGAAACTCGTCGTCGTCGACTACCTGCAGCTGATGAGCAGCCCCAAGCGCGTGGAGAACCGGCAGCAGGAAGTAGCCGAGATGAGCCGGTCGTTGAAGCTGTTGGCGAAAGAGCTCGACGTGCCGGTGGTGGCGATCAGCCAGCTCAACCGTGGCGCCGAGCAACGCCAGGACAAGCGACCGCAGATGGCCGACCTGCGCGAGTCAGGTGCCATCGAGCAGGACGCCGACATGGTGATCCTGCTGCACCGCGAGGACGCTTACGAGCGAGAGTCACCCCGAGCCGGCGAGGCGGACCTCATCGTGGCCAAGCACCGCAACGGGCAGACCAAGGACGTCGTCGTCTCCTCGCAGTTGCACTACTCGCGCTTCGTCGACATGCAGGCGAGCTAACCGAGTTCGCCGGTGGCGCCGGGGTCGTCCCGGCCCTTCGACTGATCGGCGAGGAAACGCTCCAGCTCGGCGCCGAGCTCGTCGGCGCTCGGCAGCGGCCCGCCGCCGGCCAGCGTCGGTTCGTCCGCGCCGCCGCCGCTCCGGCCGGCGACGAAGGCGTCGTACTGGCCTTCGAGGGTCCGCACCAGCTCGCTCAGCTCGTCTGACTGCCCGACCAGCTGGTCGACCGAGGAGATCGCTTCGGCAGACGAGGTCTCCAACGCGGCCAGCGGGACCTGAAGATCGGCCACCCGAGCGATCGTGCGGAGCAACGTCTCCGCGGCGGGTGGGTAGGCCGCCTGAGCGAGGTAGTGCGGCACATGGACGGCGAAGCCCAGAGCATCGAGGCCGGCGGCCCCCAACCGATGCTCCAGCAGTGCGCTCGCACTGCCCGGCACCTGCACCGTGCCGACCCAGGCCGGGTGCTCGGCGATCAGGTCCTTGCGACTGCCGTGCGCGGTCAGCCCGACCGGTCTGGTGTGCGGCACCGCCATGGGGATCGCATTCGTGCCGATGGTGAGCCGCACGCCGAGCCGCCGCACCAGCAGCTCGACGGCCGAGACGAACCGGCCCCACATCACGTCCGGCTCGGCGCCGAGCAGCAGGAGCAGCGGCGTGTTGCGTTCGTCGTGCAGCGCGCGGATCTCCAGCTGCGGTGCCTCGTAGGACGACCAATGGTCCTGGGCGAACAACATCGGTGGTCGCCTGGCGCGATAGTCGAAGAGCAGGTCCACGTCGAAGCGGGCCACGACGACCGACGGCACCGCTGCGAGCAGGTGCTCCCGTGCCAGCCGCCGGCCGCCGCCGGCGTCGACGAACCCGTCCAGCATCTCGATCAGCACCGGTCCGCGGCCGTCCGGTCCGGTCAGTCCGGGCACCTGTTCGGCGAGCGTGAACAGCTCCTCCGGCGGCAGGGCGGTCACCGCACCTTCCTCTCTGTCGGAGCCCTCGGCGTCGAAGCCGTCTCGGCGCCGATCTAGCATTTATCGCACCCGAACGCCGTTCGGATGCCGCCCAGCGGCGACCACGAGCGATCAGAACGAAGGACGTTGCCCGTGACACCGCTGCGGATCGCGTTGCTGTCCTACCGCAGCAAACCGCATTGTGGTGGTCAGGGCATCTACATCCGACACCTGGCCCGCGAGCTGGCCGCGCTCGGGCACTGCGTCGACGTCTTCTCCGGCCAGCCCTATCCCGAACTCGACGGCCCTGCGCTCGGCACAGCCTCCGGCGAGGTCAACCTGCGGCCGTTGCCGAGCCTCGACCTCTACCGCGACGTCGACCCCTTTCGCACCCCGCCGCTCGGCGAGTGGCGCGACCCCATCGACGCCCTCGAAGTGGCCACGATGTGGACGGGTGGCTTTCCGGAACCCCTGACCTTCTCACTGCGCGCCGCCCGGGCCCTTTCCCGGCGGGCGGGCGACTACGACCTCGTGCACGACAACCAGTCGCTCGGCTACGGGCTGCTCGCGCTCGCCCGGCTCGGACTGCCGCTGGTGGCAACCGTCCACCACCCCATCACCATCGACCGACGGGTCGAGGTGGCCGCGGCCACGACGATGTTTCGGAAGCTCTCGCTTCGACGCTGGTATGCCTTCACTGCGATGCAGGCGAGGGTGGCCCGCCGGCTGCCGCGGCTCATCACGGTCTCGGACAACTCGGCCCGCGACATCGTCAGCGAGTTCGGCGTGTCCTCCGCCGCGGTCTCGGTCATCCCCGTCGGGGTCGACACCACCACCTTCGCCGCACCCGACGCGCCCCGAGTTCCCGGCCGAATCGTTTCGGTTGCCAGCTCGGACAGCCCGATGAAGGGCGCCCGCGTGCTCCTCGAGGCGGTGGCGAAGCTCAGCACCGAACGCGACGTCGAACTCGTCGTCGTGGGACAGCCCAAGCCGAACGGTCCGGTGGCCCGAAGCGTCGACGAGCTCGGCATTGCCGATCACGTCCGCTTCGTGAGCGGCTTGACCGACGAGGCGCTTGCGAGCCTGCTCGGTTCGGCCGAAGTGGCCGTCGTCCCCTCGCTCTACGAAGGGTTCTCGATCCCGGCCGTCGAGGCCATGGCGTGCGAGACCCCGCTCGTCGCGACACGTGCCGGCGCGTTGCCGGAGGTGGTCGGCGACTGCGGCGAGCTGGTCGAACCGGGCAACCCCTCGGATCTGGCCGGCGCCCTGGGCCGGCTCCTGGACGACCCGGTTCGGCGCCGCGCGCTCGGCGCTGCCGGGCGGCGCCGGGTCGAGAGCAGGTTCACCTGGCGTGCGGTCGCCGAAGCGACCGCAGAGGTCTACCGCGAGGCGATCGCGGCCGGAAACGTTGCAGGAGCAGCATGCTGACCGTCGACTTCGACCAGTTCCCCATCGAGCCGGGCGAGCAGGTCCTCGACCTCGGCTGCGGCTTCGGGCGCCACGCCTTCGAGGCCTACCGGCGCGGCGCCAACGTGGTGGCCGTCGACCGGAGCGCCGAGGAAGTCGAGCAGGTCACTGCGATGTTCCGGGCGATGCAGGCCGAAGGCGAGGCGCCCGCCGGTCTCATCGCTCGCGCGGTGCGCGCAGACCTGCTCTCGCTGCCCTTCCCGGACGCCTCCTTCGACGTCGTCATGGCGAGCGAGGTGCTGGAGCACATCCCGGCCGACGAGCAGGCGATGGCCGAGATCGCCCGCGTCGTGCGTCCGGGCGGCCGCGTGGCGGTAACGGTGCCCCGTTGGTGGCCGGAACGAATCTGCTGGGCGCTGTCCCGCGAATACCACGAGGTCTCCGGCGGCCACGTGCGCATCTACAAGGGTGACGTGCTGGCGGACCGGTTGAGCGGCGCCGGGTTGCTGCCGCGCTCTTCGCATCACGCGCACGCGTTGCATTCGCCGTACTGGTGGCTCAACTGCGCCCTCGGCAAGGAGAGCGTGCCGTCGCGCTTGTACCACCGCGTCCTCGTGTGGGACATCATGCGGCGGCCCTGGGTGACCCGCACTGCCGAGCAAGCGCTGAACCCGGTGCTCGGCAAAAGCCTGGTCATGTACGCCGACAAGCCCGCCGCGGTGTCGGGAGCGGCCAGTGCTGCGGCCTGAGCTCCCGGCCCTTCCCGGCCTGCTCCGCGCGGAGGACATCCGCGCGACGGCGCGCACGATCGCGGCTGCACAGGAGCGTTCCGGTGCGATCCCGTGGTTCACCGGCGGGCATGTCGACCCTTGGGACCACGTCGAGTGCGCGATGGCGTTGTCGGCCGGCCGCGAACGTGCGGCTGCTGAACGCGCCTACGACTACCTTCGTCGGACCCAGGCCGCGGATGGCTCCTGGCCGGCCAAGGTGGTCGCCGGCCGAGTCGTCGACGCGCTGCGCGAGACCAACCAGTGCGCGTACGTCGCCGTCGGTGTCTGGCACCACCTGTTGATCACAGCCGACGAGCGGTTCGCGTGGCGGATGTGGCCGACCGTGCGGCGCGCGATCGACTTCGTGGTGGGTCACCAGACCGAGCGGGGTGAGATCCGCTGGTCGGTCACCGAGACCGGCGCAGCGCCGGACGAGGCGCTGCTGACCGGTTCCTCGTCGACGCTGCAGGCGATCCGCTGCGCGCTGGCCCTGGCCGAGTGGGTCGGGGATCCGCAACCGGACTGGGAGCTGGCCGCCGGCCGGCTTGCCCACGTGCTGACCTCGCACCCGGAGAGCTTTCTCGACAAGTCGCGCTACTCGATGGACTGGTATTACCCGGTCCTGGGAGGCGCCCTGCGCAACGCTGCCGGTCGAGAACGGCTGGCGGCGCGCTGGGACGACTTCGTCGTCGACGGTCTCGGTGCTCGCTGCGTCGACGACCAGCCGTGGGTGACCGGGGCGGAGACCTGCGAACTCGTCCTGGCGCTCGACACGGTGGGACAGGAAACCGAGGCGCGGGCACTCTTGCGCGAGATGCAGCACCTGCGTGAGCCGGACGGTTCCTACTGGACCGGCTACCAGTTCCACGAGCGGATCAACTGGCCGGACGAGCACACCACGTGGACTGCCGCCGCCGTTGTGCTGGCAGTTGATGCCTTGTCCGGCACGACCGCGGGCAGCGGCATCTTCCGGGGCGAGACGCTCCCGACTGTGACCGACCTACCTGACTCGGCCTGCGGATGCGAGATCGCCGCACGCCGCTAGCCGCGGCGCAGCACCCTTAGCGATCCCACCCGGCGCACCTCGACGAAGCCGTCGCGCACGGCGGGTCGATAGATGTGGTCGTGCGGCGCCTGCCCTCCATCGGCAGGGTCCTCGAACACGTCGTGAATGGCGAGCACGCCGCCGGGTTGCACGAACGGAGTCCAGTGCGTGTAGTCGTTGATGCAGTGCTCGACCGCGTGACCGCCGTCGATGAAGAGCATCGCGAGAGGTGTCGACCACAGTTTGGCGACGGTCGTCGACCGCCCGACGACGGCAACGACGACGTCCTCCAGAGCGGCGGCGTGTGTGGTGCGCCGGAAGAACGGCAGCGTGTCCATGACGCCCACATCTGGGTCGATGAGTTCGGGGTCGTGCCACTCCCAACCCGGCTGGTTCTCCTCGGAGCCGCGGTGGTGGTCGACGGTGACGACGACGCCGCCGCGCCGGCCGGCCGCTGCTCCGAGCCAGGTCGCGGACTTGCCGCAGTAGGTGCCCACCTCGAGGACGACACCGGCCGGCGCCATCGCCCATGCGGCGTCATACAGGGCCGCGGCCTCATCCGGCGGCAGGAATCCCTTCGCTGCATCGGCGACAGCTTGCAGGGTGTGGGGCATCGGCTCGGGCGCCGGCACCGTCGGATCGTCGCCCGGCCAGGTGGTCATCGCGGCCAGATTAACTGCGAGTCCGCGTGCACAACGCCCGGCTCCAACACCCCGTGCGAGTCTGTCAGTCGCGGTGCGATTGAGTTGCTCGTATGCCGGGAGGGGTCGAGGAGACGGCGGAGGGGCGACGCCTTGCCGATGCCGACGCCGGCCGCAACGACTGGGGGGCCTGGGGTCCCTATCTCGCCGAGCGGGCGTGGGGCACTGTTCGTGAGGACTACAGCCCTGACGGCAACGCCTGGTCCTACTTTCCCTTCGACCATGCCCGATCCCGTACGTTTCGCTGGAACGAGGACGGCCTCGGCGGTCTTTGTGACCGAGAGCAACGGCTGTGTTTCGCCTTCGCGTTCTGGAACGGCCGAGATCCGATCCTGAAGGAGCGGGCGTTCGGGTTGGCCAACGCCGAGGGCAACCACGGCGAGGACGCGAAGGACTATTGGTGGTACGTCGATGCCACCCCGACCGCGTCGTGGTTGAGCTGGCGCTATCACTATCCGCAGCAGGCGTTCCCCTACGAACAGCTCCGGACGGAGAACGCGAAGCGCGGTCGCGACCAGCCTGAGTTCGAGCTGCTCGACACCGGTGTGTTCGACCAGGGCTACTGGGCGATCAGCGTCGACTATGCCAAGGCCGACATCGACGACGTCTGCATTCGAGTCACTGTCGACAACGCCGGGCCGGTGGCGGACACCTTGCACGTGTTGCCGACGGTCTGGTTTCGCAACACCTGGGCTTGGGATGCAACTGTTCCTCAGCCAGTGGTGCGCGCTGACACAAATCGGCTGGTAGCCGAACATCGCACATTGGGCACCTTCGTGCTCGCCGGTGACGGGGCGCCGCGTTCGCTCACGTGTGACAACGAGACGAACAACAAGCTCCTGTTCGGAGCCACCAACTCATCGCCGTATCCGAAGGACGGCATCGGCGATCACATCGTGCAGGGGCGACCGTCGGTCAACCCCGTCGGTGTGGGCACCAAAGGGGCGCTGCACTACAGCGTGACCGTGCGGCCCGGTTCCAGCGCAACGATTCGGCTGCGCCTGTCTGCGCGCAACCTTTCGCCGAGCCTCAAGGCCGACTGGACCAGGATGCTCGCGACCCGCGAACGTGAAGCAGACGCGTTCCACGCCGCCTTGTTGCCGCCGCAGGCGGCCGCCGAGGAGGGTGCAGTCGCAAGGCAGGCCCTAGCCGGCATGGTCTGGGGCAAGCAGTTCTTCCACTATGACGTCGATCGCTGGCTGCGCGGTGATCCTGGCCAGCCCACACCACCGCCCGAGCGCTTGCGCGGTCGCAACTCCAGCTGGCGGCACCTCAACAACCATGACGTCATCTCGATGCCGGACGCGTGGGAGTACCCCTGGTATGCCGCGTGGGACCTCGCGTTTCACTGCGTGACGTTTGCGCATGTCGATCCGGCGTTCGCGAAGTCTCAGCTCGTCCTGCTGTGCCGTGAGTGGTACATGCATCCGAGCGGACAGCTGCCGGCGTACGAGTGGGACTTCTCCGACACCAACCCGCCGGTGCATGCATGGGCGGCGATGCGCGTCTTCGAGATCGACGGCGGTCGCGACTTCGACTTCCTGGAGAAGGTCTTTCACAAGCTGCTCATCAACTTCACCTGGTGGGTCAACCGTAAGGACGAGGAAGGCAACAACGTGTTCGAGGGCGGCTTCCTCGGGCTCGACAACATCGGGCCGTTCGACCGCTCGCAGCTTCCGGTCGCCGGACATCTCGAGCAGAGCGACGCGACCTCGTGGATGGCGCGCTACTGCCTCGACCTGTTGGAGATGGCGCTCACGCTTGCGCGTCACGACCCGACCTATGTGGATGTCGCGACGAAGTTCTTCGAGCACTTCGCCTACATCTCGACGGCAATCGTCGAGGAAGGGTTGTGGGACGACGAGGACGGTTTCTTCTACGACCTGTTGCATCTCGATGACGAGACGCTCGTGCCGCTGCGGGTGCGATCGATGGTGGGCCTGCTTCCGCTCTGTGCGGTGCTCTCGCTGGAGGACTCGCTGCTGGAAGCCATCCCGGAGTTTGCCTCGCGCATGCACTGGTTCCTGCACAACAAACCAGAGTGGTGTCGTGGTCTGGAGTTTGCCCACACCACCACCGGCGATCGACGGCTGTTGTCGGTGGTGACGCCGGACCAGTTGCGCCGCATCCTGGCGCGAGTGTTCGACGAGACTGAGTTCCTCTCTCCGCACGGGTTGCGTGCGCTGTCGCGCTATCACCTCGAGCATCCGGTCGACATCGACGTCGAGGGTTACGTCGGACGAGTGGACTACGAGCCGGCGGAGTCACGCAGTGGTCTGTTCGGCGGCAACAGCAACTGGCGCGGTCCGGTGTGGATGCCACTCAACTACCTGCTCGTCCGGTCCCTGCGTCGTTTCCACTCCTATGTCGGCGACAGCTTCACCATCGAGCTTCCAACCGGGTCCGGCCGGCAGGCAACGCTTCGTGAGGCGGCCGACGAGCTGGCGCGCCGCCTGGTCGGCATCTTCACGCCGGACGCCGCGGGTCAGCGCGCCGTGTGGGGCGCGCAGGAACGTCCGCGCACCGACCCCCGCTGGCACGGCCTGGTGCCGTTTCACGAGTACTTCCACGGCGACACCGGCGCCGGTCTCGGTGCCTCGCACCAAACCGGCTGGACCGGTCTGGTCGCCAACCTCATCCTCGAGCGCTAGCGCCGACAAGTCGCGCAAGGCTCAGCGGGGTGGGGCGCCGACCAGGGCGAGCTGGCGTGACTGCGCAACCAGGCGTCCGGTGCTGTCCCACACCGCCGACTCCTCGTCGAACCAGCCGCTTCTGACCAGGGTCGCTTTGGCTTCGAACGCGAGCCAGCCGGGCGCCGGCTCGGCTCGCAGCAGGCATGACAGCTCGACCGTCGGCGCCCAGCCTCGATAGCCGAGGTGCGCGACGGTGGGGGGTGCGACGTCGACGGCGATCAGCAACGACTCCACGTCGACCTCGGTGCCGTCGCGAAACGCCATCCAGCCTCGGATGACGGGGATCCCGTCGCCGTTGGTGAGGGACGTGCGCGGATCGATGCGCACGTCGATGTGATCGGCGAGCTCGATCGTCGCTCCGGTTTCTTGTCGCGCCCGGCACTCTTCCGGCGACAAGAGGTCAGGCAGCGGGTTTGCGGCGTACGACGGGTCGTCCGTCGGCAACCGGCCGGACGTGAGCAACATGTCGAGTCGCGCTTTGCCGTCCTGCCACAACGTCGCCCGCGCCGTGGAAGCGGTGCGTCCGCGCTTCACCACTTCGACGCGCACCTCGGCAGGGCCGCCAGACGGTGGCCGGAGGAAGTGGGTCGAGACGGCCAACGCATGCGGATCGCCGACGGCGTCGACAGCCGCCTTCGCGACGGTGGCCATCAGATAGCCGCCGTGCGGGTTGCCCCCGATCGCCCAACCGAGATCCAAGTCGACGTCGTAGATGTCATCTTCGCGACGGCTCACGGCCGTCGCCTTCAGATAGCTGCTCACTGTCTCCTGTCACACACCCAACAGCGCCGGCGCCAGCTCGGCCCACTCCTTGCATGGAAGCCCGCGCCGGTCATCGACGAGGACTTGCACGGCGACATGATCGGCGCCGGCGTCGAGATGCGCCCGGACCCGTCCGGCGATGGCATCAACGTCACCCCATACGCAGATCGTGTCGACGAGGCGGTCGTTGCCGCCGTCGGTGAAGTCGCCGTCGTCGAAGCCGAACCGCTTGAGATTGTTGGTGTAGTTGGCCAGGCGGAGGTAGGACGTCGTATGGCGACGGGCGATCTCACGGGCAACGGCCGGGTCGTCGCTCAGCACACAGACCTGCTCCGGCACGAGCAGCTTGTCCGGGCCGAGGATCTCGCGCGCTCTTGCGGTGTGCTCGGGGGGGACGAAGTAGGTGTGGGCTCCGTCCGCGGCAGAACCGGCGAGCTCGAGCATCTTCGGGCCGAGAGCAGCGAGCAGACGCGGTGGTCGCGGGTCGGGTGCGACGGCTCGATAAACCGTGTAGCCGTGGTCCATGGCATCGAGATAGGCACGCATCATCGCGAGCGGCTTGCCATAGTCCTGGCCGCGGACATCGAGCAGCGGTTTGTGTGACACACCGATGCCGAGGACGAAGCGGCCGGGGAAACCCTCACCGAGTGCGAGCTGCCCGGCGGCCATCGCCAACGCGTCACGGGCCCAGATGTTCGCGATTCCGGTCGCGACAACGAGCGAGTCGGTTGCGGCGAGCAGCATCTGCGCGGCCGTCAGCACCTCACGGCCGACGGCCTCGCCGGTCCACAGTGCGCCGTAACCCAGCTCTTCGACTTCCTTGGCGGCGTCCCGCACGACGGCGGCAGGTGAGAAGTCGAGCTGACCGCTCCAGATGCCGACGCGGCCGATGCGCTCCTTCAGCTGTTGCGCGAACGTCACGCGCAGACGCTATCCGGCGCTCTTGCGGGCCGGTGGAGGCGGCGGCTTCGGACCGAAAGCGGTCGACAATCCCTGCAGTGCTGCGGTGAGCTCGGTCGGCACGACCCAGACCTTGGACGACTCCGACGCAGCGATCTGCGGCAACGTCTGCAGGTATTGATACGCGAGCAAGGCGGGATCGGGCGCGCCGTCGTGGATCGCTTTGAAGACGGTTGCGATCGCCTTTGCCTCACCCTCCGCGCGAAGGATGGCGGCTTCGCGCTCGCCTTGCGCGGTGAGGATCGCCGCCTGCTTCTCGCCCTCGGCGGTCAGGATCGCGGACTGCTTGGTGCCTTCGGCGGTGAGGATGGCGGCACGCTTGTCGCGATCGGCGCGCATCTGCTTTTCCATCGACTCCTTGACGCTCGCGGGCGGGTCGATCGCCTTGATCTCGACACGGTTGACCCGGATCCCCCACTTGCCGGTGGCCTCGTCGAGCACGCCGCGAAGCGCGCCGTTGATCTGGTCGCGGCTCGTCAATGTGCCTTCGAGGTCGAGACCGCCGATGACGTTGCGCAATGTCGTCACCGTGAGCTGCTCGATCGCCTGGATGTAGTTCGCCACCTCGTACGTCGCCGCTCGCGCGTCGGTGATGGTGAAGTAGATGACCGTGTCGATGTTGACCACGAGGTTGTCCTGCGTGATGACCGGTTGGGGCGGGAAGCTCACCACCTGCTCGCGAAGATCGAGCAGTGGACGCATCCGGTCGATGAACGGCGTCAGGATGGTCAGTCCGGGCGTGCATGTGCGCTGATAGCGCCCTAGCCGCTCGATGATGCCGGCCGTCGCCTGCGGCACGATGCGCACTGCCCGCGCGATCGTGGCGAAGGCGACAACCGCGATGACGATGCCGACGATGAGTCCGGCGCTCACGAGACCTCCCCTTGCAACGGCAGGACGAGCGCTGTCGCGCCGTCGATGGCGATGACGTCCACGTCGCGGCCGGCGGGCACCGGGACCTCGTCGGCGTACAACCGGGCCGACCAGACCTCGCCGCCGATCCGCACGCGGCCGTCGTGGCTGTCGACGGCGGTGACGACGGTGCCGCGCTGTCCGATCAGGGCTGCTGCACCGGTGCGCAACCCAGCCGGCAAGTTTCGATGCCGACGTGCCACCGGACGTACGACGCCGAGCAGCACGACCGACCCGCCGGCGAAGGTCAGCACCTGAAGAGCTGCGTCGCCGCCGAGCCCGGCGACCACAGCCGCGGGGAGGGCGGCGATCGCGAGCATGCCGAGGACGAGGGTCAACGTGTGCAGCTCGGCCAGCCCGAGTGCGCCGGCGAGGATCACCCAGATCACCCAGACGGCCACTGGAGGACAGTAATCCCGCGACGGCTCTCGCGGTGGCCGTTTGTCACGCTCCGCGCTCGCCGGGTTCCCGACATCCCCGGTGATATCCGGCCTTAGACCCCAGCCTTGGTATACGTGGAGTAGCCGAACCAGTACACTGAGTGCTACAAATGGCGGTACGCCGCCTCGTCCGAACGGCCCTGGAGCGTGACCCGCGATGTTCCACGCGCGTGCCTGGGCAGCGGCCGTGCCGCAGGCCGTCTGGACCGCCGTGGCCGGGCTCGCACTCCTCGCGTCCGTCGGGCTCGCCCTCGTCGTGGGGGCCGGTCTGTCCGTCTGGAAAGGCGCCGTCATCGGTCGCGTCGCGCCGCCCGCGGTCGTCGTGGAGCCGCCGCGGTCCGGGCTCATCGTCGTGAGCCCGCCGGCCACGCCGAACGTCCCGAAGCCGACGCCCACGACACCCGCAACGGTGCCGGTGCAGCCGCCCGCAACGCAGGCGGTCCCTCCGGTGAAGCCGGCGGCTCAGAGCGTCCCACCCGCCGCCGTGCCGGCGTCGCCGCCGTCGACGCCGAGCAGCACGAGCACCGGCGGCCAGCAGTCGGTGCCGCGTGCGTCCGCAGTCGCGCGGGAGCGATCCAACGGCAGGCCCAGCGCGAACGGCAAGCACTGGAAGCAGGAGAGCTCTCGGCGCAGGTGACGCACGGCGCCGACCGCTCGGACCTGGCGTTTTGAACCGGCACGAATCTGTCTGCGACCATGGCGTTGGCGCCTACCGGTGCCATCCACCTGCGGCGTCGGTCCGGCGATCCCGGCAGCGCGGCGCGATGACAAGGAATGGCAGACATGGCTGTTCAGTCGGTCCAACCCTCGGAAGGACCGGAGCTCGTCCAGCTCCTCACCCCAGAGGGGGAGCGGGTCGAGCATCCCGACTACACCCTCGAGCTCTCGGTCGACCAATACCGGGAGCTTTATCGCGACCTCGTCATGGTGCGCCGCATCGACACCGAGGCAACGGCGTTGCAACGCCAGGGCGAGCTCGGCCTGTGGGCCAGCCTGCTCGGCCAGGAGGCAGCGCAGGTCGGCGCCGGACGTGCACTGCAGTCGCAAGACTTCGCGTTCCCGACCTACCGCGAACACGGCGTCGCCTACTGCAAGGGCGTCGACCCGGTCACGCTTCTCGGTCTCTTCCGCGGGGTGAACCAGGGCGGCTGGAACCCCTACGACAAGGGCTTCCAGCTCTACACGATCGTCATCGGGTCACAGACGCTGCACGCCACGGGCTACGCGATGGGCCTGCAGCGCGACGGCTCCGACGGCGCGGTCATGGCCTTCTTCGGTGACGGTGCCTCCAGCCAGGGCGACGTCAACGAGGCGTTCGTGTGGTCAAGCGTTTTCCAGGCGCCGGTCGTCTTCTTCTGCCAGAACAACCAATGGGCGATCTCCGAGCCGCTCGAGCGGCAGAGCCGCATCCCGCTGTACCAGCGTGCGCAAGGCTTCGGCTTCCCCGGTGTCCGTGTCGACGGCAACGACGTGCTGGCCGTGCTCGCGGTGGCCCGCGACGCGCTCACGCGGGCCCGCGAGGGCAGCGGCCCCACTCTCATCGAAGCGTTCACCTACCGCATGGGTCCGCACACGACGTCCGACGACCCGACCCGCTATCGGCTCGCGGCGGAGCTCGAGACGTGGAAGCTCAAGGACCCGATCGAGCGGATGAAGGCATACCTGTCCCGCGGTGGCATGGCCGACGGCGACTTCTTCGCGCAGATCGACGGTGAGGCCGACGCGCTGGCCGCACACATCCGCGAAGGCTGCCTGACCCTGCCCGATCCGGACCCGATCTCGCTGTTCGATCACGTCTACGCCGGAGGGTCGTCGTTGCTCGACGAGGAACGCGAACAGCTTGCGTCGTACCTCTCTTCGTTCGAAGAGGCGGTGCACTGACATGGCGACTCTGACCTTGGGCAAGGCGCTGAACGAAGGCCTGCGCAAAGCACTCGAGGACGACCCGAAGGTCCTCATCATGGGCGAGGACGTCGGACGCCTCGGTGGCGTCTTCCGCGTCACCGACGGGTTGCAAAAGGACTTCGGCGAAGACCGGGTCATCGACACACCGCTGGCAGAGTCGGGCATTGTCGGCACCGCGGTGGGTCTTGCCATCCGCGGTTTCCGACCGGTGTGTGAGATCCAGTTCGACGGCTTTGTCTTCCCGGCCTTCGACCAGATCGTGAGCCAGGTCGCAAAGATGCACTACCGGTCGGCCGGGCACGTCAAGCTGCCGATCACGATCCGCATCCCGTTCGGCGGGGGCATCGGTGCGGTGGAGCACCACAGCGAGTCGCCGGAGTCCTACTTCTGCCACACCCCCGGCCTCAAAGTCGTCGCGTGCTCGAACCCGCTCGACGCCTACTGGATGGTGCAGCAGGCGGTCGCGAGTGACGATCCGGTCGTCTTCTTCGAGCCGAAACGGCGCTACTGGGACAAGGCAGATGTGGACGCGGCCGCCGGCGCGCCTCGCTCGCTCTGGCAGGCGAACGTCGCCCGCACCGGCTCGACTGCCACGCTGATCACGTATGGCCCATCGGTGAAGACGTGTCTCGAGGCGGCCAACGCGGCCGAGTCCGACGGTCACGATCTCGAGGTCGTCGACCTGCGGGCGCTCTCGCCCATCGACTGGGACACCGTCATCGCCTCAGTCCAAAAAACCGGCCGCGCGATCGTGGTGGCCGAGACGCCCGTCTACGCGTCGCTGGCGGCCGAGGTGGCGGCACGCATCACCGAGCGCTGCTTCTACACACTCGAGGCGCCGGTGCTTCGAGTCTGCGGATTCTCCACGCCGTATCCGACGTCACGGATCGAGGAGGACTACTTACCCGACCTCGATCGCATCCTCGACGCCGTCGACCGCTCGCTCGCCTTCTAGGGATATCGGGATGCCGACGTTCAAGGACTTCAAGCTGCCCGACCTCGGCGAGGGTTTGACCGAGGGCGAGATCCTCAAGTGGCTGGTGCAACCCGGCGACGACGTCAAGCTCAACCAGCCGATCGTCGAGGTGGAGACCGCCAAGGCTGCGGTCGAGATCCCCTCGCCGTACGCCGGAATCGTCTCCGCGCTGCACCACAGCGAGGGCGACACCGTCGACGTCGGCTCGCCCATCATCACGTTCGACGTGGACCCGTCCGGCACCGCGACCGACGCAGGCATTGCCGCGCCGGCGCAGACCAAGGTCGCTGCGCAGGCGGACATGGTGCCCCAAGTGCCCCATGAGCCGGGAATGATCGGCTCGCCTGCGCCGAAAGCAGGTAGCGAAGAGAAGATCGAGGTGCTCGTCGGCAGTGGGCCTAAGAGCGGCAAGCTGACGCGACGTCCGCGGAAGGTTGCTGCGGTCGAGCCTGCTGCCTCTGAGCCGGCTGCGGGTGCAGCGCCCAAGCCCCAGCCCGCTCGCGTGTCTGCTGCCGGAGTAGGTGCTCGCGCGGCGGCGCTCGCCACCGAAGTGCACGTGCTCGCGAAGCCGCCGGTGCGCAAGCTCGCGCGCGACCTCGGCGTCGACCTGCGAGTGATCTCCGGGACCGGACCGAGCGGCACGATCACCCGCGCCGATGTCGAGTCCGCGGCCGACGGCGGAGCGCCGGAACCGGTCGCTGCTGCTCCTCGCCGAGCGGTCGACTTCGACCCGGCAACGAGAGAGCAGCGCATCCCGATCAAGGGTGTGCGCAAGATGATGGCGTCGGCCATGGTCGACAGCGCATTCACGGCGCCGCACGTCACCATCTTCACGACTGTCGACGTGACCCCGATGATGGAGCTTGTCGAGAGACTGCGCGGCACGAAGGACTTCGCCGACGTCCGGGTCAGCCCGCTGTTGATCGTGGCGAAGGCGTTGTTGCTCGCCGTACGTCGAAACCCGCTCATCAACTCGACATGGGACGACGCGGCGCAAGAGATCGTGGTCAAGGACTACGTCAACCTCGGCATTGCCGCGGCGACCCCCCGCGGGCTGATCGTGCCCAACATCAAGGACGTCGACGCGCTGACGTTGCCGGAGCTCGCCGGCGAGCTGCAGCAGCTCGTCGCGACCGCTCGGGACGGGCGGACGGCGCCGGCAGACATGCAGGGCGGCACCATCACCATCACCAACGTCGGAGTTTTCGGCGTCGACAACGGCACGCCGATCCTCAACCCCGGCGAGTCGGCGATTCTGTGCTTCGGCGCGGTGCGCGACATGCCGTGGGTGCACGAGGGTCAGATCGCTGTGCGCAAGGTGACTCAGCTGTCGCTGTCGTTCGACCACCGCATCGTCGACGGTCAGCTCGGCTCGCAGTTCATCGCCGACGTCGCTGCGCTCATGGCGGACCCGACACTGTTCCTCGCCTGGAGCTGAGATCAAGGGTGCGTTGATCCCTGCCGATAAGGGCAGGTGTCATCCGACCTAGCCGGGAGCGGGTTCGACTTCTTCGCGCCCGCGCCTTCGGCTGCCCCGCCGCCACAGGGGTGGACACAACCGCCGCCCGCGCCGGTCGTGCCGACTGCCGTGCCCGGCGACGAGTCGGAGTCGGGACTCAGCACCCGGCTCGCGTTGGCGGTCACCGTCATCGCCGTGCTGCTGTCCGGCTTCATGCTCAACAGCGGCCACGTGTTCTTCCACGCCAGCGATGTCCTGGACGTCACGCTCCGTCGCGCTCTCGTCTACACACTCGGCTTCTACGTGCTGCTCGGTCTCGCGGTGATCGCCTTCGTCCAGGTCAAGCGGGTGCGCCTCGTCTGGCATCGCGGCAGTGTGCCCGGAGCGATCCTCCTGGGTGCGCCGCTTGGCGCGGTGGGCGGCCTGCTCGGCGTTGCCGTCAACTCGGGCGTCTCAGGGCATCTCGCCAGCGACCCCAACGTCACGCTGCTCGTCGGTGGCGGCGGAGCGCTTCGCATCATGGCTGCGCTCGTCACCACGGCGATGTTGGCCCCGCTCGTCGAGGAGACCATCTTCCGCGGCGTCTGCGCCGGCACGATGATCAAGTACGGCGTCGCCGCCGCGGTGTGGAGCAGTGCGATCGCCTTCGCGTTCTGGCATCACAATCCTTCGGCGCTCCGTTACTACGCCGCCATGGGGCTCGTCTTTGCCGCGATCTGGCGCAAGCGTGGCCTGATCGCCTCGATGTCGGCTCACGCCGCCTTCAACGGGGTGCTCACCATCGCCGCTGTCCTTGCCACCTCGGGCGTCGGCACGATGACTACCTTCGACGGCGTCTCGGTCTATGTGCCGGGCGGTTGGCATGTCGACACCGCGCAAATTGCGAGTGGCCTCGAAGTCATCGACGGCCCGTCCGGGTCATCGATGGCCTTGATGAGCAAGCAGCAGGAAGCATCGGAGCAGACGCTCGACCAACTCGAGGCGCGGTTGCAGTCGTCTCCGGTGCAGACGGGTGTCAACATCGATCCGTCCAGCGTGCACGAGATCTCCGGCGCGGTGGGCCCGATGTTGTCGGCGGACTTCACCGCCGACAGCCAGCCGGGTCACGTGTTGGCGTTCACCTACAAGGGTGCGATCTACGAGGTGGTCATGGTGACCGCGGGCAACCCGGCCGCAGAGCATGAATGGAAGAGCGTTCTGGAAAGCGTCCGGCCGGCGTGAGACACGCGAAGAGCCGGCCCCGAAGGGCCGGCTCTTCTTGGTAAAGCTCGAACTCGCCTAGTACGCAGCAGGACGGTCGTCGTACACGCGCTCTTCGACAACTCCACCGCGGGCGCCACGTCGCGGAGCCCAGATCAGCATCGTCACGAGCAGACCGATGGCGCCAACGACCATCAGAATCACGCCGATGGTCTGGATGCTCACACCCGACAGAGTCGCGTGAACGGCGAAGGTGAGGATCGCGCCGACAGCGATGAGGAAAATGCTGACGCCGATGCCCATGTCTGGCTCACTCCTGTCTGTTTTTGGGCCGGTGCTGGGCGACCGGCCAACCTGACGGGGTGATACCCGTGCCTGCGACCAGCGAACCGTGCAGGTGCACAGGATTACCGTTGCGAACCGGTCAGAATGCGCTTTCCGGAATATCCATGATCTCGAGGTTGGCTCCCTCGACGACCGCGCGTTCCGCTGCGATAAGCGGCAGCCGTGTCTGTGCGAAGAACTTCGCCGCTGCCACCTTGCCCTCGTAGAAGTCCTTGTCTCTGCCGCCTGCACCTTCGGTCAACTTCAACAACGCGACGTCGGCCTGGCGCAGCAGCAGCCAACCGACGACGAGGTCGCCGAGACAGAGGAGCAACCGCGTCGTGTTGAGCCCGACCTTGTAGAGGTTGCGAAGGTCGTCGCCGGCAGCAGTGAGATCCGCGACCAACGCAGCGACGATCGACTGCACGTCGTCGTGAGCAGTTGCCAGCAGTTTGCGTTCGTTCTTCAGCTGCCCGTTGCCGGCCTCTGACTCGGCGAACGACGCGATGTCGCCCATGAGCACCGACAACGCCTGACCTTGATCGCGCACGATCTTGCGGAAGAACAAGTCCATGCCTTGGATCGCGGTCGTGCCCTCGTAGAGGGTGTCGATCTTTGCGTCGCGGATGTATTGCTCGATCGGGTAGTCCTGCAAGAAACCCGAGCCGCCAAGGGTCTGCAACGACTGCGAGCCGAGCAGTTCGTAGGACCGCTCGGACCCGACACCTTTGACGAGCGGGAGAAGCAGATCGTTCATTCGCACCGCGGCGCTTGTGTCCTCGCCGGTGTGTGCGGCGATGTCGACATCATCTTGCTGCGTCGCCGCAAAGAGCATCATCGCGCGGAGCCCTTCGGTGTAGGACTTCTGCAGCAGCAAGCTGCGGCGCACGTCCGGATGATGCGTGATCGTGACTCGCGGCGCGGTCTTGTCAGTCATCTGCGTGAGGTCAGCACCCTGCACGCGGCTCTTGGCGAACTCGAGTGCGTTGAGATAGCCGGTGGACAGCGTGGCGACCGCCTTCGTGCCGACCATCATGCGCGCCATCTCGATGACCTCGAACATCTGCGCAATGCCGTTGTGCACGTCGCCGACGAGCCATCCGACGGCTGGTTGCCCATTGCCGCCGGCGGAGTCGCCGAAGGTCACCTCACATGTGGCCGAGACCTTGAGTCCCATCTTCTTCTCGACGTTGGTGACATACGCACCGTTGCGTTCACGGATCTCGCCGGTGGCCCAGTCGCAGTGGAACTTCGGTACGACGAAGAGCGACAAGCCCTTCGTGCCGGGACCATGACCAACCGGGCGGGCCAGGACGAGATGGATGATGTTCTCAGGGACGTCCCATTCGGCGCTCGTGATGAAGCGCTTCACGCCTTCGATGTGCCAGGTCCCGTCGGGTTGCTCCGTCGCCTTGGTGCGCCCGGCGCCGACGTCCGATCCGGCATCCGGCTCGGTGAGAACCATCGTCGCGCCCCACTGCCGATCGATCATGGTGCGGGCGAGGGCTTTCTGGTCGTCGTTGCCGAGCCGGTGGAGGATCTGCGCGAACGCGGGACCTGCGGCGTACATGTGGATCGCCGGGTTGGCGCCGAGCACCATCTCGTTGGCCGCCCAGACGACGGACCTGGGCAGGCCAGGGCCGCCGAGGTCGGTGGACAGCGGCAGTCGGTCCCAACCGGCGTCGACCATGGCGCGGTAGGAGGTCTTGAAGGACTCCGGCAGCGTGACGGTCTTGGCCTCGGGGTCGTAGACCGGCGGGTGCCGGTCGGCGTCGGCGAAGGACTCGGCGAGCGGACCCTCGGCCAGCGCGCGGACCTCGTCGAGGACCGCGCGGACGGTGTCCTTGTCGATGTCGGCGAACAGGCCGGTGCCGAGGAGCTGGTCGCGGTCGAAGAGCTCGAACAGGTTGAACTCGATGTCGCGGAGGTTGGCCTTGTAGTGGCCCATCCTGCACCCCTGAGGAGACGTTACCGGCGGGCTACCGGTGAGTAACAAGTTCTAGGTTACCCGCCAGTAGTCATCGGTAAGCCTCAGACGGGGCTTGACTCCTTTGCCGCGTCCTGGATCGCGGCCAGGTCCTCGCGGGCGATGCGCTCGATGGTCTCGAGGGATGCCGAGACGTCCTCGCCGAACAGCGTCGTGGCCTCGGTGGCCGCCTTGACACTTCGACTCACCATCGGCAGCGGCACGGCGTCGTACTCCTCCGCCAGCCGACGCGCCAGGTCGAGAACGAGAGCCACGCTGGTTTCGCCGGACGTCACTGATGCCTCCAGGATCGGTGTGGGCCGATACGTTCCCCGCCGATCTGGCCAGCAACCGCACGGACCCAGGACGGCCGTCCGTAAGGTGGCCGCCGATGATCGAGTCCGAGACCTCCCCCGACAGCTTCCCGCGCCACTCGGCGCGGACTCGCCGGTTCACCCTCGGCGAGCCCCGCGACTTCACGGTGTGCGCAGCGGGCCGTCTGCTCCTGTTTTTGCGTGCCCTGTCCGGCGCCGACCCGCGCACCGGGTTGTGGGCGGTCGAGCTGCCCGACGGCATCGAGCGGATGATCGTCGACCCCTCGTCGTGGGGCGACGAGGAGCTTTCGGAAGAGGAGCGCGCGCGCAGGGAGCGGGTGCGCGAGCGGGCCCTCGGCGTGGTCGCTTACTCAGCCTCCGACGCCGGCGACGTCGTCGTCTTCGCCGCTGACTCGCATCTTCACGTCGTCGACGTGTCGACCGGTGCGCGGCGAATCCTTGCCGAAGCCGGCGACGCCTACGACCCGCGGCTCGACCCGACCGGCCGACGGGTCGCCTACGTCTCCGCCCGGGCGCTGTGGGTGATCGACGTCGACGGCGGCGAACCCCGCTGCTTGGCTCGCGACGACGATGTCAACGTCGCGTGGGGAAAGGCCGAGCACGCGGCGGCGGAGGAGATGAATCGCTCCCGCGGCTTTTGGTGGAGCCCGGACGGAGAGTCGCTCCTGGTGACGCGCGTGGACGAGTCACCGGTCCGCACCTGGTGGATCTCCGATCCGGCTCATCCGGATCGGGCCCCTCGCCCGGTCCGCTATCCCGCGGCCGGCACCGACAACGCCGCAGTTTCGCTGCACCACGTGCGGCTCGACGGCACCCGGCGAGAGATCGGCTGGGATGCCGCTGCGCTGCCCTACCTCGCCCGCGTCACCTGGACCCCTGGACACAAGCCGCTGGTGCAGGTGCAGTCACGCGACCAGCGCCGGGTCTGCACGTTGTCGGTCGACGTCGACGGCGGCACGACGACCCTGCTCTACAACGACCAGGACTCCGTCTGGGTCGAGCTGTTCGACGGCGTGCCGTGCTGGAGCGGCGACGATGTCGTGCGAATCGTCGACGAAGGCGGCGCCCGACGGCTTTGTGTCGGAGCCGACGCGGTCACCGGGCCGGAGCATTACGTCCGCGCGGTGGCGGGCGCAGCCGACGGCGAGGTGGTGTTCACGGCGTCGTACGACGACCCGACCCAGGTGCACGTGCTGCGGTGGACGAGGGCAGGCGGCGTCGAGCCACTCACCTCGGAGCCCGGCGTGCACGTCGCGGTGTCAGCGCGAGGGGTCGTGGTCGTCGCGAGTGCCGCCCTCGACCGCGCCGGACGCCGGCACGAGGTGCGCTCCGCGGGTGCGACGCGTGTGCTGCGTTCGGTGGCGGAGTCGCCCCGGATGGAGCCGGCCGTGCGGCTGATGACCGTTGGTGCACGTCGGCTGCGCTGCGGACTCGTCCTGCCGACGGGACACTCGGCCGGAGACAGGTGGCCGGTGCTGCTCGACCCCTACGGCGGGCCGCACAGTCAGCGAGTGCTGCAAGCGCGTGGATCGTGGTTGGAGCCGCAGTGGCTGGCTGATCGCGGCTTCGCCGTCTTGGTCATCGACGGGCGTGGCACCCCGGGACGCGGTCCCGACTGGGAACGCACCATTCACCGTGACTTCATCGCGACGCTGGACGACCAGGTCGACGCGTTGCACGCGGTCGCTGAACAGGAACCCGCACTCGACCTCGACCGAGTGGCGATTCGCGGCTGGTCCTTCGGTGGTTACCTCGCTGCGATGGCCGTCTTGCGCCGCCCGGACGTCTTCTCGGCGGCGGTCGCCGGCGCTCCGGTCGTCGACTGGCGGCTCTACGACACCCACTACACCGAGCGCTACCTCGGCCTGCCGCAAGAGCAGGCCGACGTCTATGCGCGCAACTCGCTGCTCGACGTGGCGGACACCCTGACCCGCCCGCTGTTGCTCATCCACGGGCTGGCCGACGACAACGTTGTCTCCGCGCACACGCTGCTTCTCTCGCAGCGCCTGACCGAGTCGGGCCGGGAGCACGCCGTGCTTCCGCTCACCGGTGTCACCCACATGGCGGCACAGGAAGTTGTGGCCGAGAACCTGTTGTTGCTGCAGGTCGACTTCTTGCGGCGCGCCCTCGCTGGGTGAGTGACCTTGACGCCGGTCGATCGTTGTAGCGGCTGAGTGAATGGGTCCTCGATTCGGCGAAGGGTGGCTCCGGTGACCTACACGCAACCAACGGCTTTCGGGACAGTCGTCGGCACCCGCTCGGCACTGGTCGAGGC
>DASSEQ010000059.1:0-5809 GCA_035695245.1 Mycobacteriales bacterium | reverse complement strand
TCGATGGTCTGCAGGCTGGTGACGATGGCGGGAATGTCGATGTCGTCGGCCTCGTGCAGCGCATCCAACGCCTGCTGCAACAGCCCCGCATTCTCCGCAGACAGAACCTTGCCTTCGCGGGCTTCGCGGGCCGCCATCCACACCGACCGCAGCCGTGCACGCGACTCCACCGGCGCAGCCATCAACGACCGCAACGCCAACTCGATCGAGGTGGTAGGCGACGCCGGATAGGTGACCGCGGAAACGTCGAACAGGTCAGACAGCCGCCAAATATCCCGCTGCGTGTAGTCCGGGTTCCACGTGTCCATCCCGACCATGAACCCGCACGACATCTGGTTCACGTCGCCACGCTCGATCGCCACCGCGAGATCGTTCGCCAACTGCTGCCGCGCATCCAGCCGCGCCGTCATACCCAACGCGGTCGCCGTATCGTTCAGGGTCAGGGTGCCGGCGAGCGTGCGGGCCAGCGGCATGCCGTCGTGGTTGAACAGGAACCGCACATCCGGCTGCGCCGCCAGCACGTTCGTCACAACCCCGGCGTGCATGGTTTCCTCGAACTCGCCGAACATGTCACACACCATGTACGGGGTGTCGTACATGATCGGGAAGCCGGTGATCTCGATGCTGTCCGACCCGTCCGCTGCGGAGCGCACCTCGAGGCCGTGGGCGGCGAAGCGGCGGAACTCCCGACCCGGGGAAAGAGTGCGGGACTGCCGCTGCTTCCGCCGACCCGGAATCACCGCAGGCGCGGAAGGCTTGCCGGTCTTCAACTCGGGCAGGTCGGCCTCCTTCACCCCGGCGTCCTTCAAGTGCGCGACGAGGTGGTCAAACACCCCCTGCCGATCCGAGTCAGGGATCGATGAACCGCCCATGCCGCCGTTCAGGACCGCGATCGCCGAAGAGCACGCCTTCGTGGATGCGGCGGCAGGCTTACCGTCCTCGACGAAGTGGTGCGGGAACTTGAAGTCCTCTTTGTCGGTGGCATCGGCGTCGGGGTCGACCTCGCCCTTGTCTTCCCAGGCGTATTCCCACTTCCATTCGGAAACAGGCTGGGTCTTGTCGAGGGCCTTCTCAGCGGCACCGCCGTCCCACGCCGCGTCGGACGTGTCGGTGTGATGGACCGGTATGGCAGGCATGCGCTAGCCCCTTTCCGCCCGGCTACGGCGCGCTCGTTCGCGGTGGCACGCACGGCATGTGCGTTTCCCGTTCGTCTTCACGTAGGTATTGGCGTCGTCGAAGGCGTGGCCACGGATGCAGGCTGCGTGCTTCGGTTGCTCAGGTCTGAAAGGCAGCGACCGGCGCACGTTCTCGCGCGCCGAGACCGGCTCTAGATGCGCCGGGTTGACGCACCGCGTGTTTCGGCACAGGTGGTCGAGTTGCTGGCCTCTATCGATCTGCCTCACTAGCGCCGCGTAAACGGTCCGGTGAGCTAGTGATCCCTTCGTTGGGTAGTTGCTGCGCCCGTAGCCGCTGGCGTTGATCGAACCTGTCCATTCCCAGCAACCGGTGGCAGCGTCACGCCGGACATGACGACGCCACGTCTCGGATGGCGGGCAGGTAGTTCGAGGCACAGCAAACAGCCCCTCTCGACGGGGGTAGGTGCGAGATGTTGGTCAGGCGGCGGGGGTTGGTGCGGGTGGCGCGGCGATGTCCTCGGCGTCTTCGATCAGCTCGGCGTCGACAGCGCCGACCGGCGGGGACGCGTTGCTGTTCAACGGCGAGATCAGCAGGTCGCCACCCTCAGCCGGCGGCAGTTGGAACGTCTTGACCCGGATCTCGTTCGCCGTCTTCACGCCGGCGAGCCGCTCCATCTGGATCAGCTTCGCCAGCGACGCGGAGTCGGTGGTGATCAACTGTTCCTCGTCGAGCGCGGCGTTGACGCCTGCGGGCAGCAGCGACGAATACGCTTCGTTGAGCCGGATCACGTACCCGGAGAGCGTGTAGGCGACCATCTGGATCGACTGCTGCTCAACGGTGCCGCCCCACACGCCGCCGCCGTCAGCGGTGCCGCCGACGAGGTGGGTGGGCAGCCCGAACCATGCGGCGATCACCCTGCGCGCGTATTCCAGCGTGTTCAAGTATTGGGCTTCGTCCGGGGTGGACTGGATCTTGTCGACCTTCAACCCCGAGTCAACGACCAGCGGCAGGTGGGCGGCTTGCAGACCGGAGTGTTCGATGAGGAACTTCTCCGCGATCCGTTTCACTTCCTCCTGCCCAAGCTTCTGCTCGGTGGACAGCAGGTAGGACGGGCTGGCGCCTTGCGCGAACCAGCGCTGCCCGTACTCCATCGCGGCGAGCGCGAGCGCGAACGCCACCCCCGCATACTCGATGCTGTTCAACCCGCGCTGCGCCCCGGGCATCGCCAGGAACGGGATGTGGATCAGGTCGTCGGTGTCGAGCGGCACCTTCCCCGCACCTGACCCGTAGAACACCTGCCCGTCGCGGCGGATGTCCACGAACGCCGGGTTCAACACCTCCAGCGCGGACGGATACTGCATCTGGTCGCGCTCCAGCACGTACCAGAACGCCTCACCGAACAACCCGAGGCTCATGACGGTGCGGACGGTGCCGTCGTACTGGAAACAACCCGGACCCCACGTGCCCGACAGGACCGGCGGCTGATCAGCCAGCCACGCCCGGTACGGCATGTTGTCGACGTCCAGCTTGATCGTGTACGCCCGCGGGCTGCCGAGCTTGATGATCGCGTTCGACAACACCCGCAGCGCGGTGAACACCGAGTCGACCTGCAGCGCGGTGTGGATCGTGACCGGCACGCCGGCGCGCTGCTGGTTGTACATGCCTGGCGGCGGGATCGCGGCCGGGTCGTTCCAACCCCACCCGTTCGGCCAGGACGCCATCATCCCTGACCGCTTCTCAACGGTCGGCGTGTGCGCCCGACCCGAAGGCGTGATGATCACGAGACAGCCCTGGGGAGCTTCTGCAGGTAGGCGACGTTCCCGCGGTCCACCCACAACTCGCCATGCACGCTGACGGGCTGGCGTGCGCCCTCGTCGGTCAACGCGTGGGCGTCCACGAACAGGTAGTGCGAGTGGTCCCACTCGTCCAGGAGCCCGTCGAACGCCTGCCCCGACTTGAGCGTGACCACGAACCGGTCACGCACCGCTTTCTTGAGGAGCCGATCACGCACGGGTCGCCTCCTCGGCAGACTGGTCTTGTTCTCGTCGTAGTTGTTCGACCATTTCCCGGATCGACCACACCTCAGGTACCCGGTTCATGACCGAATACCAGTGCGCCAGCGTCACCGCGATCAACGCAGTCACATCGACCGGTGAAAGCTTCCGAGAGATCGCGCACCCGCCATCACCGAGCGGACGTTTCTTCGCCTGCCGAACCGCGTTATCCAACTCGGCCTGCGGGCCGTGCGTGATGGTGCCGTCCGCTACCGCGTCGATGAACTTCGCGGTCGCCGCAGTGATCTCTTTCAGCCCGGCGATGATGACCTGTAGCCCGGCCTGCTGCATCGGCGCGATCAGCGACCCGGCCGGCCCGCCGGCGTCGATGACGAACGGCGCCGGTCCGTGGGTCGCGTCCAACTGCCGACACCGGTCCAACACCCACGCGATACCGTCCGGCCGCGCCGCTTCCGGGTCGGTGGACCAGGGCAGCACCTCGACACCGGTCCGTGTCTCGTCAACCGGCCCGGCCGCGACAATCGCCGCGCCCTTGCGGTCCTTCGTGACCTCGACCGAGAACGCCCGAACCTTCGCGATGGTCGCGAGCTCGTCCTCGAGGTTGCCCCAGCGCCGCGGAGACACCAGAGCCTCGGCGGGTTCCGCCGCGCCGATGCCCCACCAGCCGAGACGTTCCCGAGCGAACCCCTCAGGCGACATGAGCCGCTGCTCACGCTCGACCTCGGCGATGTTCAACCTGCCGCCGAGCGCCGGGTTCGTCCGATACCACAGGTCCCGGTCGTTGACATCCGGCAACGGGCCGTCAGGAACGCCGAAGTCGTCCCACGCGAGCCGCTTGTCACGCCTGTTCTCGCCGTCCTTGCGGACACGAGCGAAAACTTCCCCGGTCTGGTTCTTCTCCGCATCCGGCGGCGTGCCGGTGAGGATGACTTGCGGGTTCCCGAGCGGCGCGGCCGAGATCGTCGGAAGCATCGCCTCCAACTCCTCGTCGGTGAGGTCCTGCGCCTCGTCCAGAACGAGAACATCAACGGTGAAGCCGCGGCCGGAGCCGGACGAGCGGGCGACGAACTCGACCGACCCGCCGTTCGCCAGGACGATGGCCTCTTGCCCGTTCGTGTTCCGCACCTCAACGACAAGCGCGTTCAACTCCGGGAACCTGGCACCCGGGTCGTTGGCCCGCTCACCGAAGAACCACTTGATCCGCTTGAACGCCTTCCGCGCCGTCTTCACCTCATGCGCGGAGTGGAGGAACTTCTCACCCAGTTCGACCATGCCGAACAGCTCGCGGACCTCGATGATCCCGTTCTTGCCGTTCTGCCGCGCCACAGCGAGCCCGCACGTCGCAGCAGACCACCGGCCGTCCTTACGGCGCCCCATCCACGAGCACAGGCACGCGTCCTGCCACCCGTCGAGCGTCAACCCGTACTGGGCCGCGAACCAGGACGCGTCCTCACCGTCGCTGCGAACCGCCTTCGGCACCAGCCGAACCCGAGGCGACACCACGGGCGGAACGTCGACGCGCAAGCTCATCGAGCGCCGTCCCCTTCCGCACCGGAGGCTGCAACTTCGCGATCTGCTCCAACACCTGCACCAGCCGAGCGGCGAGCGCCGGCAGCCCGAACGGATCACGGCTGGAGTCGATCTGCGCCGCCAACGTGTCCCGCAACGCGACCAGCGCAGCCAACTGGTCACCTGACCGGGCGGCTTCAAGCACACCGACCGGCGCCACCACGCTTATGTCCGTTTCGGGTGGTTCGGTGCCGCGTCGCGCGTTCCGCTGACGACAAACCGCCGAACAGAACCGAGAATTCGGCCGACGCGCCTCGTAAAACTCCCCACACACGTCGCAAGGACGCTCAACCGACATGTCACGTCACCATCCGTGGCGCGGGGGGGTATGGCCAAAAAACTGGCGGGTCGTTGGCCGGTCGTTGATCAAGTTGGATAGCCCCCGGGTATCTCGCAAATGGTGGTGTTGTCACCAGTTGCGGGACTGCCATGTGCGTGTGGGGGTTCGTCGTTTGCGGCTGTGTCGTGCACGTAGTGCTGCGGTTCCGCCTCGTGCTGCGGCGTCGCGCTGGTTGCACAGTGCGTGTACTGGGCCGATCCATGTGGCGCGGTTGTCGGTGTGGCCGAGGCACCAGCGGCTGCCGGGTTGGATCCAGCGGGTCTTATGTAGGCAGGTTCCGCTAGAGCCGTTGCCGGGGATGCCTTGCTGGCAGAACGCTTCGCCGCGGTCGACTATCTTGGCCCAGCGGCGGCGTTCGGCTCGGTGGGCTGGGCCGTAGCCGCGCTGCTTGGTGGAACCTTTCGAAGCGTTACGGAACCCGGGCATCGGTCTGGTTCTTTGTGTGCCGCCAGTGTTGCCATGCTTGTGCGCTCAACCCAGCGCCGATCATCGCTGGCTGCATCGTGCTTGTGTGGCTTCGAGGCGGGTGTCGAGTAGCAGGTTTATGCGGGACATCGCCGCCGTCACAGCGGCGTGGTTTTCGGCCATGACGGCGGTCAGCCACTGTTGCCGCCAGGAGGCTAGGTCGCGGTCGATGTTCTCCACAGGAGTAGCCATCGCACACGCGCCTGTCTTCGGGTTAGCCGTCGAGTAGGTAATCGATCAGCTTGGGGTTGTCGCGCAGCACCTGGAGCAGCCACGGCGCGAG
>DASSEQ010000058.1:0-2900 GCA_035695245.1 Mycobacteriales bacterium | reverse complement strand
GACCGGCAGCCACGAGACCGCCCGCGACGCCGTGCAGGAGGGCTTTGCACGTGCGCTGCGGGCGAGCCGCCAGTACTCGGGCCGTGGGTCTCTGGAGGGCTGGGTGTGGCGGATCGTCCTCCGCACCGCGCTCGAGCAGCGCCGACCCCACGACGAGATCTCGCTCGACGCGGTCGATGCAGAGTTCATCGAGCCCGAGCGCGACTTCGCTCTCGCAGCGGCGATACAGGCAATGCCGCCGCGCCGGCGGCTGGTCGTCTTCCTGCGCCACTTCGCCGACCTGCCGTACCAGACGATCGCGGAGGTCCTGGAGATCGATGCAGGCACGGTCGCCGCAACGCTCGCACAGGCCAGGGAGGCGCTCGCTGCGATCCTGGAAGAAGAAGGAGTCCGACAATGATCGAGACGGTCGACCTGCTGATCCAGGCGCGGTTCGACGCGGTCGCGAACCCTGTCGACGACCGCGACTGGAACGACGTGCTCACGCGCCTGGGGAAGGCCAGGCCAATCGTTTGCGAGCCTCGTCCGAGCCGCACCTATCTGCGGCGGATGCCGAGGCGAGTCGCACTTGCGGCCGTTGCTGCGGCCTTGACGGCCGCGACAACGGCCGCAGCGTTCGGCTGGCCCAGCACGTTCATCGACTTCCTCACCTCACCCTCGGCGCCCGCGAACATCAAGAACTGGTTCGGGGCCGAGAGTGTCTCGGCGCCGCGTGGAATGAGCCCAGCGGCGATCCCCGGCCAGGCGCGGAAGATCACCACCGAGCGCTTCGACGTGAATCACCCTCACGTTGGGCACCCGGCTGTCCACACGCTTTACGTCGCGCCCGCGCGGGGCGGCGGCTTCTGTTACCTCTGGACGAACTCCGGCGCGGGATGCCTTCCTCCGAAGGGTGGGCCGAAGGCGATGGGGCCACTCGGCCTGGACTGGTTCAGCGGCGACTATGCGGTCCTCGTCCAGGGCTGGGTCCGCACCGGCGCGACCCGGACGGTCGAGGCCCGCTTCGCCGACGGAACGACAGCGACGATCCCGGTGACCTGGGTCTCCGCTCCGGTCGACGCCGGCTTCCTCATCTATCCCGTGCCGCGTAAGCACCAGACACGCGCCGACGCCCTCAGGTCGATCGTCGCGCTCGACGCGAGCGGGAGGGTGATCGGCAAGCAGAGCTTCCCGGTGACCAAGAAGTCCGACGAGGATGTCCTACAAACGCTGGCCGACGGAACGAAGTTCATGCTGCCGCGCAGCGACAACGCCGCCCGGGCCCGCAAGATCATCAGCTTCCGTTCGACGAACAGGCACCGGATCTACCTCTGGGTCATGCCACACAGGGGCGGCGGAATCTGCTTCCTCTACAACCGGGGAAGCGGCTGCGTGCTTCCGCGCTTCGACGCACGGCTCCCGATCCTCAACGGTGGCATCTCCGGCAGCACCGAACCGCCAATCCTTCTTTTCGACCAGGCGAAGCCGCAGGTGGCCGCCGTCGTCCTCCGCTACCAGAACGGCGAAAGCGAGCGCCTGACGCCGGTCGAGGGCTTCGTGTTGCACGAGATCAACCCAGCGCATTACACGCGTGGCACCAGACTCGTCGCGGCCGTGGCACTCGACCACAGCGGACACAGGATCTACACGCAGCGCTTCCGGCCGCAGGAATGGGGCGTCTACCCCTGCAAAAAGCTGGTCAACCGTGGGTACGGCGTGAAGATGTGTCCATGACCGGTCAGTTCTCGGTCGCCGTCAGCGACTGGATCGATGTCACGGTCTTGGCCGCCGAGCCATGCGCTGACCGGGAATCACTGTCACAAGCCCCTTGAGCTATTCGTTTACAGGGCAGTGAGAGAGGGCGACCGGAGTGATGCCGAACTGGTGCGGGCGCTTCGACGCGAACCGCAGGCGGTCGGCACGCTCTACGACCGTTACGCGCTACGGCTCGTCCGCTATCTCAGGCAAGAAGGCGCGGATGAGGACGTCGCACTCGACGCCGCGCAAGAAGTCTTCGCGCGGCTGATCGTGCACCGGCGCCGAGTCCGGCCCGGCGCCGACGGCTCGGTTTGGCCATGGCTTGTCGTAACCGGCCGCAACCTGCTCCGGGACTGGCAGCGACGGCGGGCCGTCGACGCGAAGGCACGCATACGGCTCGGTATCGCCGTCACCTCGGACGAAGCAACCGAAGCGCTGGCACGGGTCCAGGCGAGCCGGCTCCGGCAGCGGCTCGGCCTTGCTCTCAATCAGCTTCCCTCCGAGCAGCGGGCGGCTGTGACTGCGCGCGTCGTGAACGAACTCGACTACGCAGAGATCGCAAGCGCGGCGGGCACAAGCGAAGCAGCCGTGCGCCGACGTGTCTCTCGCGGCCTGCGGGCGATGCAGGCCTTCCTCCAAGGAGGCGACTCGTGAACCTCGACGACGCACTTGCCGATTACCGCGGCGAACTCGTCGCTGCGGCCGCGCGGTGGCAGAGAAGCCGGGCGCGCCTGCGGCGCCGGCTCGTGCTCCTCACGAGCGCGCTCACCGTCGCAGGCGGCATCGTCGGCGCGGCACTCGCGGCAAGTGGGTGGCTCATCGGGTCGCCTGCGCCTGCGAACGTCAAGGCCGACTTCGGCAGCTACGCCCCGCAGCTCGGCTTCAATCCGCGGCCCGGTCGGGCGGTGCTCGTGGCCCGCGACGGCGCCTACAAGCTCTACGCCACGACGAACAAGCAGGGCGGCTACTGCATCCTGCTCGTGACGCCCGGCTACCACCCCGGCCCTCACGGCGAAGGCGGCGATTGCGCCGGGCCGGATCACCACTTCGTCGAGGCCACCGCTCACCCCGGGCCGAGCGGAAGGCTCTTCCTCTTCGGCCGGACCACCGCTCGCAAGGCGGCGGTCGTCCGCTTCACGACACCCAACGGTTCGACCGGCACC
>DASSEQ010000057.1:0-3794 GCA_035695245.1 Mycobacteriales bacterium | reverse complement strand
TACACCGGGATCACCGAGCGGCTCGGCGACAAGGGCGCACACGAGCTGCTTCGCGAACACAACGAGATCGTGCGCACGCACATCAATGCGTACGGCGGTCGCGAGGTGAAGTCCAACGGCGACGGATTCATGGTCGCGTTCAACAGCGCCGCGCGAGCCGTCCGATGCGCGATCGCTCTGCAGCAGAGCCTCGCCGACCGCAACGCGATCACGGCCGGTGAGGAGATCCGCGTGCACATCGGCATCCACGCGGGCGACGTCGTGCACGACGGTGACGACTTCGTCGGCGGCGCGGTCATCATCGCGAGCCGTCTGGCCGACGCGGCCGGGCCGGATCAGATCCTGGTCTCGTCGGTTGCGCGCGAGCTCGCCGGCGGCAGCCGCGAGTTCGCGTTCGACCCGGCGCAGTCCGTCCTGCTCAAGGGCATGTCAGAAGCGCGCGATGCCTACCCCGTGCACTGGCGGGCCGAGTCGGCAGTCGCTTTCCCGCGCGAACCCCAGGAAGGCAACCCCAAAGCCGTCTGACTCCCCCGCGCAATCACTTGCGGCGTCGCGTTAGTTGCCGGGGAGGAAATAGCGTGCGGCGAAGGACTTGATGCCGGTGCCCGCGGTGAGATGCACGACCCAGAAGCCGCTTTCACCGTCGGTGTACCAGATGTCGTGACGGGCCGGGTCGTACGCCGGAGCTGACATCGCGAACGAGCCTTGCTTGTAGGCGGTTGTCTGCGGCAGCACGGGCTTGTTGAAGTAGGCGACCTCGCGCGGATGCGCCGGGTCGCGCACGTCGAACACGCGGAGCCCGGACATGATGAACGAGCACGCGACGATGTTGGGGTCGACCCGGCTCGGCAGCGAGCAGTAGTGCGCCTGGTAGCCCTGCAGCACGTGGCTGTCGCCCGGGTCGGTCGTGTCGCCGGTGTGGTTGTTGACGGCCAAGCGCAGGTTCGACTCGACGTACGGATGGCGCAGGTTGTCGATGTTGATGATGCGAGCTGCGCCGACCTGGCCTGACGAGGCGTTGCCGCCACCGAACTCATCGGTTTCGAGCAGGTAGTGGTGCTTGCCTTCGACGAAGGGCGTCGCGTTCTGCGGGATGCTGATGTTGGGCCAGGTCAGGTGTGCGAGTTGCTTCACCTGGGGGTTGGGCTTGCGGTCCTGGATCTGGCTGACATCGAGGATGGTCAGGCCGTGGTCGCTGCCGAGGTCGGCCATGAAGAGCGTCTTGCCGTCGTCGGACAGCGAGACGCCGTGCGGCTTGATGTTGAAGTTCGTGTAGAGAATCTTCGGCATCGTCGGGTCGGTGAGGTCGACGGCGACCAAGCTGCCGCTCGGGTTGTCGACATAGAACGTCTTGCCGTCTGGCGCGAACCCGCTTTCGTGCCCGAACACGCCAACCGGTGATGACGACTCGAGCACGGGGTGCCGGCAGTCCTGCGTGACGTCGTACACGTCGACGAAGCCCGGCTGGAACGACGGGTAGCCCATGTCGGCGACGAGGAGGCCGCGCTTCTGGTTGAGCCGGAGCGACTCGTGCGGCGACATCATCGCCGGCGTCTTGAGCGTGTCCGTCAGCACCGGACGGGCCGGGTTGGTCATGTCGAGCACGTAGGTGCCGGGCCCCTCGGTGCCCTGGTTGGACAGGTCCGTCGGGAAGAGAAGGGTCGAGTCCCAGTAGGCGCAGACGTGTCCGTGGTTGTCGACGTAGCGCTCGACGCGGTAGCCACCGCTGGCGCCGAACTGCGAGATTTCACGCGCGTTGCAGTAGTAGCCCTTCGCGGCCCGGCCGTCGTTGTAGTCGGCCAGCGGCGCGCGCCCCTGCTCCTTCTCGGGCATCGACCCCTTGTCGCAGCGGATGTCCGGAGTCGGGGCGTTGGAGGGGTAGGGGTGACCCGCGTTGACGCCGGGGCTGGAGGTGGCGGCAAGCGAGACACCACCTGTCACCGAACCTGCGACGAGGGCGGCGGCGGCCACGAGGCGCCATGGCGTCAGGGAAACACGCATAGGCACGAATTCGCCGCGGGCCCGCTATCTCCTCCCGCCCCCTCTGCGGCCGCAGACGCGTCCTACTTCTTGCCCTTGACCGCTTCCTTGACCTCGTTCGACTGCGTGCCCGTGCCGTCGGCATTGGATGCGGCCACCGTGTAGTAGTAGGTCGTGCCACCAGAGACGGTGTTGTCGACGTACGACGTGCCGTTGCTGATCGTCTGGATCAGTGTCTCGCTGCCGGGCGACGTGCCGCGGTAGATCGAGTAGCCCGTGATCGCGGTGCCGCCATTGGCCGGCGTCGACCACGACAGTGTCACCGCGCCCTTGCCGGCCGTCCCGGTCAGCGTGGCGGCGCCCGGCGTCGTCGTGGGCGTCGCGCTGACCTCGTTGGAGAGCGACCCGGTGCCGGCAGAGTTGGTGGCCGCGACGCGGTAGAAGTACGTCGATCCCGGCGTGACGCTGGAGTCGACGTACGACGTCCCGGCGGTGACGGTCGCGTAGGCCGTCTCCGTGCCGGCTGTGGCGCCTCGATAAACCTCGTAGCTCGCGATCGGGGCGCCGCCGTCGCTGGGTGCGCTCCAGTTGAGGCCGACAGTGCCGTTCGTCGGCGTCGTCGACGCAAGCGCCGGTGCGGCGGGCGCAGTGACCGGGGCGGCGGTGTCGAACTGGGAGAACATGCCCTCGCCGGTCGTCTGGTAGGCGATCGTCGCGTAGGAGTCCATCGACGCCGCCGGCGTGCTGTTGGCGTTGCAGGCGTTGATGCAGCCGTCGGCGTAGGCGACGACGACGCGGCCGTCCTTGGTCAGCGAGGCGTCCATGAAGTCGAGCAGGTTGCGCTGGCCGGTCGTGTTGGTGCCGCCTGCGTCGATCTCGCCGATCTGCACCGGGTTGGTCGTCGCCTGCACGGTCTGCCAGGTGGCTCCGCCGTCATAGGTGAAGGAGATGTAGAGGTTCCACACTCCGACGAATCCGCTCGCGAAGGGGTCCGCACCGTTGGTCGGCGTCGTAGTGCCGAGGTAGGCAACGGCGGCACGGCCGCTGTCGCCGGCGACCGCCGACTCGAAGGTGGCGGCGGTGATGCCAGGTGACGTCGTGCCGGCGAGGTCGACGATCGGCGCCCAGGTCTTGCCCTGGTCATCCGACCAGGTGATGACCGGGTGGTAGTCACCGTTGGGTTGCGTGGCCGACCACGACTCGTAGACGCGCTTGTTGCTGTCGACGGCGACGCTCGGGTCGAAACCGTCCTTCGGCGTCGCACTGCCGGGGATCACATAGTGGCCGAGTGTCTGGCCGCTGTCGGTCGTGATGAGGCCGCCGACCTGCCCCGAGCAGTTGGCGTTCGGAATGTAGGCGACACCGTCGGAGCCGATCTTCACGTGGCCGAACAGCGAGGTGCAGACACCCGAGGAGTCGGGCACGCTCGGCTGCCAGGTGACGCCGCCGTTGTGGCTGTAGGAGCACTCGTCCGGCGCCGCGTTGAGAATCGGCTGCTGACAGAAGAAGCCCGCTTCGGTGCCGACCGCGTCGACCGGTGCCGGCGAGACGAACGGCCCGAGGCCGACCGTGGGGTGATCGGCGGCGATCGGGCACGGCAACGTCGGGACCCAGGTGCCGCCGTCGTCGTGGGTGAGGCTCATCACGGCGCAGGCACCGTCGTCGCCGCCGGCGAGCGTGCTGCCGGTCTGCGAGTTGGTCGCGAGGATGGGGTCAAGGTTGAACTGGGAGGCGGGCGACGAGACGTCGCTCCAGGTGAACGTCGGGCTGTCCGGCTGGCCGCCGGTGACGATCTTGTAGGTGCTGTTGCTCGC
>DASSEQ010000056.1:0-10411 GCA_035695245.1 Mycobacteriales bacterium | reverse complement strand
GCGGTGCTGGCGCCGCTCATTCCGGTCTTCGGGCTCAACACGAGCGCCAAGACGTTCCTGCTGACCCTGGTCACCGCCTATGCCCTCGTCGGGCTGTCGCTCTGCCTGCTCACCGGGTGGGGCGGCCAGGTCTCGCTGGGGCAGTTCGCGCTGGTCGGCGTCGGCGCCTATGCAGCCGAACGGCTCGCCGCTCATGGTTTCGAGTGGTGGGCGATCACGATCGTCGCCGGCCTGATCGGCGCCGCCGTGGCCGTCATCGTCGGGCTGCCCGCGATCCGGATCCAGGGACTGTTCCTCGCCGTGACAACCCTCGCATTCGCGGTGCTGGCTCAGGGCTTCTTGTTCCAGCAGTCGTGGATCGTCGGCGATCCTGCGGGCGTGTTCCTGCCGCGTCCGGCTCGGTTGCACAGTGAACGCGCGGTCTACTGGTTCGGGCTCACGCTCGTCGTCATCGCGACTCTGCTCGTCCGCAACTTCCGCAACTCCGGTCCTGGTCGGATGTTGATCGCCGTGCGTGACAACGACAAAGCAGCTCGCTCCAGTGGAATCTCCGCAACCGGAGCGAGGCTCGTTGCGTTTGCCATTGCCGGTTTCATTGCCGCCTGTGCCGGCGTCGTCTACGCCTACGCGCAGCAGCGCTATGTGTCGACCAACTTCGCTCCGGACAACAGCTTCACCATGGTGACGATGGCCGTCATCGGTGGTCTCGGGTCCATCCCCGGCGCGTTGCTCGGGGCATTCGCCGTCTTCGGTGTGCCGGTTCTGTTCCGTGGCAGCCAGGCCAGCCAGTTCATCCAGTTCCTCGTCGGCGGTGCCGGCGGCCTGTTCGTGCTTCTCTTCATGCCGCGAGGAATCGCCGGTCTCGTCTACGACGTGCGCGACGTCGTCGTGACGCGAGTGCTGCGCCGCGTCGACGGGTTGCCGAGGCCGCCTCGGATCGTCCCGCCGTTGCGCGAGCTGTGGGCAGTGGCGCGCGGGCGCACGGCGGTGCCGCTGCGATGACCTCGCTGTTGGACGAATCGCTGGCGACCGAACGCACCGCCGAGCTGCCGTTGGTTGTCGAGCTGCTGACCGTGCGTTTCGGTGGCGTGCATGCTGTCGACTCGGTTTCGCTCGAGGTCGGCCCCGGCGAGACGGTCGGCCTGATCGGCTCCAACGGTGCCGGCAAGACCACCCTCATGGACTGCGTCTCCGGCTATGTGCGCCCGACGTCAGGCACGATCACTGTCTTCGGCAGCGACGTGACGCGGCTCGCGCCGGACCTGCGGCCTTACGTCGGTCTCGGCCGCAGCTTCCAGGACGCGCGGCTCTATCCCGGGCTCACCGTGCTCGAGACGCTGATGGTTGCGCTCGAGCGGCATGCGCCGACAGGGTTGCTCGCCGGGTTGTTCGGCCTCGCCGTACCGAACGAGCGCGCCAAGAGCCATACGGCTGATGAGCTCGTCGAGCTGATGGGCCTGCAGGCGTTCGCCGAGAAGAGGGCGGGAGAGCTGTCGACCGGCACCCGACGCATCGTCGACCTCGCGTGCATCGTCGCGCAGCAACCGAAGCTGCTGCTTCTCGACGAGCCGACCGCCGGCATCGCGCAACGTGAAACCGAAGCCTTCGGCCCGATGTTGCAGCGGCTCAAGGAGATGCTCGGCTTTGCCGTGCTTCTCATCGAGCACGACATGCCGCTGGTGACGAGCCTTGCCGACCGGCTTTATGCGATGGAATCCGGTCGCGTCATCGCGCAGGGTCGCCCGGCCGACGTCATCAAGGACCCGCGCGTCGTTGCGAGCTATCTCGGCACCACGGACGCCGCGATCCAGCGCTCCGACCACGCGACCGCACCGCCCAAACGTCGCGCCCCGCGCAAGAAGTCGGCCTGACCCGGCGACGAGCCCCGAGGCCCGCTCAGGTCACGCGCACGGGATCGCCGACCTCGACCATCCCAGGAGTCGACACCGACGCGTAGGAGCCGAGGCTCGCCCAGCGGCCGGGACCGAACTCGACCCGGTTGTCACGCGTCAGCGCGACCAACGTGTCGCGATGCCGCTCGAGACCGCGTTGCGCGAGTGTCGGCACGAGACAACGCATCGTCGGCATCACGACCGTCAACATGGCGCCGCCAACCGTGATCTGGCGAGCGTTCCAGTCGGCTTCGACGAACTCGGCCTGCGATCCGGTGTCGACGACGACGTTCGCACGGAACCGTCGTACGTCGGTGTCTCCGCCGCCGGCAGCCAGGGCAGCGAGCGAAGACGTCGCGACCAGATGCACCGGTGACACGTCGACGAGCGAACCAGCGGGCGCAGCAACGGCGACACCGAGCTTTGCGACGCGTCCAGCAGCCGGACCGTTGATGCCGAGCGAACGCTCGACGAACGGTGCCGGCCAGTGCTCGGGGACGTCGGCCATGACGAGCTCATACGTCGCGCCTTCCGGCGCCTCGCGCACGAACCGCACCTCCCGGCCGCACAGCCGCGACAGCCGCTGTTCGCCGTCGCGGTCGGTCGTGACGGTGTCGTCGTCGGGAAGGCTGATGACGACTCGGTCCTGCTCCCAGGACGCGCGACAGTGCAGCAGCTGACCCCACTTGTCCGGGTGGTGGCAGCTGGCAATCTGTGCGGTTTCCACGTCGACGAGCGAGAAGGTTCGATCACCGACAACGCCGCGTTGGCCGACCTCGACCCGGTCAACGGTCTCGCCTTGCATGGACTTCACCGGAAAGCGGTAGAGCGCGTCTACGGTCGCCGTATCGATCACTTCGACAACGTAGCGCCGATGACAGATGTTTAGCGCGCTACAGGTAAGGTCGGAGGCGTGGACGACAGCGGTGCCCGGCAGCTGACTGCTTACGTCTACGAGCAGGTCCTGGCGCGTCGTCGCCACGTGCTCGAGACGTTGTTACACGACGACTTCATCTTGGCCGGCGTGCGTGATCACCTCGACCGCGACGAGTGGATCCAGCGGATGCTCGACGACAGCGACTTCGAGCGCATCGACACGCGGCCGCTGGATGCATTCGTGCATCCAGCGATGGCGGTGGTGACCGCGGCGGTCACCTACACAGGCACGCAGCTGGCGGAGCGGTTGTACGGCGAGTGGCTGATCGCCGACGTCTGGCAGCGTCGAGGAGTCGACTGGCAGCTCATCAGTCGGACGATGCTGCCGTCGGCCAACGTCGCTCCGTCGAACTAACCGTCGCTGACGCTCAACGCTCTGGTCGGGCAGTCTTCCGCCGCTTTGCGGGCGGCAGCGACGAGCTCGGGTGGCACCACCTCGAGCAGGACGTGCGACGTGCCGTCGTCGCCGACCTCGAAGAGGTCTGGCGCTGTTGCCTCGCACATGCCGGTGCCCACGCAGACCTGTTCGTCGACGTGGGCGCGGAGTGCCTCGCTCACGCGCCGCCCCCGAGCCGCACCGGCAGCCGCTTGATGCCGTTGATGAACGAGGACTTCAGCCGATCCGGCTCGCCGACGACCTCGAGGTCCGGCATCTTCTCGAAGATCTGCCGGAACGCGACGGCGATCTCGCGGCGGGCGAGGTTGGCGCCGAGGCAGAAGTGCGGGCCGGGTGCTCCGAAGCCGTAGTGCGGATTCGGTTGGCGGGCGAGGTCGAACGTGAACGGGTCGTTGAATGCCTTCTCGTCCCGGTTGGCCGAGTTGTAGAACATGATCATCTTGTCGCCGGCCTTGAACTGGTGGCCGTTGACCTCGGTGTCCTGGGTGGCGGTGCGTCGCATCCAGATCACCGGCGACGCCCAGCGAACGACCTCCTCGACGGCTGACTTCTCCAGCGACGGGTCGGCCATCCACCGGGCCTTCTGCTCGGGGAACTGATGCATCGCAAAGACGCCGTGGCTGATCGCCGTGCGCGTCGTCTCGTTGCCGGCGACGCAGAGCAGGATGAAGAACGACGCGATCTCCTGGTAGGACAGCTTCTCGCCGTCGACCTCGGTGCGCACCAGCGCGCTCGTGAGGTCGTCGGTGGCCGTTTCCCGGCGCTCTTCGGCCAGCCGCTCCATGATCCCGGCGAGGGTCTGGCCGGCCTGGATGATCTGCATCATCGCTTGGCTCTCGTCGGTGATGAACTCCTCGTCACCGCCGGAGAGGATGAAGTTGGTCTGCTCGAGGACGACCGGCGCGTCCTCGTCGTGGATGCCCATCATGCGGCAGATCACGCGAAGCGGCAGCGGCGCGCTGATGTGCTTGACGAGATCGAAGGTGCCGTCGCCCTGCTCGGCAACCTTGCGCGCGTCGGCCAGGATCTCCTCGCAGAGCAGCTCGACGCTGTCGACGACGGCTTCGAGCATCTTCGGCGTGAACGCCTTGCTCACGATCCGGCGAATCTTCGCGTGTCGCGGGTCGTCCATGCTGATCATCGAGCCGTAGAACTCGTTGAGCTCGGCCGGAAGGTTGACGATCGAGGTGGCACCCTCCCCGGAGCAGAACAGCTTCGGCTGGCTGCTGACCGCCTCGACGTCGGCATGCCGCACGATCGAGTAGTAGCCAGGCCCCTTCTCCATGAAGGGCACTTCGGGCTCCTCGAAGAACGCGAACGGCCGGTCGCGACGAAGGGCGGCGAACGCGGCTTCGCGTTGTTCCGGCGGCAGCGCCCAGAACTCCAGGTCGGACAGGTCGACGGAACTCGCCTCGGGTAGCAACGCGGTCATTCGACGTCTCCTCCACCGTGGGGTTCTAGCGATATTCGCACATGCCGTGCAATGAGGTCACCCCGGCTCAGCCGGCGGTCGCGGCGGCCGCTCGCACCGCGGCCCGGAGGGCGTCGTACGCCGTCTCGACCGGGTGTCCCTCACGCTGGGCCAGCTCGGATCGCTCGATCGCGGCGCGCTGCACGAGACGGTCCGGAGCGGCGGCGTCACCGAAGACCAGCTGCCACGGCGGAGCCAGCCGCACGCCGCTGCTCGCGGTCGCGAGGAGCGCCTCGACCACCACCATGTCGGGGGTCAGCCAACGGTGCGCGCCGATATCGCGCGAGGTGTCCTGGCGTTCGTCCCAGCTGTACAGGGCGCCAGTCGCCGCCAGTTGGTCGCGCCCGGCCCAGGCATCGGCAAAAGCGCCTTCAGGCACGACGACGATCAGGTCGATGTCGGACAAGGCGTCGGCTTCTTCGTCCGCCATCGAGCCGACGAGCACGATGGCGCCGATCCACGGCAGCGACGTCGCGAGTTCGACAATGGCTGTGAGCACAGCGGCCTGTCGCGTTGGTGCGCCCACGTGAGGTTGGTCGCGCATGCGACCACTGTGCCGCTACGGCGACGCGGTGGTGCAACCGCGGCCGCCGAAGGGGAGCGGCGCGGCCGCGAGTGCCGGCGGTTCCAAGAACGCCGGACGACGGAAGTCGAGGAAGTCGAGCATCGGCGCCGCGTTGGCATCGCGATAGGTCAGCGCCGGCAGGTTCCACTTCCGCTCGACGAACGCGAGGAAGGAGGTGTGGTCGTGCACGACGCCGGAGACATGGTCACGTCGAGCCCAAGGTGACACGACGACAGCGGGCACGCGCACGCCGTACATGTCATAGCCGCCGCGCACGTCACCGGCTTGCAGCTGTGGCTTGATCCGGTCCGGCGCGACGGCGCGCGGCGACGGCACGTGGTCGTAGTAGCCGCCGTGCTCGTCGTAGACCCACAGCAGCAACGTCTTCGGCCATGCGGGTGAGCTCATGACGGCGTTGACGACCTGGGCGACGAACTGCTCGCCGTAACGAATGTTCTGCGGGTTCTCCTCGTCTTGTCCTTGCGCGTCGAGTGTCTCGACCGGCGTGCCGTCCGGGGCTCGGCCGCCGATCGCATCAGCGAGTCCGAAGTCGGGGTCGACGAACGACACTGCCGGCAACTGCCCCGTTGCGCAGTCGGCGTAGAACTTCGCGATCGGTTGCAGGTGTTGCGGGTTGCGCTTGACCGTGTCCGGAATGATCGCGACCTGCGGCAGGTCGGTGAAGTAGTTGGTCCACGAGATGTTGTAGCTGTTGAGCCGATCGAAGATGGTGCCGTTGGGTGGCGGAGGATCGTTGGGACCCGGCAGCGAGGACGACACCAAGCCGTACGCCGTGGCCGCCTGCAGGAAGCGACGGTTGGGATAGGTCTGGCAAGGCGCCGAAGCGAACCAGCGGTTGGCGAGCGGGAACGTCGAGGCGAGCGAGTAGTAGAACGGGATGTCGTCGCGGTCCCAGTAGCCCATCGCCACGTCGCCGCTGACGCGGACGAAGCCATCCATCCGGCCGCCGTCGACGGAGCGATGCGTGCCGTTCCAGCTCTGGTCGGGTTCGTGCTCCGGTTGGCAGTAGGACGGCATGCGGAACGCCCGCACCGGACGGCCCGTCGCGGTCGGGTTCATCGCCGTCGGCAGACCGCGCCGGTCAAAGCGGAAACCATCCGCCGCGCGACGACCCTGCAGCGGCAACATCCCGAAGTAGTTGTCGAACGAGTGGTTCTCCATCATCACGACAACGACGTGCTCGATCGGAATGCGCGGGTCAGGGGTGCCGGGCGGGCGATGCGGATCAGGTCGCGAGTCCGGCCGGCGAAGGGCTTCGGCCAACGACGTCGGCAGCGGTGACAACGACCGGGGGAGCGCTGCAACCAGCGCGCTGCCGGCGACGCCCGTGAGCAGCGCACGGCGGGACAGCGACGTCACACGACAAAGAGTTCGGCGAGGACGAGCCCAATCCTGCGACCGCCGCACCCGCGATACTCGGAGCGTGACGGTTCAGCCGCAGCGCGACGCTCGCTTGCTCGCGATCGCCTGCGCGCTGATCACGTCGTTCCTGGTCGCCGAGGTGATCGCCGCCCTCTTCGCGTCGTCGCTGGCCCTGCTCGCGGACGCGGGCCACATGCTCACCGACTCCCTGTCGCTGGTCATGGCGATCGCCGCGCTTCGATTGGCCCAGCGGCCACCCGGTGGCCGCTGGACGTTCGGTCTGGCTCGCGCCGAGGTGCTCTCCGCTGCCGTCAACGCGGTGACGTTGCTGGTCGTTTCGGCGGTGGTGTTGGCCGAGGCGATCCGCCGGCTGATTCATCCGTCCGGCGTTGCCGGCGCAACGCTGATCGTCGTCGCGTCGATCGGGCTCGCTGTCAACGTCGCCGCGACGCTCGTCCTCGCCCGGGCCGACCGGGAGTCGCTCAACATCGCGGGCGCGTTCGCGCACGTCGCGACGGACGCGGCTGCCTTCGCTGCGACGATCGTGGCCGGTGTGCTCGTCGTGGTGATCCATTGGCACCAGGCCGACTCGGTCGCGGCATTGTTCGTCGTCGCGCTCATGGTGCGGTCGGCGGTTGCGCTGCTCCGCGAGTCGGGCAAGGTCCTGCTGGAGGCGGCACCGGAACACGTCGATCTCGGCGAGTTGCGCCGCCATTTGCTCGAGCCCGCAGAGGTCGTCGCCGTACACGACCTGCACGTCTGGACGTCAGGCTCGCGGCTCCCGTCGGTCTCGGCACACGTGGTCGTCGCCGACGACTGCTTCTCCAACGGCGGGGCGCCTCGCGTGCTCGACCACCTCCAGGCCTGCCTCGCCGGGCACTTCGACGTCGAGCACTCGACCTTCCAGCTGGAGCCGGTCGGACACGCCACGCATGAAGCCGGCGCGCACTAGCGCAACACGGCTTCAGCCGGCGTACTCCCAGTGCCACGGCTCGTGCGGCCCGGCGCCGCCCGGCATGGCCCATGCGGGGTGGAACCAGTTGAACTCGGCGGCGTGGTCCAGCAGCCACTGGTGCTCGGGGGAGTTGTCCACCTGGATGCCGCCGCAGAGGTCGACCGCGAGCGCCCAGCCGTGGTTGGACGTGCCCGGCACTGCGGCGTAGCCCGCGGGCATCGAGGCGTAGAGCTCCACCTGATGCTGGTAGGTCCGGTAGGACGCGGTGACGCAGAGCGGCTCGCCGAAGACGGCGTTGAACGCCCGGCTCATGCGGTTGAACGCGGCCGCAGCATCGGAGCGGAGCATCTCGCCGGGTGCTCCCCACAGCGGGCACAGCGCCGCCACCGGAAGGGCACCGTTGGGGTAGCCGGCGACGCTGGCCCCGTCGCAGCCCGCCACGGGCATGTTGCGCGCGGCCAGTTCTTGCGCCCGGCGGATCGCGGCCGCCCGGGCACGGGCGGCGGCGATCTGGTGCGCCAGCACGGCAGCCGTGTGGTGCTCGGCCGCGGCGGCGGCCTTGGTCCGAGCGAGCAAGGTGTTGAGCGTCTGGATCGTGCTCTGTTGCTGGGCGACGAGCGTGTCAGCCTCGTTCTTCGCCGTGCGCGCTCCCTGCTCGGCCTGCACGGCCAGCGCCGTCGCCTGCGCGGCGGCCAGCTCGGCGTGCTGCTGCTGGGCTTGCGCGAGGCGGAGGTCGTCGAGCGCCTGGGACTGCGTCTTGCCGACCTGGTCGAGCAGGTTCAGGCCCTCGACGACGCTGGACGGGTCGCCGGTGCGGATCAGGGTGAGCGTCGCCGCGAAGGTGCCGCCGGCGGCCTGGGTGCGGTAGGCGTTGGCGGCGAGCTGGTCCAGGGTGGCCCGCGCCTGCTCGGTGCGCTGCGTCGCGGCGGCGACGACCGACTGCGCGGCCTGCTGCGCAGCCTGCATCTTGGCCGCCCACTGCGCGGCGGCTTGCAGTGCCGCCAGGGCCTGGTTGGCCTGCGCGTCGAGCGAGGCGAGCTTGGTCCTCGCGCCCTGGATCTGCACCGCCTGGCGCTTGGCTGCAGCATCCAGCTTTGCCGCGCGCGCCTTGGCCTGGTGGAGCCGATGCGTCGCGTTGTCTGCGGTGGCAGGTCCGGCAAGTCCGGAAATGACCACGGCCGTTGTGGCGCAGAACACAGCCACGCGACGGGTCAAGGCCATATGCGAAGCGTAGGGGCAGGGCTACGCTGAGATGGTGATTTTCGCGGTTTTCGCGGTCCTCGTCGTCATCTTCGTCGTCCTGCCCTTGATCGGCTGGGCGATCGGTCTGGTGATCTGGACCGCGATCGTGGGCGCCATATTCGGGGCTCTCGGGCGCCTGATCGTGCCCGGGCATCAGTCCATCGGCGTCCTGGCGACGATCTGCTGCGGTTGGGCCGGCTCGATCATCGGCGGCATCATCGGCCGCGCGGCCGGCCTGCACCACCTCGCGACCATCCTCATCGAGATCGGCGTGTCCGCCGGTGCCGTCGCGATCATGTCGGGCAGCCGGCGGGGTCGCGTCGGTGGCGCGGGTGCCCGCGGAGTGCTCGACCGCTGAGCGGCTGAACTAGCGACGGATCTCCGGGTCGTCGAGCAGGCCGAGCGCTTCCAGCAACAGCCGGGCCGCATCGCGATCATCGGCACGGCCGCAAACGACGATGGCGGCGCGCCGGCGGCGGTCCGGCGAGACCGGTGGGATCGGTGAGTCGTCCAGGCGAGGCACGGTCATGACGGACCGACTACCCGTTGTTACCGAACCTCACTCCACGAACTTGTCCTAAGGAAAAGGCAGGAAGCGGTTGCCTGCCGGGCGAACTTTTCAAGACACCGAACTTCACCGGCCTGCCCTGTCCCGGGCCGTCGTCCTTCGTCGTCAGGGGGTGCAGCAACCCGTGCCGCGGGAACTCGATCGGGATCACCCGTCGACCGCCTACCTGGTGCTGACCCTTCGCCTGTCGGAGGAGGCCGGGGAGGTGCCGGTCATCGACGTGATCCGCGTGGTGCGCACTGCGGCCGTCGCCCTCGCGGCGTCTCGGGGGCAGGAGCCGTGCCTGTCCGAGGTGGAGGAGGTCGCCCGCCGCCAGCTCGGGCTCACGGGCTAGCCGGTGGCAGACAGGGACTCGACGGGTCGCACGACACCGAGTCGACACCATCGAGCCGGCGGATCTGCGTGACGAGGTCATCGCGCGCGGGTCGGGTGATCTTTTTCAAGACCAGCCGGTACGACGGGGGCAACGTGTTCGCCGGCACGTCCGCGCTGCACGTGTAGAGCCGCTGGAACTCGGCGACGGCCTGGGCAGCCGACTCGAAGTAGATGGTCTCGACCGGCGGCAGCGACCGCAGCTGGTCGCCCAGTTGTTGTACGACGGCAGCCGATGCCTTCAGCGAGACGTAGACGGAGACGTCGACCGTGCCCACCCACGGCGACTTGCGGCCGACCGTCGTCCCGGCCTGCTTGCCGGCGCACGCCGTCGGTGTCGCGACCGGCAACCTCAGGAATCCGGCGAGGTCCGGGTGCGCGCGCCCGCTCGTGCCGTGGCTACATCCGGCGACCATCAGCACGAGGCAGGCCGAGCCGGCGACTTGCAGACGCATCGACCTGTTCAGCGTCGGCGGAGATTGCCGCGAAGCGCGTTGACGATGAAGAGCACCCACCACACCAAGCCGGTCAGGAAGATGACCGCGACGAAAGCGAGGAGGATGTAGCGCACACGACCAACCTATCCGGTCGATCTTCAAGAACTCGGAAGTCGCTGCGAACCGGACGGCG